>JAEYQK010000077.1 GCA_023410055.1 Acidobacteriota bacterium
GTACTTTACGGTGTTCAAGGCTTCTGTCGACCAGAACCGGGAGAACACGCTGAAGCTGGAAGCGAAAAAGGCAGAAAACGAAAAACTGCGCCCGTACGAAAAGAACCTGCCAGAGCTGAACCGAACGACAGAAGCATTGCAGATGCAGCTAGAGAATCTGCAACGTATCGTGCCCGACGAGAAAGAAGCCGATCAGTTCATGCATGCGATGCAGAACGAGGCGAAGACGGCGGGAATTGAGATTCGACGTTATGAGTCGAAGCCGACTGTCTCGAGAGAGTTCTACACGGAAGTGCCGTTTGACCTGCAACTGGATGGGCAGTATTACGCGATCCTCAACTTCTTTGACCGAGTGAGCAAGCTGGAGAGAATAATCAACATCGGCAATCTCAAGATGTTCTCGATCAAAGGGGAAAAGGGCGGCCAAGTGAAGATGACTTACAATTATGCGCCGCAAGAGAGTGTCGTCGTCTCATGCGAAGCGCGAACGTTCTTCAGTCACAATTCTCTTAAGACAACGGCCGTTGAGCCGAAGAAGAAGTAGTCGAGCAGAGGTTTTATGAAGGTCAGGATAGGGATTTGCGTACTAACCATTGTTGCCATGCTCGGGGTGGCGCGAGCCGTCGCACCTGAAAAAAGCGCTAACACTGCTAAGCAGACAAGCGCCAACGTGGCGGCGAGCTCTGCCGGAAAACAGAGCATTTCGGTTTCGGGAGCGGCAAAGCCGAGCGGTGGCACGCATTTACAGACGCCCGAGGCGAGAAAGAGCGGGGCTGCGGCGAGGCCGAAGCGCCCAACAGCTCAAAAGGCGGCTTCGAAGGAAGAAGTGTCCGAATCGACCGGGGCTGGCGAAAGTGCAGCAGCCAAGCCGCGCAAGATGCTTCGAAGCACTGGGCAACGAGATCCGTTCGAAACGGTCATACGGTCGCAACCCGAGGGGCCAGGATGCGCCTCCGGCAAAAAGTGCCTGGTCGTGGACAAGATGGACCTCAAAGGGGTGGTGCGATCCCAGAATGGCATGATCGCAATCGTCTCAACGGACCAGAGGAAAACCTATTTTCTCCACGAAAATGACCCGATTTATAACGGGCACGTGGTGAAGATCAGCCCGGATTCGATCGTGTTTCGGGAGACGGTAACTGATCGCGTTGGTCGACAGAGCACACGGGATGTCGTGAAACGTATTACAAGGCCGGCGGCATAGGAACAAAAAGTTTAGAAGCAAGGCGGCTGATGATCGTCAGCCACACACGTGACGAGTGAGCACTTGCGCGTGAGGAGACGGAAATGAGGCTAAGGCAACTGCTGAGTATTGTGCTGGTGTTAGCGTTGAGTAGCATGGTAGCTACCGCCGCGACTTCAGAGCTGAAGAATGTTAGCGTGGCGTCTCAGGGCAAGAGTACTACTCTTACTCTGATCACCACGGGAGCGTTCGGGCACAACGAGTACAGGGCGAGCGAGAACCTGTTGCTTGTCGACCTCACGGGAGTAACCGCGGGCAAGCTCAAAGACCGGGAGCGCAGTCTCCAGGCGGCCGGCGTGACCTCTTACCACGTCGTGTCCTACAAGGGCATTGGCGGCGTGGATGTCACGCGACTGGAACTGAGAGTTTCGCCAGATGCCACGGTTACTACGTCCGAAGTCGCTGGAGGCCTGCAAGTGGCGATAGCGTCGAGCAGCGAAGCTGCATCGTCGTTGCCGAAGCCGGAATCTGCGGCAGGTGCAGTGGCGCAGACGACAGCTGCCGCCCCCCCATCTCCTTCTGCTGGTACGGCAAAAATACAGAGCGTTTCTGTGGTGCGGGGCAAGGCTGAGATGGCAGTCGAGGTCAGTGGCACCGCGCCCCTCACGGCAAAGGTGCTGAAGCTCTCATCGCCGGACCGCTTGGTGCTGGACATTCCGAACTCTGCACCAGTGCGTACGCCAACGGTTGCGGTAAATAGTGGCAACATAAAGGCTGTTCGCACATCACGGTACCAGGTCGATCCCCCAGTTACGCGTGTAGTTGTGGATTTGCTCGCACCTCAGGACTACGAATTGAGTGCTTCCGGCCACAAGCTGCTGCTGAAGCTTCAGCCTGTGGCGGTTGCGAAGAACGCTCCGATAGGTGTCGGCGATCCAGGTGCCCCGGCTATCGCCGTTGCTCCTACCGTTTCTGCGGAGAACAGAGCAGAAAAGCAAGAGTCCAAGGGCGGTGCCGAAGCGAGTGTCGAAGCCAAACCTGTTGTTTTCGTCGAGCCGAATTATCAGCCGAAACAGCAGGAGAACGGCGATCCGGCGACAGCAGCCGACAGAAAAGCGATTGCACAGCCGAATGCGCCAGTTCAGATGGCAAAGATGCAGGAAGCTACGCCCGTTGCGCCGCAGACTGCTCCAGCGCCGGCGCAGCAAAAGGGGAGCATGCCCCCAACGGCAGCGTCTCTGGCGTCAGGAGCGCAGAGCGCCGACGTTCCGAAGTACACGGGAGAACCGATTGACGTGAACCTGAAAGACGTTGACGTCAAGGATTTCTTCCGTCTGATTCACGAAATTAGCGGCCTGAACGTGGTCCTTGACCCAGGCGTGTCCGGTAGCTTGACACTGGTGCTGAGCGACGTGCCATGGGACCAGGCACTTGACATCGTCCTGAAAAATAACTCTTTTGACAAGCAGTTGCAGGGAAATGTCCTGCGCATCTCGACGATCGACAACCTGAGAAAGGAAGCTCAGGCGAAGCGGTTGCAGCTAGAGGCCGAATCGCTTGCCGTTCCGAAGGTCAGCGTTACGCGTTTTCTCAGTTATGCCCGCGCGAAGGACGTAATGCCAACGGTAAAGAAGTTGCTGTCGACCAGGGGCGACATTATCGCGGATGATCGCATGAACGCGCTCGTAATTCAGGACATCCCAGACGTTGTTCCGGACGTTGATCGGCTTATAGGCCAGCTTGACCGGAAAACCCAAGAGGTTGATATCGAGGCTCGTGTTGTAGCTGCGACGCGTTCGTTCAAGCGAGAACTCGGCGCGATGGTTGCTGTCGGTTGGGGCAACGGCCCGACGGCAGTAGGGGGCGGCGTTGTCACCACGACGGGCACTACCGCAGGCCTGTCAAGCAGTCCAATCGGTGGATCGGCTTCCGCTCCGAAATACATCCTCGATGCATCCCAAACTAAGATTCAGTCAATTCCTGTTGTAAGCAATCTTCTTCCGAAAGCTGCTACTAGCGGAATTGCGCTGATAAACGAGACAAACAGTTATAGGTTGGACGTTATTCTTGCGGCGGCCGAGAGTCGGGGGCTACTAAAAATCCTGTCGAGACCACATGTAGTAACCCAGAACAACATTCAGGCTGTGGTCAAGCAAGGCATGAGAATACCTATCGTCACGTCAGCTCAGCTGAGTGGACCAAGTACTGTACAGTACATTGAGGCTGTCCTGAGGTTGACGGTGACTCCCCAAATTACCATCGACAACACTATCTTCCTTAATATTGACATTGAGAACACGCAGCCCGACTTCGGTAACACGATTAGCGGCAATCCTGTGTTCCTGACGCAGCAGGCTACAACACAAATCCTCGTAACTGACGGTGGTACGGTGATGATAGGTGGCGTGATCCAGACCCAGAACTCGGTCAACACAGAACAGGTGCCTTACCTGGGCAATATTCCCATTCTTGGAAATCTATTCAAGAAGAAGTCGGTGGATAACACAACTCAGGAGCTGATCTTCATCATTACGCCGAAGATAGTGCAGACATAGCCTCCTTATTCGGTCATTCGCGGCCTCCAGCTATGCTGGGGGCCGTTTTCTGTTATGGCCTATTATGGTGCATGGCTGGAGGTCTGTGCTTGATGGACTACGTGCGGAGGAGGACGGAAATAGATATCGCCCTCAGCCCTAGTGCAATTGATGCAGTGATCGTGACCCACATGCCCAACGTGCTTTATCTATCGGGCTTTACTGGCAGTGCTGGGGTGCTAGTCGCAGCCAGTGGCAGATGGGTCCTATTTACCGACGGGAGGTATTCGGAGCAAGCCCGTGCTGAGGCTGTGGCCGTCCGTGTTGTTGTCGCCAAGGGCCCTCTTATAACGGCCGCGGCTGAGTGGATTGAGACTCGTCGCGCGAAGGTCGTTGGCATAGAGGCAGATCACATGACCGTGAGTCTCGAAGCGACGCTGCGGAGGGCACTGCCCAAGAGCACTCGGCTGCGCAAGACCTCTGGATTTATCGAAGAATTGCGGGTGATCAAGGACGAAGAGGAAGTTGATCGTCTTCGTGCCGCGGTGGACTTGGGGGACAAGATTCTCGTGCCAGCGTTGAAGGTGCTTCGGCCGGGAATAACTGAGGCGCAGGTCGCGGCAGAGATCGAGTATGCAGCGCGAGAGCGCGGTGCGCAGGGGATGTCGTTTGAGACGATCGTGGCCGGGGGAGTGCGATCCGCCCTGCCTCATGGCCTGGCCTCCCGTGCGCGAATCCCTCGCAAGGGATTTGTAGTCATGGACTTCGGTGTTATACTCGCGCATTACTGCTCTGACATGACGCGTACCGTTCATGTCGGTCGTCCCTCGCGCGCGGACTCAGGCTTGTACGAGGCAGTTCGCGAGGCGCAACAAGCCGCAGTAGAGGCTGTGGGGCCTGGGGTTGAAATAGGCAAGGTGGACGAGGCTGCTCGTAGCGTACTCAGACGTGCGGGACTCGCCAAGTACTTCACACATTCGACTGGACACGGCGTGGGGCTGGAGATCCATGAAGCACCGCGGGTTGCTCGCGGGGTCAAGCAGGTGCTAAAGCCAGGCATGGTAATAACCATTGAGCCCGGAGTTTATATCTCAGGGCGTGGTGGCGTTCGGATCGAGGACATGGTGTTGGTCACGAACACGGGGCATCAAGTACTGACGAAATCGCCGAAAGAGTTGATGGTTCTGTGAGAGTGTATCCCGGAGACAGTGGTCAGCATCTCTGAATGACGGGGAATTTATTCACGCACGCCCACTGTGGTGCCTTTGGTGTGTGTCAAATGTTCCGCCAGGACAAAACATGAATCAGAACGAAATCAAAGAGCTTGTAGAATTTTTGGTGGAGAAAGACATTTCCGAGTTCGAGCTTGAACGCGGAGATGTAAAGCTGCGGGTCAAGCGTGGCGTGGATTCGCGGGTGGCTGCAACATATGTGCCCGCTACGATGCCATCGACTACTCCGGCGATGAGCTCAGCTTCCCATGCGCCGGGTGCGGCGCAGACGTCGCCCGATTCTGTGGCGGCGATGCCTGATAGTGAGGATGCCGACCTGCATTTGGTTCGTTCGCCGATCGTTGGCTCTTGTTACGAGTCGCCGTCGCCGGGCGCTCCGGCCTTTGTGAAGGTCGGCGATCAAGTGAAAGTGGGGCAAGTACTCTGCATCGTCGAAGCGATGAAGCTGATGAATGAAATTGAGAGCGATGCGGATGGCGAATTGGTGAAGATACTCGTCGCCAACTCTCAGCCGGTCGAGTACGGCCAACCACTGTTTGCTATCAAAGTGAAGTAGGTTCTGTCTGGCACGGGCGACCGTGGGGCGTCGTCCGTGTAGTACTGACATTTCATGTTCAAGAAAATTCTTATAGCCAATCGCGGCGAGATTGCGCTGCGCGTTATCTGTGCGTGCAAGGAACTCGGCATCAAGGCCGTCGCAGTCTATAGCGAGGCGGACCGCAATTCTTTGCACGTCCGCTTTGCCGACGAAGCGATATGCATTGGGCCGCCTCGGCTTGCTGATAGCTATCTCAACATTCCCGCCGTCATTAGCGCCGCGGAGATCGCGAACGTTGACGCGATCCACCCGGGCTACGGGCTGCTCAGCGAGAATGCCAACTTCGCGGAAGTCTGCGAAACCTGCGGAATAAAGTTCATTGGCCCGCCTCCTGAGATTACGCGGCTCATGGGCGAAAAGGAGAAAGCTCGTGCCACGATGAAGCGGCACGGCGTCCCTATCCTGCCTGGGTCTGAAGGAATCATTTCGGGTGTGGACGAGGCGCTTGACTGGGCCAAAGACGTTGGGTTCCCGGTGATTGTGAAGGCTTCGGCAGGCGGCGGTGGGCGCGGCATGCGCGTGATTCGTTCGATGGAAGAGCTTCCCAATCTGTTCCATCAGGCTCAGTCCGAGGCTGCTGCGGCGTTCGGAAACGGCGACCTTTACATGGAAAAGTTCGTGGAGCGCCCGCGACATATTGAGTTTCAGGTCCTTGCTGACGCCCATGGAAATGTGGTCAGCCTAGGTGAACGCGAGTGCTCGATTCAGAGGCGACATCAGAAACTGGTGGAGGAATCACCGTCGCCAGGTGTTTCGGATGAGCTACGGAAGTCGATAGGCCAGATCGTCAGCTCGACGCTAAGTTCCATTGGATACGTGAATGCCGGCACGATCGAGTTCCTGATGGACGAAGATGGCATTCTCTACTTCATTGAGATGAATACCCGGATTCAGGTCGAGCATCCCGTGACGGAGATGGTGACTGACGTCGATCTGGTGAAGAGCCAAATCCTGATTGCTGCAGGCGAGAAGCTAGGTGATGTCTTGCGGGGGCCAATCGTGCACCGCGGACATGCGATCGAGTGCCGCATCAATGCCGAGCATCCTGAAAAGTTCACTCCGTCGGCGGGCAAGATCACGGTGTGGAATCCACCGGGCGGCACGGGCGTTCGCGTCGACACGGCGTCATATGCCGAGGCCGTTGTCCCGCCTTACTACGACTCGCTTATCGCCAAGCTGATCGTTCGCGGAAAGGACCGGGAAGAGGCGGTCGCTCGTATGAGCCGAGCGCTGGGAATGTTCATCGTTGAGGGGATACATACGAGCGTTCCGCTGCACCGGCGGATTCTTGCCGACGAGGATTTTCGAGCTGGCAGGTTGGACACGAAGTTCATGGAGAGATTCCTGAATCGCCCAGAATAGAGTTTTGGTGCTGTATCATTCAGTATCCAATGAACAACGATTTCGCGATCCCTCGGCTCTACCCGATCATCGACGCCGCGTGCTTTGCCGGCGAGAAGGACGCGTCCACTGCAATTATCAAATTCGCGGAAGAGCTAGTCGCTGGCGGAGCGAGCCTCCTTCAGTACAGAAACAAGCTGGGTAGTGCGCGGGAAGCACTCGCGCATGCGCGGGAATTGAGGCGCGTTCTCGGGCCGTCAATTCGGCTCATTATGAATGATCGCGCTGACCTGTGCCTTGCGGCCGATTGTGACGGCGTTCATGTCGGGCAAGACGATATGAGTCCGGCCAGCGTACGACTTCTGGTGGGCGCGGAACGCATCGTTGGATTTTCCACCCACAATCCCGAGCAAGTTAGGGAAGCGGATGGGCTGCCGCTGAATTATATTGCGGTGGGGCCCGTCTTCGCGACGGCGAGCAAGGCCAATCCAGACCCGGCGATCGGGCTAAAGGGCGTTCGGGCAGCACGCGCCTTGACCGACAAGCCATTTGTGGCGATCGGCGGCATCACACGGGAGAACTGTCGTTCGGTGTTTGCGGCGGGTGCGGACTCGGTGGCGGTCATCGGTGACCTGTTGACGGATCCGCGGCGCTCGGTCGAGGAATTTCTATCTATTCTGGCCTGATTCTCGCATTCGCCATTCCAGCAAAGCTGCATTTACGATACAGTCTTTTCACACTCTTGGCGTGGATGTTGCAGGCTGAGGAGCAGCGTGAGCACACAATCTGCAGAAATGAAAACTTCTTCGCAGGACCAGGGTCTGGTCAAGGGACTTGGTCTGACCAGCGCCACAACCCTGGTAATGGGCTCGATGATCGGGTCTGGCATATTCATAGTCTCGGCCGACATCGCCCGTCTCGTCGGCTCCCCGGCGTTGTTGATCGCGGCGTGGCTCGTAACTGGGTTCATGACCATCACCGGCGCGCTTGCCTATGGCGAACTGGCGGCAATGATGCCTCGGGCCGGCGGCCAATACGTCTATCTGCGTGAATCGCTGGGCAAGTTGTGGGGATTTCTCTACGGCTGGACGCTCTTTTTGGTTATTCAGACCGGAACGATTGCGGCTGTCGGAGTGGCATTCGGTAAGTTTCTCGGCTACTTCTTCCCGAGCGTGTCGGCAACGCGTTGGATCTGGCACATCGGCCACGTACCCAAGATACCCGTCGGGCCGATGGTCCTCGGCAACATGGACGTGGGCCTGAACACGCAGAATCTTGTAGCCATTGTCATCATTGTTTTGCTGTCCATCGTGAACGTCTTCGGTGTAAAGACGGGCGCTATCGTACAAAACATCTTCACGTTTGCGAAGGCCGCCGCCCTGTTCGGGTTTGCTATGGTCGGAATCGCAGTTGGGCGAAATGCTGCGGCAATTGCGGCGAACTTCGGGCCCGGGTGGACGAACTTCTGGCACAACGCTTTTCACACGACACATCCGGTTGAAGTCGGCGTGGGCGGGCCAACAGCGTTGGTGGGGCTGCTGACGATTATTGCCGTGGCTCAGGTTGGTTCGTTGTTCTCGGCCGACGCGTGGAACAACGTAACTTTCACCGCCGGGGAAGTGAAGAACCCGAGCCGGAACCTGCCGCTTTCGCTGGCACTGGGGACGGGCTTTGTAATTCTCGTCTATATCCTTTGCAACTTCGTATACCTAAGCGTGCTGCCGCTCCACGGAGATCCGAACGGGGCCTCGATCATGGCGCGGGGCATTCAGTATGCATCGGAAGACCGCGTTGCGACTGCCGTCCTGCAGGCGATGTTTGGGCACGCTGGCGGGGCCGTCATGGCTCTGCTGGTGCTGGTCTCAACCTTTGGCTGTGCCAACGGTATGATCCTGGCCGGCGCGCGCGTTTACTATGCGATGGCCAAGGACGGACTGTTCTTCCAGAGCGTCTCGAAACTGCATCCCAAGTACAAGACTCCGGCGGTCTCCCTGGGAGTGCAGGCCGTTTGGTGCTGCTTATTGTGCCTGTCAGGAAGCTACGGACAGTTGCTGGACTACATTATTTTCGCGGTGCTGGTCTTCTATATTCTGACGATCGCGGGATTGTTCGTGCTCAGGGTGAAGCAGCCCCAGGCCGAGCGACCCTACAAAGCATTCGGATACCCGATTCTGCCGATTATCTATATCTTGATGGCAGTGTTCATCGATATCGTATTATTGCGCTATAAGCCCCAATACACTTGGCCGGGCCTGATCATCGTGCTGCTCGGCATACCCGTGTATCTGATTTGGCATCGCGGGAAGACCGTGGATAACGGGGCGTAAGAGAGTCGTAGCAAGGACCTAAGGAGAACACCGACCTCATGGCAAACCTCTTTGCAAAGAAGCCGTTAAACGTGCTTCTCTCGGAATCACAGGAGTCTGGCGAACACAGCCTCAAACGCACTCTGGGCCCGTTCCAGTTGACTGCGCTCGGAGTCGGCGCGATCATCGGCGCCGGTATTTTTGTCCTCTCAGGATTGGGTGCACATTATGCCGGACCCGGCTTGATGTTGTCCTTCGTTCTATCGGGTCTGGGATGCGCCTTTGCCGGCCTTTGTTACGCTGAGTTCGCGGCAATGATTCCGCTCGCCGGCAGCGCCTATACCTACGCGTACGCAACGATGGGCGAGATCTTCGCGTGGATCATCGGCTGGGATCTCACGTTGGAATATGCGATGGGCGCCAGCACGGTGTCTTCCGGTTGGTCCAATCACTTTGTCGAATTCCTTGAGATACTTCACATCAAACTCCCGCTATGGCTCTGCTACGACCACTGGACAGCGTTAAAGATGGCCGAGAAGACCATCGCTCGGCAGATGACGATAGCGTCCGATCCGTCGCTGGTGGCTGGCACACAACCCTTCCTTGAGAAGATGACGGGCATCATGTCGGCGCAATCGCCCGAATTGGTTCAGAGGGCACACGATCTACTCAGTGCGCCACACCTGTTCGGAGTAGAGATTGGGTTCAACCTCCCGGCCTTCGTCATCGCGCTGATCATTACAGCGATTCTGGTCATTGGCATCAAGGAAAGCGCCCGGTTCAACGCGACCATCGTGGTAGTCAAGTTGGCGGTCGTGTTCTTCGTTATCGGCTTAGGTTTCAAGTACGTTTCGGCCAGCAATTGGGGCGGAGACTGGCACTCCTTCGCGCCCTTCGGGTTTTCTGGTATTGGAGCGGGTGCGGCTTACATCTTCTTTGCATACATCGGATTCGATGCCGTCTCCACAACTGCGCAGGAGGCGAAGAACCCGCAGCGCGATTTGCCAATTGGGATTATCGCTTCATTGCTCATCTGCACCGCCCTGTACATATCTGTGGCGGCTGTCCTGACCGGCATGGTGCCGTGGCGGGACGTCAATATCGAAGCCCCGATCGCCCGCGCGTTTTTGGATCGCGGACTGACGGGGGCCTCCCACATCATTACACTCGGCGCTTTGGCCGGTTTGACAAGCGTGATGCTCGTGATGCTGCTGGGCCAGACACGTGTGCTTTACTCGATGGCGAACGACGGTCTTCTGCCAAAGAAGTTCTTCGCTGACGTTCACCCTAAGTTTCGCACCCCTTGGAAGAACACGATGCTGGTCGGACTGCTGGCGGCCATTGTGGGTAGCGTTACTCCGATCGATGATATCGGAAAAATGGTGAATATCGGGACACTGCTGGCCTTTGTCATCGTATGTATTGCCGTGATAGTTCTGCGGCACACCAATCCCGAGCAGCGTAGACCTTTCCGCACTCCGCTTGTACCCCTTGTGCCTATCCTTGGTATCGCTTTCAACGGATACATGATGTACAAACTCGGGTGGGTCAACTGGGCGCGTCTGATTGGCTGGCTGGTTATCGGATTAGTGATCTACTTCACCTACAGCCGCCACCACAGTCGAGTGCAGGCGAACCTGGTCAAGGAGTCCGCCGCCAAATCCCCGGTAGCGGGCGACTAGACAGGCTTACAAAGACTCTATCCAGGAGGCCCTCGGCGGAGGGCCTTTTTTTGATTTTTGGTTCAAAGGGTTCGCTATCGTGCAAAATAGGTAATAGAATCGCGGCGAATGAGAGCACTCCGACATCTCGCGGGAATTTCCGTGCTGCTGGTTATCCTGGCACTGATCGGCATGGCCGGCTATCACTATATCGAGGGCTGGCCTTGGTTTGACGGCCTCTACATGGTGCTGACCACGTTCACCACCATTGGTTATCAGGAAGTTCATCCCCTGTCCCACAATGGCCGGATTTTCAATTTGTTCGTGATCATCACCGGCGTATCGCTGTTGTTCCTGATGATCGGGACGCTCACGCAGGCACTACTGGAATTCGAACTTAGAGATTTCTTCGGAAGGCGCAAAATGGAGCGCGACATAGATCGTCTTGAAGGCCACTACATCATTTGTGGCGCCGGCCGTGTAGGCCGCAGCGTTGCCCGCGAACTCAATCGTAAGCCCGTGCCGTTTGTCGTGATCGATACGAACGAACCGAAGATGGCGAAGTTCTCGCAAGAGAACTGGCTGACGATTCTTGGGGACGCCACGCAGGAACACGTTTTACGCAAGGCGCATATCGAACGTGCCGTGGGATTGGTGGCCGCGACAACGACAGATGCAACGAACATCTACATCGTGCTGAATGCCAAGTCGATGAATCCTAAGCTGAAGATCATTGCGCGAGCGAGCGAGGAAGATGCCGAGAAGCATCTTAAAACTGCGGGTGCTGACACTGTCATTTCGCCCTACCACTTCGCCGGCCACCGAATCGCGCAAGCGTTTCTTCGCCCGCACGTTCTGGATTTTCTGGACAGCACTACGGTGCACCTGGGCAAGAGTTTCGAAATTGCGCAGATTGCGATTCCCGAAGGTTCGAAATTTGCCGGTGTGTCCATTGCGGAGTCGAATATTCGAAACCAAATGGGTGTTATCGTGTTGGCGATCAAGCGCGATGGGGGCATGTTGACCCCGTCACGAGACGACGTGATCAAGAGCGGCGACGTATTGATCGTTATGGGTGACCAGAGCGGTGTAAGACGCCTCGAAGAAGCAGCGGAAAAATCGAGTCAGCGGGCCATCGCGCCATCGGGTCAGTGAGGATCGCTGGAAGCAACAAGCTTAGAAAAGCAAGACTAGCTAGATGAAAATCGTCAGCACAGAAGAGATGCGCGCGATTGATCGTGCCACGAGCGAACGATTCGGCGTACCTTCGCTCACGCTAATGGAGAATGCCGGAACCGCCGCAGCCAACGTCGCTATGCACGAATTCCCGCAAGCGCGGCGGTTTGTTGCTGTTTGCGGGAAAGGGAACAACGGCGGGGATGGATTTGTTGCAGCACGGAGATTCGCAGATGCGGGGAAGGAAGTCGCTGTCCTCCTCCTTGCGAAACCAGACGACGTTCACGGAGATGCTGCTGCCATGCTCCAGAAGATGGCTTTGCCCTTCACCAGTATCACGTCTTCCGAGAGCATTCAGCGCGAACTAGTCCCGGCGCTGGCGAGTGCTGATGTGGTGGTGGACGCAATTCTTGGCACCGGATTTCGTCCTCCCGTGCAGGGTCTGTATGCCGAGGCCGTTGAGGCGATTAACGCGAGTTCTGCGCCAGTCGTTTCGGTTGACATTCCCTCGGGCGCAGATTCGGACGCGTACGGGGAACAGACGGGTAGCGTGATAGCTCGAAGCGATGCTGTCGTGACCTTTACCGCTCCGCGTCCAGCGCACGTCTTCAGTCAACTTACTTCTGGGCCGATATACTGTGCGCCAATCGGATCTGTTGACGAGGCGATCGTCTCAGAGCTGAACCTCGATCTAATTACGCCAACTGACATTGCTCGTCTGTTCGTGCCACGAAAGTTGGACGGCCACAAAGGGCTCTATGGTCACGCGTTGATCGTCGGCGGATCGGTCGGAAAAGCCGGTGCCGCGGCAATGGCCGGTCTTGCAGCTCTGCGTTCAGGTGCTGGACTCTCGACGGTTGCGACCGCGAAATTGGCTTTGCCGATGGTCGCGGGATTCGCCTCTGAACTCATGACTGAGCCTCTGGAAGATACCGACGCGGGCACGATTGCACTAAGTGCGCTGGAGTACGGACGCTTCGATGCGATCGCTGATGCCAAAGACGTCATCGCGCTCGGGCCCGGCATTTCCCGCAACGAAGATACAGTTCAGTTCGTTCGTGCGGTTGTTGCTCGCACTAAAGTCCCGACAATCATCGACGCCGACGGCCTGAATGCGTTCGAAGGCAAGGCATCGCTTCTGGACGGCCGTACGAGGCCGCTGATTCTCACTCCTCACCCTGGGGAAATGTCGCGACTGACTGGGCTCTCGACCAAAGACCTTCAGAAGAACCGGATCGAGGTCGCCCGCAAGTTCGCCCAAGAGCACAGGCTCACTCTCGTTCTGAAAGGGCACAGGACACTTGTAGCGCTGCCAGACGGCGCAGTCTGGGTGAATCCAACCGGCAATCCAGGCATGGCGACCGGCGGCACCGGAGACGTGCTGACAGGCATGATCGCCGGCCTGATCGCGCAGAATACGGGTGACATCCCTCGCGCAGTTATAGCCTCCGTCTATCTGCACGGACTCGCCGGTGATATCGCGCGCGAGCGTCTAGGTGAACAATGCATGATCGCCGGCGACTTGCTCGACGCGCTGCCTGAGGCCATTCGTCGCGTCAAAGTCGGCGCTGCCCAGACAATTGTTAAAATCTAGTTTCACAATCTTCTACAAGGTTCGGTGCCGTGGGCGAAAGCGTATTCGAAACACATTCAGCAGAGGAAACGATTGCACTTGGGCGAACGCTCAGCGAGAGGCTTAGTCCACCGAAAGTTGTTTTGCTGCGGGGCGATCTCGGAGCTGGCAAGACCACACTGGTGAAGGGAATCGCGCAAGCTTTCGATGTCGCCGAAGAAGAAGACGTCACCAGCCCGACATTCACGCTCGTTCACGAATATCGCGGGCCAAGGGCGACGCTCTACCATATCGATCTCTACCGCATCGATACCGAACGCGAACTCGACACACTCGGCCTTGAAGACATGATGGACGACAACAATATCTTGCTGATCGAGTGGGGAGAGAAGTTCCCGCGCTTCGCCAATGGACGCGACGTCGAGATTGCAATCGAACGCATCAGCGAGGATGAGCGTAAGATCACGATCGTCGAATAGATCCCGACTAAAATCCCATCACGTTGTAGCCGCAGTCTACATAGATCGTCTCGCCTGTGATTCCGGTTGAGAGATCCGAAGCCAGGAATACAGCAGCTTTCGCGACTTCGTCAACTTCGACATTTCGACGAAGAGGCGCCTTTTCTGCCTGTGCGCCTAGCATTTCACCGAAGCCGGCGATGCCGCGGGCAGCGAGTGTCTTGATCGGGCCGGCGGAGATTGCGTTAACCCGAATCTTCTGCGGGCCCAAGTCATACGACAGATACCGCACGCTCGCTTCAAGCGCGGCCTTAGCCACGCCCATCACGTTGTAATGTGGAACAACCTTTTCCGCACCATAGTACGACAGCGTCATGACACTGGCGTTTTCGTTCAGGATAGGCACAGCCGCTCGGCAGAGTGCGACCAGAGAATAGACACTGATCTCATGCGCGATGCGGAACGCGTCACGCGAGGTCGATACGAAATCGTTCTTCAGAGCTTCCGGTGGAGCATAGGCGATGCTGTGGACGAGGACGTCGAGCTTTCCGTAACGGGACTTCAGCTGTGCGAACACCTGATCGATGTCGCTGTCGTTGGAGACATCGCATTGGAATGCCTCGGCGCCGGGAAGGGACGCAATAAGGTCTTCAGCTTCGAGTCGCACGCGCTCGTTCTGGTACATGATGGCCAGCTTTGCACCGGCCTCTTGCAGGCGTTGGGCAATGCTCCATGCAATGCTGCGCTTATTGGCTACCCCAAAAACGGCAGCAACTTTTCCATTTAGATCAACGGACATTCACGCTCACCCTTGATTAATCCAGAATACCACGTGGCGATGGCGATCTTGCACTAGTGTGAGCCGCGTAATGTGTAGCAAACCAATGGCTTACGAGGAGAGGTGAGTTTTAGGTTCGGTCTGTACGTCATTGTGCATCTAATTGCATGTATACATTTTCGACAAGCTGTAGCAGGAGAAGCATCTGCAAGCTTTGAAAGCCGTTACCGAACGCGTGGTATGCGTCGTTTTGTGCGCGAGTACTTTGGCAGGGACTGCGCACGGCGCCAGTGGATCACCTGCGGATGCGACTTCCGCTTCCCAACACTCCCGTCAGGTGTACTACGACGGCAAGCTCGTCCAGATGACTGTTGTACCGGGCCGAGAAGACTTCAAGATTGGTCCGTGGCGCATCTCAGCACAGGTCCAACGTGACCGGCCAAAAGACGGGCACCCGAATCTGTATGTTGCCGCGCCAGGAACGCAGTATGCGACAAGCGGGGCTGAGCAGTATTCCCATAACGAAGTCGTCAGCGTAGTCTCTCAGAAACCGGATCCGCGCGAGTGGGATGTTTACTTTGCGATCGTACTCGATCCCGGTTTACACGAGGATTTTCGTAGCGAACAGCAGTTGATCATTGCTACACAGGACGACTTTCAACCTGCCGCTGACTTCAATTTTGACGACATTCCCGGAGCGGTATTTCTGCGCGAGAACCTGGGGATCGATTCGCTGGATGGGCTAGAGCTGTATCGAAGATCCGATGGGAAACTTCCTCGCTTGATTATCGTTCCATCGAAGGTCACTCTGAAGGCAAGTGCAATCGATCCTGACGGCCCAGCGCAGCAGAAACTGGGCGGAACGTTGCCGACCGCCGCGAGAAGTTCCGTCCTGCCACATTGATCGAGTTCAGTGCTTGATCAACCCTTCGGACAGCAGGTGCGCTTTCAACGCTAGGTTGTAGGAGCGTTCTATGTCTCCGTCATTGTCTGCCGTGCGGGACTGCGCAAGGTAAGTGCGGATCTGCTGTACCATCGACTGCTCGTCTGAAGAAAGGTTCCGAGTTAGTCCGCGCAGGTTGGTTTCGGTGGACTGTCGAAGTTGTGCTGCGCTCTGTCTCTGACGACTGGCTTCATCCTGCGGAATGCCGGCCGATAGCTGGCCGGACGGTGCAAGGTCCCCACCTTCCTTGACAGTTGTTCTAGACTTTTCCGACGGTGCCGGCGCTGGCTGGGTGGGCTTCTTGGCCACGTGTTTGCGCGGTTTTGGCTTCGGGATGGAAGCGGTAGCTGGCTTCTGTGTTGTCGTAGCAGGCGGCTGCGGCTGAGGCAGCGGCTGCGGTGATGGCTGTGGCAGAGGCTGGGGCTGCGGCACGGGTTCAGTAATCGTGGGTGCCTGCGACTGGGGTTGCGGGATATCCGGCTTCTTCTTCTTGCAGGCGCTGAGCATGATCAACGAGATCAGCAGCACTACCACGAATTGTGTTCCTAAACGGCTCATCTAATCACTGTTTTAAATCTTTATAGCCCGAACAGCAACCCTGAACGGTGACATCGGAGCGCGTGCGGCATCAGCCGCGTGCCGTTGCCTCTTCAAAAGTATCGTAATACGACTCCGAGAGCGGCAGTCGAAGCCGAAATACCGTTCCCTTTCCTTCCACCGAGTCGAAATCGACTGATCCGTTGTGCAGTTGCATGACCCTGTACGTCATGGCAAGCCCGATGCCGCTGCCCTTTTGCTTAGTGGTGAAATACAGATTGAAAATCTTGTCACGAATTGCGGGAGGTATGCCGCCACCCTGGTCCTGCACATTGATCTGAGCGGAGCCATCTTCCCGAACGGCGGAGAGCATTAGGGTTCCCCCCGATGGCATCGCCTGTACACCATTCAGCACGACGTTCAGCAGGGCCTGCTTGAGTAGATCCACATCGGCCTTCACCGGCAGAGACGTGGATGGCAGTGTGCGTACGATCGTCACATTGTGTTGTTCTGCTTCAGGTGATGCCAGTGCTGTGACATCATCGATGATCGTTCGGGCGTCCACATCCGCAAGCCGAAGTTCGACGGGGCGAGTGAAGTCAACGAGTGTGGATACCACTCGATCAAGTCGCTGGATCTCGCTGCCAATTACGTCCATGTGGCGGCGGGAGTCAGGGTCCAAGTTCTGAAGTTTTTCGCGCAAGACCTCGAGATGAACCACTATGGCGTTAATCGGGTTCTTGACCTCGTGAGCAACTCCAGAGGTCAAACGTCCGATTGCGGCCAATCGGCGGGAGAGTTCGATTTCATTCTCGATCGTGCGAACCGATTCGGCGTCGCGCATGGTAAGTAGCGCGCCTATTTTTTCCCCGCCCTCTTCGATGAAGTCCAGGGATATTTCCGTTCGCCGCCCCTGAACACTCTCTACTTCGTCTTGCTGGACTGGTTCATGGTTGTCGAACGCGTCAAGGACGAGTTGTCCCAGAGGCGTGCGTCGCGAGAACACTTCGTCCACCTGGCATCCTAGAATGTCTCTACGCGGCTTGCCTACGAACTGCTCCGCAGATGCACTGACCAGGACGACCCGAAAGTCCTTCGTGAACAGCATCAGGCCGTCTTGGAGATTAGCCATGATCTGGTCCAGGTTCTCCTTCAGTGCGGAGAAGACCTCTTTGACATCCCTCATCTGGCGGCCAAGACGATCGATTTTCGTGGTGACCACGCCGAACTCGTCGGTACGATGTCGCTCGCTTTCGGGGGCCACGACGATCTCTCCGGCCGTCATGCGGTCGAGGCGATTCTCAATAGCCTTCAGCGGGCGCAGCGCGAGGTTTGATAGACCAGCAGCCAACAAGAGAGCGAGAAGGATAGAGGCGCCGCAGAAAACCACAGCATGGTTGAGTTGCGGCTGCAACTCGCTTTTGAGCAGGACCGTCGAGAGGCCCACGCGCACGTCACCGAACGGTGCATTTCCGCGCTGCAGCGGTAGGCGGATTTCGTAAACCTTCGGTGCTCCGTAGACGATTCGAAGTTGTTGCCAGAAACCGCCGCGCTGGATGGTCTCGAACTGAGGTCTTTCCGGTAACTTGCGCCCTTGCTGTTCGGAATCGGTATGGAGGAGAGCAACATCGCTGGTGTCGACTATTGCAACGTCGTAGACAATCGGCGAGTATCCGATGTCCGATTGCAAAAGAGAATTCAGACCAGGATCTGTCTCCAGCGAATCCTTGATCGCCTCTTGAACCGATTTTGGATTGTTGACGTCAATCTTTGTAGGGTTGAGATCGATTTCAAGGGCATCACGAGCCGCGTTCAGAACCTGGTGCGCGACAAAATCTGCATCAACGTAGGATTCATTTACTCGTGTACGAACGATTTGAGAGACATAGAAATAGGCAAACACCACCACAAAGGCGACAACCATTGCAGTGATCGCAAGCACCAACTTCGTTTTGAGCCGTAGACGCGTCATCCGAAAGGCGGTCAGATTTCCTTGCCGACCTCTGTAGGCACTCCTTGCGCACCGTATTCTTTAAGTTTGTTGTGCAGCGTCTTGAGACTTATACCTAGAATTTCAGCGGCACGAGTCTTGTTGTTGCTGGTGGCTTCGAGCGTCTTCAGAATCAGAAGCCGCTCGGCTTCCTCAACCGTGGTACCTACTCCCAGACGTACCGCATTCGCCTCTTGTACAGTCTGTCGAGGAGTACTGTGTCCAAAGCCCGGGGGCAAATGTCTGGGTTCGACAACTGAACCATCGCAAACTATCACCGCGCGCTCCAGCACGTTACGCAGTTCGCGAACGTTGCCCGGCCAACTGAAACTCATAAACGTTTGTAGCGTCGCCTCACTTATCATCCGCACGCTTCGCCCGTGTTTCTCATTCATGTCGGAAATCAGCGCTGTGACCAGTTCCGGGATGTCCTCCTTGTGATCGCGCAAGGGCGGCATGTGGATGTTGAACACATTGAGGCGGTAGAAAAGATCGTTGCGCAACTCGCCCTTGGTCACGGCCTCTTCTGGGACTTTGTTCGTTGCGGCCAGAACACGAACATCGACAGAGGTCTCGACTTTGCTGCCGAGTCGTCGCAACTTACGATCCTCCAATACGCGAAGCAACTTGGCTTGCGTTGGAACTGGCATTTCGCCTATCTCATCGAGGAGTAGCGTGCCGCCTTCCGCTAGTTCGAAGCATCCGGTTCGGCGCTCAAGTGCGCCGGTAAATGCTCCTCGCTCGTGCCCGAATATCTCGCTTTCGATCAGCGTTTCCGGAATCGCTGCGCAATTGATGGCAACGAAAGGCTTACCTTTGCGCGGGCTAAGCTCATGGATCGTTCGGGCGACCAGTTCCTTACCGGTCCCACTTTCGCCGGTTATGAGCACCGAAGCCGTGCTAGGCGCTACCTGTTCAATCAGTCGGAAAATCTCCTGCATGTTCCGGGAAGACCCAACAAGATATCCGAGTACTCCCTTATCGCGAAGTGTTCGGCGGTAAGCTTCCTTCTCTACTTTGTCCTGGCGCTGTTGTGTTGCCTTCTGGAGTACGCTCCTCAAACGAGCTATACGGCTTGGGTTCAGAGGCTTTTCGATGAAGTCGTAGGCGTGGAGTTTCATCGCAGACACGGCCTCATCGACGTTTCCCTGACCAGTAAACACGATCACCGGTACTTGCTCTCCGACGCGCTCGAGTAGTTCCATTCCCGTCATTCGAGGCATCTTAAGATCGGTAATTACAAGGGATGGAGACCAGGCGGCTGCCTTTTCGAGTCCCTCAAGGCCGTCGGCGGCGGTATCGGTGCGGTATCCCCAAGCGGAGATCAGTTCCGCCAACCCGGTTCTTTCATTCTCTTCGTCTTCAACAATAAGTATTTTTTCTTGGATCATAAAAAGGCGGTTGTCCGGAAGCCTGCAAGTCAGGCGTACTCCGACTCACTCGTAAGATGCAATTGTACTGTTTACGGCGAAATCAGGTAGTGGGAACCTCCGGTCAGGGGGCTGGGAAGGCGCTGCCATTGCAGTCAGCCCGAGCGCTGTCAGAAATAGTACTTTCCGTTCTTCCCAGAGATTCGCTTTAATTGCGGCCGTACTCTTCTACTGATGCCGTAACGATAAGCATCGCAAAATCTGCACTTTAGCTTTTACAGGATAGCTGATTGCAGTACAATCCTATTCGAGGATGTTCTAGGCCTGTTTTTCTGAACATATAGATTCTTTGCTCTATGTAGGGGAGGATTTCTGCATGTCCGTAGCTAAGACAGCACGTGTAGTTCTTGCGCTCACCTTCGCCTTGTTGTTGGCGATGGTAGCAGTGGCGCAGGATTCGCAGTCAAAGGTTGACATTTTCGCCGGATATTCCTGGGAACACCCAGGAAAAATCGGTGTTCCCGTCACAGGCTCTACCGTTGTTCCCGGTGGACCTACCGTCAAGATACAGGGCAGTAATGGCGTTGGCACGAGTGTGACGTACAATTTCGCGAAGTACGCCGGTGTCACTGCTGATTTCAGTCAGCATTGGGCGGACCAAGCGAGATTGACCCACGTATTGTTTGGGCCGAAGATTTTCTACCGCACCGAACACATGACGCCATTTGCTGAAGTGCTCGTTGGTCTGACGCACGTTGCGCCCGACTTGAGCAAGAATGTGAATGGGCTTGGGCTTGCCGTTGGTGGTGGCTTCGACATCGATTTCAATAACCGAATTTCGTGGCGCGTCATTCAGGCCGATTGGATCCGCCAGCAGTTCAACTCAAGCGCCGGTCTTGGAGTGGGCAACATGAATGGCGCTCGCCTGCAAGGCGGCGTGGTACTCAAGTTTGGTGGAGCTCCGCCGGTTCCGCCAACAGCCAGCTGTTCGGCAGCGCAACCGGGCGCGGTTCAGGCTGGGGAGCCAGTTAGCGTAACTATCACTCCGTCTGGCTTCAACCCGAAGCACACCGTGACTTACGAATGGAAGAGCACCGGGGGTAAGGTCACCGGGAAAGAGGCAACTGCAAGCATCGATACGACCGGTCTGGCTCCTGGCAACTATGGCGTTACCGGAACGGCAACGGATCCAAAGCAGAAGCAGAACAATGTTGCTTCCTGTAATGCAAGCTTCACGGTTAACGAACCGCCGAAGCATCCGCCGGTTGTGTCCTGCACTGCCAACCCGGCAACGGTTCGTTCTGGCGATCCGGCGAATGTCGCTGCCCAGGCGAGCAGCCCGGACAATCGTCCTCTGACATACACTTGGAACGCTACTGGCGGACGAGTAACCGGCACTGGCGCAAACGTAACGCTTGATACGGCTGGAGCGCCTGCTGGCCCTGTCACAGTCAACGGTGTCGTTACAGACGACCGTGGCCTGACGGCGAATTGCACCGCGACGGTGAACGTCGAGGTTCCGCCTCCGCCGCCAACAGCCAGCAAACTGAACGAAATCGTGTTCCCGAACGAGAAGAAGCCTTGGCGCGTGGATAACACTGCGAAGGCTATCCTTGACGACGTGGCTCTCCGCCTGCAGCGTGAGCCCGATGCCAAGGCCGTCATCGTTGGGTATCAGGATACTTCAGAAGAAAAGAACATCAAGAAACTCAGACTGAAGAATCTCCCGGCGCTTCGCGCGGTCGACACCAAGTACTACCTCACGAACGATAAGGGAATCGATCCTTCACGCATCGAAACACGTACAGGAACGGCTGGCGGGAACCGTGCAGAAATCTACATTGTTCCTGCGGGTGCGACTTTCAATGTTGCGGACACCACTCCGGTGGACGAAAACGTTGTGAAGCCGATTCTGGATCATCCGGCGGCAAAGCCTGCCGCCAAGAAGGCTGCCCCGAAACAGTAGTATCTTTCGGAGTAACCGATATCGGGCCGGTCGGTTCTACTCATCACGATGGCTGTGGTGAGTGACCGACCGGCCTTTTTAGTTGCGACTTCGGTAACTTTCAAAGTTGGAAATTTCATCGAAAATCGTTAAAGCCACTTCGACCGTACTTCGGTACAGAATTCAGATCAGGAGAGATGGGTTGAAAAGAGATTGGGCAGTCAAAGTAGGTGCGTTGGTCTTTCTGGCGCTTTCCTGTCTGGCACCAGTGGGCGCTCTGGCTCAGTGGATTCCCGTAGGACCCGACGGCGGCGATGCTCGTAGTCTGGCTTACGACCCAAAGAGTCCGGATCGGATTCTGCTTGGCACGAGCTCTGGGCAACTCTATCTATCAACCAACGGCGGCAAGAGTTGGACGCGCCAGGCGCATCTCGGAACGGGAAACGACTATGTGCTGGACAACATCGAAATCGACCCCGTTGATCCGAAGACGATTTTCGTTGCAGCTTGGAGTGTTGAAGAGCAGATTAACTCCGGCGATCTCTTTCGATCCCGCGATGGCGGTGTAACTTGGCAGCCTCTCCCGGCAATGCATGGAAAGTCGATTCGCGCGATGTCAGTCGCACCTTCCGACAACCACATCGTTATCGTAGGGGCGCTTGATGGTGTCTTCCGGAGTAAGGATGGCGGCGACAATTGGGAGCGTATCTCTCCGCCTAATCACGCCGAGATTAAGAATATAGAGTCGATTGCCGTCGATCCGCGTGATCCGAACGTCGTGTATGCGGGTACGTGGCATCTTGCTTGGAAGACAAACGATGGCGGGCTCAACTGGCACCCGATCAAGAACGGCGTTATCGATGATTCGGATGTATTTTCGATAATCGTCGACCACAGCAATTCTAAAGTGGTGTTCTTGAGCGCCTGTTCCGGTATCTACAAGAGTGAAATGGCGGGAGAACTGTTCCGGAAAATTCAGGGCATCCCCTTTTCCGCGCGCCGCACTCGAGTGCTGCATCAAGATCCTACCGATGCTAATGTCGTCTACGCTGGAACAACCGAAGGCCTGTGGAAGACGGTGGATGCAGGCAAGACGTGGAACAGGGTGACGGCTCCGAACATTATAGTGAACGACGTCCTGGTTGATCCACGACAGTCCTCTAACGTGATGCTGGCAACTGATCGTAGCGGAGTCCTCTCCAGCTCGGATGGTGCGCGTACGTTCGTTGCGAGCAACCGAGGTTTCTCGCACCGCCAGGTTGCAGCCGTTGCAGTCGATGAAAACGACACGAACAGTATCTATGCGGGTGTCGTGAATGATAAGGAATTTGGTGGCGTGTTCGCGTCTTCCAATGGTGGCTCCGACTGGCGCCAGCTTACGCAGGGGCTCTCCGGTGGCGACATCTTCACTCTCGCAATTGCCAAAGACGGCACCCTTGTCGCGGGAACGAATCGCGGGATTTACGCTTTGACCCGGGGCCAGACCACCTGGCGTGGGTTGAACACCATTGTTACCGACAAAGAAGTTCGGGTTCCACCCAAGACCAAAAAGGGAAAGCCGACCTTCCGCACCGAGTTGGTTAAGACACAATTGAACACGCGTGTGTCGCAGCTAGACGTCAAGCCGGGAACATGGTTTGCCGCTACAGCAACTGGGCTCTTTCGGTCGACCGATGGCGGAAACACGTGGCGGGGTGGACCTATTCTGGGAGAGAAGGACTTCATTTCGGTAGAGTCCCTCGGTGAGACGCTGATCGCCGCCACACGGAACTCCGCTGTCGTTTCAAAAGATAACGGCAAGAACTGGATAAAGGCTACGGTTCCTGCGTACGTGAGGGCCATCTACGCAGCCGCGGTTTCGCCAGACGCGATCTGGCTTGCCACGCATGACGGCCTTCTGCGAAGCCGTGATGGCGGCGCGACTTGGGATCACTTGCTCGGCGGATTGCCTGCAAGGAATATTAGCGCAATCGACTACGACCCGTTCGGCAATAGACTCCTCGCTACTGCAAGCGGTGGAGCACTGTTTGAGAGTCGAGACGGAGAATCATGGAAGAGGGTGGAGTCCAACTGGTTCATTCGAAACGTCGCGGCGACTCACGACAAACTGCTAGCGATCACGGCTTTCGATGGTCTCATCGTTAAGAGCGAGCCACAGACACGGCAGTCTGGGGCGTCAGGTTCTATTAACTAGCTAGACAAAGGCAGTCCTCCCTTTGGCTCCTGTAGAATCAGGAGCCTTTTTTTGCTTCTGCGGTCGTGTGGGAAACAGCTACTCTGGTCGTGAAAAAACTACAGAGTACGCGTCCCGGTCGCTTCCCCAAGTGCATTCATATGAGCGGTCAAGAATGGTAACGCGAGTGCAACGAGAGCTTACGGGCTAGTCCACAACCAAAAGGATCATATGAAAAGGGAACTTATGACGCGGTGCACTGTGTTGGCTGTTCTGTTGTTGGCGGGGATTTTGTTCATGAGCGCTTGTGGAAGAACGCCTGATACCGCCAATGCGTCTGCTCTGGGAAACACCGGTACTGATTCATCGTCGGAGCAGTTGCCATTCGGAGGCAAGGGCGACAACGGGAGTTCATTGCTTTCGAAGCAAGTCACGATTTCGCAGGGGACGGTTGTAACCGTCCGTCTGCAGTCGGGAATTTCCAGCGCGACAGCGCAACCGGGCGAAACCTTCAGCGCGACTCTCGACCAACCTATTATCGTCGACGGCAGAACCGTGGCGAAACAAGGGGCCGCTGTCGTTGGCAAGGTTATCGAGGCACGACGTTCAGGTCGCTTGCAGGATCCTGGGTATCTACGGATCACGCTGGCCTCAGTAGCGATTGACGGGAAGCAGATTCCAATCGATGCATCTACGCTGTCGGCGAAGGGGGCATCCCACAAGAAACGCAATCTTGCTCTGATTGGTGGCGGTTCCGGAGCCGGTGCGTTGATAGGTGCGCTGGCAGGCGGAGGAAAGGGCGCGCTGATAGGCGCTGGTGCCGGTGCGGCCGCGGGCACCACAGGCGCGTACGTGACGGGGGAGAAGGACGTTTCCTTCGGTGCGGAGCGTCGATTGACGTTCCGGTTGGTGCACCCAGTCACCATCGGGTAAAACGGATTAGTGGAAGAGAGAAGAAGTCCCTCGTGTTTCTTGCGAGGGATTTGTGTTTGACGGTATAGATCAAGAAAACAGAAAGTGAAAGTCGAATTCAACTAGCGAAAGCGTTTGTTCGTGCTTTTCTCTCTCCCGAGTTATCGGCATTTCACAAGCTGAGCCCTGAACCGAATTCGGGAGTCTTTGTCCACACCGGCACCTTTACGATAGCCCCTATTCATGCACGATTCTTGCATTCCTTGCCATTTTGGGAAAAGGGGCAATCCTGTTTTGGAACTGGCTCGCGCCAGCGCAAGCTGCGGGACACCTCCGGCAGCTACAAACCGTTAAATTACAGTGACTTAGAACTTTTGTTTCAAAACGGAAAAGTGTATGCTGTTTCGCGATTCATAGGCCCAATTTGGGCATGGTCTCTGATAAGCTATGGCGCTTCACGGATCTTCGCAGCACCTCGGTGTTGCGGGACAATTCGATGCTGGTTTGCTGAGGGCCGTTATGGATACCAGTCCGCACGGAATCGCGGTGCGTGATGGTGAATCGCTCATATACGCCAACCCAGCCTGGAACGCCATGGCCGAGTCTCAGACGGCATCAGAGGGCGAGCCCCACAATGCATTTGTCACATCGAGCAGCACCGTCGATTATCACGGTACGCAGCTCACTTTGACGCTTCTCCGCGATGTTAGCGAGCGCCGGAAGACTGAACGTCAGTTGATCGAAGCTCAGAAATTGGAAGCGCTCGGACGTTGGGTGGGAGGAGTAGTTCATGACTTCAATAATCTGCTCACAGCTGTAATGCTGTACTCGGACCTGATTGATCATTCGTCCGAGCATGGAAGTGCAATCGCGCGCTACAACGATGAGATACGAGCCGTCGCGAAACGCGGGGCTGGACTGACTGGACAGCTATTGGCATTTCTGCAACAGCGTCCATACGAGCGAGCTATTCTTTCGGTCAATTCGCTGCTGAAGGGCCTGCGCGAACTCCTGGAGCGGTTGATGGGCGAGGGTGTTGCTGTCGCGCTGGAGTTGGCGTCTGGTCCCTGTTACGTAAGCATCGATCCGTGTCAGTTGCAGCAAGTGCTCTTCAATATTGCGCTGAACGCACGCGATGCAATGCCCTCGGGCGGAACTCTCATGATTCGAACTTCCGAAACAACGGTTGATTTCCAGCGAGGGGTTGAAGACGCGGTCAGGCTTGAAATTGTGGACACGGGCTGTGGCATGGATTCCTCAACCTGTTCACGCATCTTTGAACCGTTTTTCACCACGAAACCGGCTGGCGAGGGAACGGGCCTAGGATTGACCATCGTCCAGAAGATCGCGACGGATGTTGGTGGAATCGTCCGTGTAGAGAGCAAAGTTGGGCTCGGTACGACTGTCACACTGGACCTCCCACGGGCAGAACCTATGGTCGCCCAACAGACTTCTGAGCCCCCCAGCGGGAAGTTACTCGGGGGCACCGAGACACTGCTGATCGTCGAAGACGAGTCAGCGTCTCGATTATCAATGGCTGCGCTTCTGATCCAGGCTGGCTACAAGGTGCTTCAGGCAAGCAACGGTCAGGAAGCGCTCAAAATCGCGCAGGAGTACGGTTCCGAAATACATCTTCTAGTTACCGATATCGTTTTACCAGGTTTTAGCGGGCGCGATCTGGCAAGGCGGTTGAGCTCGTTGCGTCCGGAAACACGCGTTCTATTCATATCGGGCTACGCCATTCCAGAGACTTCCGAGACGGAACTCATTTTTCATAAACCATTTAGTGGCGAAGCGTTGGCGCTTCGAGTGCGCCAATCGCTCGCGGGGGCCGCGTCAGACAAGAGCGATTCGGTCGGGAGGTAGTCATGTTGTCAGTTGAAATGTCAGAAGCCGGTCACCACGTTCCACTCCCTAATCTTCTCGTGGTAGATGATGAGCGCGCGATTCGCGACGGTTGCCTTGACGCAGCGCAGTCGGCGGGCTACCGCCCGTTCGTAGCGGAAAGCGCCGAAGCTGCCTACAAGGTACTTGATGCGAACAGCATAGATGTTGTCTTGCTTGATTTGAAACTGCCGGGCACCGGTGGACTCGAAGTGTTGCGCCAGATTAAGAGCCGTAGGCCAGACGCCGTCGTCGTTATCATTACCGGTTATGCGAGTATTCATTCCGCCGTACAGGCAATGAAGTTGGGTGCCTACGATTACATAACGAAACCGTTTAGCCTTCAGGAACTCAAGATGCTGCTGGAGCACGTTTCGGAGCAGTTGAAGGTCAACACGGAACGGCGCATCATGCGCGACAAATTGCGATCACAACAAGGCTTTGGTTCCATGGTCGGTCAATCACCCGAGATGGAGAAGCTCTATCGCATCATCTCCAAGGCTGCTCAGAGCAATCATCCGGTGTTGATATTGGGAGAGAGCGGAACAGGAAAAGAACTTGTCGCTCGTTCAATTCATTTCTCAGGACCTTATAGAGATAAGCCATTCCTACCAGTTGATTGCGGATCACTCGTTCCGTCCTTGATCGAAAGCGAGCTGTTCGGCTGCGCGAAAGGCGCGTTCAACGGTGCGAGCCGTTCGAAAGACGGATTGCTGGCTGCCGCGGAAGGAGGCACTCTCTTTCTGGACGAAGTAGGAGAATTGCCTCTCGATCTTCAGTCGAAGATCCTACGGGCAATCCATGAAAAAGAGGTTCGTCCCGTTGGCAGCACGCGAAGGATTCCTATCAACGTTCGCATTCTCGCGGCGACCAATCGTGACCTTGAGTCTGCAGTTACAGAAGGGCGCTTCCGCCGTGATCTCTATTACCGCCTGAACATCCTGACGTTGCGCATTCCTCCGCTTCGCGAGCGCAGGCAGGACATCCCATTGCTCGCGGCATATTTCCTCGAGCGCATGGATCAGATCGCGGGCCTAAAGCGATCGCTGAGCGACGAAGCGATGAAGATGCTCATGAGCTATGAATGGCCTGGCAATGTCCGCGAACTTGAGAATTGCCTGGAGCGCGCGTGCACCGTCAGTGCTGGTCCGGTGCTGCACGTTACTGATCTTTCCTCTGCTGTCCAAACCTCGCGCGTTCAGATGATCGGCGCGCCGTCGAAATCTGCGCCGATTGTCCCGATAGCTGAGCTTGAGAAGCAGGCCATTCTGACCACCATCGACCAACTCAATGGTGACAAGCTGGCCGCCGCGCGGCTGTTGGGAATCGGTAAGACGACTTTGTATCGCAAACTCAAGGAGTACGGGATCGCGCACTGATTGGACAGATGAGCTTGTTAGGAAAACTGGGGCGCACCTTTCTTGAAAAGAGGTGCGCCTCGATGCTTGGGCTGCATGCTAGGCCCTGATGGCTTTCCTTACCTCAGGACGATCAATCACGGCCTGGGCTACGTCTTTCATCGACATGCGCGAGACCCGGCCATAGCGCTGCAGCGCGAGGAACGCGCTCTCATCCGTCATTCCGTGCTCGTATTGCAGCATGCTCTTTGCCCGCGACATCAAATCGCGTGTTTCGATCTGCGAAGTTAACTCCAAGTTCTCACTCTCCAGCCGTGCAAGTTCCAGTTCCGCGCCGACAAAGAATCCAATCATCGACACTAGACTGATCTCGCGCTTCGTGTGCAGATGTGCTTCACGATGCTGAAGGTTGATGACGCCAACAACCTTGTTTCTGCACATGACGGGCACGGACAGGAATGCCTCGTACTGGTCCTCCTCCAATTCGTTGAAGACCTGAAACCGGAAGTCGTTCGAGGCTTGGCGAGGAATCGCTACGATTTGTCCGCGTTCTGCGACCCATCCCGTGATCCCCTGTCCAACGCGCATTCTGATGCTGCCTAGCACGTCATCGTGCTTGTTCTTCGAAGCTCTCAAGATTAACTGGTCGCCTTCGCGAACGTAAACAAAGCACGAATCGCACTTCACGAGCGTGACCGCGAAATCTACCACTCGCGCCAACACGTCTCTCATGGGAGCCGCGGCAGCAGCGCGGCTACCGATTTCATGCAGAAGTTCAACATCAAGGCCGTCAACTCGGTGTGTGCTTTCCATGCACTCACCCTAACGAACAGCGTATTCAAGCATCCAATTGCTTTTTTCTATGGCGGACATAACTCGATGCACAGAGCAGTGCGAGTCGCCAGACCGTCCCAGCCTTCACATTGCAGGCAGCGGAGCTCAGACCGCCGCTTTGACCTGCGGCAGTTCGGGCTTTGACTGGAGCTTTTCAAGTGAATGAGGTACTTTGACCCCTTTCGCCTCAATCGGCAATCGCCAGTCGCGAGCGGAGGCACTGCCCGCACGGACCCAGCCATAGCGGGTCAGAATTGAGCCCGCGATTCCGGAGATTGCCGCGGCTCGGCGAAGACGCTTAGGATTCCCGGAGACGAGCGCGGCAAGACGCAAGGCAAGCGGGATGGGGCCGGAGAGAACACCACCTGCGCGAGTGATCCAGCCACTAACACCATGCTTAAGCGGTTCATTTACGATCGGATCACGCTTTCGCTCAAGGTGATACCCTTCGTACGTTTCAAGCGTACAGGCGCCGATTCCGATCAGGTTCAGAGCCGTGCTGTTCTCATTCCCCATCAGTTCGAGAATACTGGTGCCGGCCTCGAGTCCGGATGTGCCGAAGTGAATCGGCAGGCTGCGGATGTTGTGATTCCAGACCGGAATCGCAGTCGCGCCGATGAGCACGCCAGTGTAGTTGTGCAGCGGTAGCCCAAGCAGCATCGTCAGCGCCTGGCTGCTGTGCTTCAGCAGGGAAATGACAACGTTCGACCCCAGATAATCCTGCATCAGTTGCGCAAAGAGATTCGCGCCGGAGAAGGTTCCGAACGCAGCCAGTGTCCACGCA
>JAEYQK010000086.1 GCA_023410055.1 Acidobacteriota bacterium
CATCAGTACGGCGACCATCGGCGACCACATACTCACAATCGTCCAACGTTAATTAGATTGCATTTGTCATTCCGAGGAGCTTCGCGACGAGGAATCCCTACCGCAACGAGAAAGCCTTATTGATAGATTCACGCCGCCACTCCCATCCCTAACCTCAACAAATTCTCCGCTCTCAGCGCGCTCTCCGGTCGCTCCTCATGCTTTATGAACACAAACAACTCCCGCCCCGCTTGAACCCCCTGCGACAGTCGAAATGCCATCGCGTTCCATTCTTCGTCCGTATACTCAGTCTTTCTCAGCCGGTAATACGAGAACGTGGCCGTCACGACAATCGGCGTCTGCAACTCGTCGCTCTCCGCAAAGCAGAGTGCGACATTGTTCTTGCTCAGCACACGATAAACGTCATCGTTGAACCACGACACATGCCGAAACTCGAACGCCGCCCGGAAGTTCGGCGGAAACTTGCTACAGAACTCATCCAGTAATGCTGCGTCGCATTTCAGATTGGGCGGCAATTGAAACAGGGCCGGTCCCAGCTTTCCCGCACCCGCCAGCGGCTGCACAGAATCCAGAAATCTCTTGAGCTGCTCATCCGCATTCTTGAGCCGCCGTATGTGCGTGATCGACTGGTGCGCCTTCACGCAGAAAACGAAATTCGTCGGCGTTTCTGCGATCCACCCCTGCAGCGTGCTTTCCTTTATGAACTGCCGAAAGCTGTAGTTGACTTCAACAGCATTCAGTTTCCCGCTGTAATATTGCAGGAACTTCTTCTGCGCCAGTTTCTCCGGATAAAACGTCGGTTTCCACGCCGGATACGCCCAACCCGATGTCCCAACATGCAACGCCATTCTTGTCCTCCGCTTCTCTGCTTGCCTTCGGGTCCTTCGCGCCCTTTGCGTTGAACTAGCTTCTCGATCACCCGATCACCAGATCACGCAATCACCCGATCCTAGGCCGCTGGCTTTACCTTTCCCTTCACCTTTCGCTCCGTTGCCGCAGGACTTCTCTTCACGGGAGCACGCCTCACTTCCTCAACTCCCAGCCCAGCCGCCACTTCATTCAGCTTCTCAATAGACGGCATCTTCTGCTTCGTGGTCAACACCGCCCGGAACAGATCTCCCATTTCTTCGACCCGCCCAAGTACCTTGTCCGAATCGAACACCAACAGCCCCGGATCACGCCTCTTCATGCAATGCTCGACTTCTTCCCATTTCACCGGAGTCGATACAGTAGGCCGGTCCTTCGCCCGCAGCGAGTATACGCATACAGTCGTCTTGTAATCGTCGTTCTGACTCCAGTCGACGAACACCTTACCCACCCGTAGCACCTTCTTCATCTCCGACAGAATCAGCTCCGGATGCGCCTTCTCCAGCACCCGCGCCAGCGCATGCGCGAATCCCTTGGTCTCGTCGTAAGCCGTCGGCGTATTCAGCGGAACATAAACTTGAAGCCCCTTCGATCCTGACGTCTTCGCAAATGACTTCAGCCCGATCTGCTCGAAAATGGCTTTCACTTTCAGACCCACATCGCAGCACTGCACGATATTCGCAGGTTCTCCCGGATCCAGGTCAAACACCATCATCGTAGGCCGCAACATCTCATTAGCCAGCGACAGCGACGTGTGCAGCTCAATGTCAGCCAGATTCGCCGCCCAGACCAGAGTGGCCATCTCCTGAACCATGCAGTACTTCATCCACTTATTGTTTCCCGGGCTCCATATCTCCGCCGTCTGCACCCAATCCGGCCTATGTGCCGGACAATTCTTTTCATAGAAGAATCCGCCCTTAACGCCCTCCGGGTACCGCTTCATTGTGAGTGGACGCCCCTTCAAATGCGGCAGCAGCACCGGCGCAATCCGCACATAATAGTCGATCACCTGCGCCTTCGTGAATCCCACATCTGGGTACATCACCTTGCCCAGGTTCGACAGCTTCAGACGCCGCCCCTGGATGTCCACCACTGATTCTGTTCGCGCCATACCCCCTCTTGGATGCAGAGTTCGGGCCTGTTCTTCCCTTGAATACGCCCTTACACGCCACCCTCACCACAACTCCCAACGCGGCCCCTCCATCCAACATCGGGTGTCCGCCAACGACAAGCCGCTCCCGGTCAGTTCCTCGGTTGAACCGAACTTCCCGCCCGAGCAACGCCTGCTCTTTCAGGAAGTCCTGAGACTGTTCAACGACCGGCATATCCCTTACGTCGTTTCCGGAGCCTTCGCACTTCAGCGCCATACCGGCATCTGGCGCGATACTAAAGACCTCGACCTCTTCCTCCCCGGAGAATACGCACCTGCCGCTCTTCAGACGCTCGCTGATGACGGATTCGAAACCGAAGTCCTCGACCCCGTCTGGCTCGCGAAAGCCCATCGCGACGAGTACTATGTCGACCTGATTACCGGTATGAGCAACGCCGTCATAATTGTCGACCAGTCCTGGGTCGATCGCGGCACTCCATACGGGATCGTTGGCACACCTTCTCGCGTTCTCGCGGCCGAAGAACTCATCGCATCCAAGCTTTTCGTCACCCGCCGCGAGCGTTTCGACGGAGCCGACATCGCACACGTCATCCACGGCACCCGTGGCAATCTCGAGTGGCCGCGTATTCTGCATCTCGCCGGCGACCACTGGGAGATTCTCCTCTGGACCCTCATTCTCTTCCGTTACTGCTACCCGGCCCACACCGACTACATCCCCCGCAACGTCTGGGAGCGACTGCTCGCCCACTTCGAAGATGAAATCGAAACCCCGAACCCTGCTGCTCCCTTCCGCGGCAGCCTCATCGACGAAAAGATGTTCGCAATCGACGTCTCCGAATGGGGGATGAAGGACCTGCTCAGCGTCTACCGCGGAAACCGCAAACACGTCATTCCAAGCAACGGAACACGTCTGAGGACATCCGAACCAGCAGCATGAGAATCGCCGCCACAGCCGACACTCATTTCACACCGCAAACCTACGACCGCATCCGCGATCAGATGAATCGTGTGCGCGACGAAGCCGACATTCTCGTTCTCGCCGGAGACCTCACCAACTATGGGAAACCGGCCGAAATGGAATCCATGCTCGCCACCTTCGTCCGCCTCCGCATCCCCATCGTTGCCGTCCTCGGCAACCATGATTACGAAAGCGGCCAGGAAGAAGAACTCATGAGGATGATGAACGCCGAAGGAATCAAGATCCTCGACGGTACCGGCTACGAGCGGGACGGCGTAGGCTTCGCCGGAACAAAGGGCTTTCTGGGAGGCTTCGGCCGCAGTGTCCTCACGGCCTTCGGAGAACGGGAAGTGAAAGCCTTCGTCCAAGCTGCGATCAACGAAGCCCTGAAACTCGAACGCGCTCTGTCTCAGCTTCGAACTGAAAAGCGCGTTATCGTCGTCCACTACTCACCAATCCCCGCGACCGTCCAGGGAGAACCCACCGAAATCTTCCCTTACCTCGGGACTTCACGTCTTGCTGAAGTCATTGACCGCCACGGGGCCAACCTCGTCGTTCACGGACACGCCCATCACGGTACACTCGAAGGCAAGACCGTCTCCGGCATCCCCGTCTACAACGTCGCCATGAACCTCCTCCTCGCCCAAGATCCTCCCCGCCCCTACCGCATCATTGACATCTGAAGGTACTCGAGCCGTAACGCCGCCATTTTGGCGGCTGTCCCGGCGGGCGTCTCGCGCGCCGCTTGCGCCATGTGAGACAGCCCTTTTGCGCTCAGATGCGTTTCCACTCACCCGATCACCCGATCGCCAACTCACCCGATGATTTGACATCCCCCCTCCCGCTCCCTTACTTTCACTCTTTCGGAGGTGCTGATGCCAAACGTCGCACGAAGATACATACTGATTGTTGCTGTTCTGGCACTACTCACGATTCCTCTCACCGCCCAGGACGTTGCCTCATTCGAAAAGCGCGTCACCGTCAAGAAGCTCTCAAACGGACTGACGCTCATCATCTGCAATCGGCCAGAAGCGCCCGTCTTCTCCTTCTTCACCCTCGTTGATGCCGGTTCCGCAAACGATCCGCAAGGTGAAACCGGGCTCGCTCACATGTTTGAGCACATGGCCTTCAAGGGCACCGACAAGATCGGCACGAACAACTACGCCGCCGAGAAACTTGCTCTTGAAAAGGTCGAGCAGGCCTACGCCGCCTACAATGCTGAGCGCCTGAAGACTATCGGTCGAGACGAGAAGAAACTGGCAGAACTTCACAAGGCTTGGCAAGACTCCATGGCTGCGGCCGACAAGTACGTTGTGCAGGCTGAGTTCGACCGCATCATTGAAGAGAACGGTGGTGTCGGCATGAACGCCTTCACCAGCGAAGACGAGACCGGCTACTTCTACTCCATGCCGGTAAATCGGCTCCAGCTCTGGGCCTATCTTGAGTCGGCACGCTACACACGTCCGGTGTTTCGCGAATTTTACAAGGAACGCGACGTAGTCATCGAAGAGCGCCGTATGCGCATCGATAGCAACCCGATCGGCCGACTCATCGAACAGTTCCAATCGCAAGCGTTCATCGCCCACCCGTATCATCGCCCAGGCGTGGGCTGGATGTCAGATCTCCAGAACTTCTCCGCCACTGACGCCAAGCGCTTTTACGAGACCTATTACGTCCCCAACAACATGTACATTGCTGTCGTTGGTGACGTAAGCGGCCCCCAGATTCTGCCCATGCTGGAAAAATACTTCAGCCAGCTTCCGACACGCCCGGCTCCACCAAAGATCATCACGGTCGAGCCTCCCCAGAACTCCGAACGCCGTGTCCAGATTCAGGACCCCTCGCAGCCGTTCTTCATCGAGGCATACCATCGTCCCGACATGCGCGACCCCGATGACGCCGTCTACGACGTCATCTCCGACCTGCTTTCCGAAGGTCGTACCTCACGCCTCTTCCGCTCGCTCGTACGCGACAAGAAGATCGCTGCCGAGGCCGCCGGATTCAGTGGTCTGCCCGGAAGCAAGTATCCACACCTTTTCGCGCTTTACGCTGTCCCGACACCAGGCCATACGCCCAAAGAGTTGCAGGAGGCCATCGAAGCCGAAGTCTCGCGCCTCAAGACCCAGGACGTCTCTGCTGACGAACTCCAAATGGTCAAGACCCGCGCCAAGGCCCGCCTGATTCGCAGCCTCAACGACAACGAAGGCCTCGCCCAGAACCTCGCCACGATGCAAGCCCGCTACGGTGACTGGCGCGAACTCTTCCGTCAGGTTGATCGCATCGACAAGGTCACGGCCGCCGATGTGAAGCGCGTCGCCCAGAAGACATTCACCGATAACAACCGAACGGTCGGCATCATCCTGAACCAAAGCGCCACCGCTGCGCCCAAACCCGGCCAGCCCCAGAGCCAGGGAGAACAACAATGAACAAGCGATATCCAGCATTCCTGATCTTTTTTGTGTTGTTGTTCGTCGCGCTGTCTCCAGCGCAAACCGCACCTAAGACGGAGCAGAAATCTCCACGTCAGGCAGGCAAAGAGACTGCTGCCCAGGTTGAGAAGAAAACTCCGGCCGCAGCCGCAGCTAAGCCATGGAAGCAGATTCCCATTCCGCCGCTGCCCAAATTCAGCCCGGCTCAGCCAAAGCGCATTCAGTTCGCCAACGGCATGGTCATCTTCCTCCAGGAAGACCACGAACTTCCTCTCATTGACGCCGTTGCCCTGATCCGTGGTGGCGCTCGTCTCGAACCCGCCTCCAAAGTCGGACTCGTTGACATATACGGTGATGTCTGGAGAACCGGCGGCACCAAGACCAGAACCGGCGATCAGCTCGATGATTTCCTTGAAGCTCGCGCCGCCAAGGTCGAAACCAACGGGAACATCGATTCAACCACGATTTCGCTCAATTGCCTGAAGCAGGATTTTGATGACGTCTTCGCCGCGTTTCTCGATGTACTAAACAATCCCGAGTTCCGCGAAGAGAAGATCGACATCGCCAAGAAGCAAATGAACACCCTCATCTCGCGCCGCAATGACGACATCGGTCAGGTCGCCCGTCGCGAGACCGCCTTCCTCGGCTACGGCAAGAACAATCCGTACGCCCGCATCGCCGAATACTCGACCGTTGCCGCCGTGACCCGGGAAGACCTGCTAGCCTGGCACCAGCGCTACGTCCACCCCAACAACATGATCTTCGGAATCGTCGGCGACTTCGACTCAACCGCGATGGAAGCCAGGCTCCGCAAGGCGTTCGACTCGTGGCAAAAGGGGCCGCAAGCCGAACCGCCACACATCACTCCCGATCCGGCCAAGCCCGGCCTCTACTTCGCGCAGAAAGACGACGTAAACCAGAGCGCCATCCGCATGGTCACCCTCGGCATCGAGAAGAACAACCCCGACTATTTCGCCGTCGTTGTCCTCAATGAAGTGTTCGGCGGTGGCAGCTTCTCTTCCCGTTTGATGAAGAACATTCGCACCACTCAGGGACTCGCCTACTCCGTCAGTGGTGGTATCGGTTCTGGCTACGATCACCCAGGACTCTTCCGCATCGCCATGGGCACAAAAATCGAGAACACGTCGAAGGCGATCAAGTCCCTCAACGACCAGATCGAAGGCATAATCAAGTCGCCAGCCACGGAAGACGAACTCAAGCTGGCCAAAGACTCAATCCTGAACTCGTTCATCTTCAACTTCGATTCGCCCGACAAAGTCCTGCGCGAACGGATGGCCTACGAATACTACGGCTATCCTGCGGATTTTCTTGAGCAGTTCCGTGCCGGCATCGAGAAAGTGACCACAGCCGACGTCACTCGCGTTGCGCATAAGTATGTTCACCCAGGCCAATTCGCCACGCTTGTGGTCGGCACCGCCGAAGCAGGCAAACAGCTCGAGACCCTCGGCCCCGTGGCTAAGCTCGACATCAACATCCCCGTTCCCGGCCAATCCGAAGCCTCGGCCAAGGCCGCCAGTTCCAATCTGGAAGGCAAGGCCCTTATAGCGAAAGTGGTCGAGTCAGTCGGCGGCGCGGAGAAAATAGCTGCCGTCAAGTCTGTCAAAACCAACTCCATCCGTACGATGTCCACCCCTCAAGGAGACATGGAAATGAAGGGGGCGACCACAATAGTTCTCCCCGACAAAGTGCATCAGTCCTTGAGCACACAAATGGGTGAAGTGACCGTTGTCGTGACTCCGGCTGCGGCCTTCATGAATATGGGCGGGCAGGTTCAAGACATGCCGTCATCTCAGAAACCTGAGGCCATAAATTCCATCAAGCGAAACATCATCTCGGTCGCGCAACACGCGGATGATCCGAAATACTCGTTTGCCGTGACCGGCAATCAGAAGATTGGCAACGTCGATGCCCGCGTTCTGGACATCAACGCCGACGGCCAACCGCTCAAGTGGTTCGTCGACCCTCAAACTGGACACGTCCTGCGCGCGGTCTATCCTACCGTTGGACCGCAAGGTCCGGCCGAGGTAAACACCGACTACTCCGATTGGAAGACAACCGACGGCCTGACGATTCCAATGGCTCAGACTTCAACCCGCAACGGCCAGCCGTTCCTGTCCGAAAAGACTGAATCGATTCAGATCAATCCGCAAATCGATCCCAAGCTCTTCGACAAGCCAGCCGGTGCTCCCGCAAGCTAGCCGTAACCGGACGTAGCGCCGGACTCCAGTCCGGCATTCCACGAATGTGTAGGGACGGGGCTGTGCCCCGTCCGTTCGTGTTTGTGTAGGGACGGGGCTGCCCCGTCCTGAAACATGTCAACTACCCAAGCCCTAACAGTCGCCCCAAACTCCTTCCCTCACAAGCACATACCGCACTCCCATCCGTGTCGGTTTTGCCTTCCAAAACTGCTAGGCTAGAAATAGGATCTTTGCGCTGCCGCCGAATCCCGTTCGGCAACAGATGCTTCGCCCCACACACCATCAGAGGCATCAGTCAGATTTTTGCAGCTAAGTCCTTTATTTCATCGGTCATACCGGCATACAGGGGGTGGGTGCCCCGGGTTCGCGCAGCTAACCTGGGGAAGTTCTTGCCCTTAGTGTGAACACCGTGATCTCCGGTGGACAGTCAAATCGTATGGGCAACGTGATAACGCCAATCCCAGGATTCGTGTACAACTGCAAGTTCTGGATCTGATAGTGTCCCAGCGGATACTTCCGCCCGGACTCGGGCAAAACCGGCGCGCCAACAAATGGAATCCGAACCTGCCCTCCGTGCGAGTGTCCTGATAGCTGAAGATCCACCGGATACTTGCAGACCCAGTCGGCCATGTCGGGTTCGTGCACCAACAGAACGCAGCCCTCATCGTTGGGTACTTGAGCCATCGTTCCAGGCAGATCGGCAGCACGCTCGACAGCATCGTCAACACCTGCTATCCATAGCCTGGAACCTGATTTTTCGAGGGGCACGGCATGGTTCCGCAGCACACGAATTTCGGAAGATGCCAGCGCACCAGCAACAATCGTCGCATTCGTTGCATGGTCGTGATTGCCGAGAATGGCTAACGTCCCAAACTGCGACTGAAGACTACGAAGTAATTCAGCACATGGCTCTGCCTTGAGCGCCCCCGGGCGATACCGTGGTTTGCCCCAAGGCCGAGTGACGAAGTCCCCAGTAATGGCCACCATGTCGGGTTTTGCCGCGTTGACTAAGTTGATGACCTTGAGCAGATGACGTTCACCCAGAAATTCTCCGAAGTGAATGTCGCTGATCTGCGCGATGCGAAAGCCATCGAAAGCGGCCGGAAGACGCTTCAGCTCTATCTCGAACGAGCGCGTCACAATGTTGTTCGGTTCAATCAGAGCTGAATAGGAACCTAGTGCGATCACGCCAGCACCGGCAAGAAGTCCTTTGCCGAGAAACTGCCGCCGTGTAACTTTTGTTTCTTCCACTGGAGGAGCTGTAGACATTCCACAGCTTAAGATGCGACACACCTTTTCCCTGAACCAAAAACAACGCCCTGCACAGAATGGCGCAGTCGTCTATACTTTGCCAAGTGTCCATCCGGAGGGTGGGGGTGACCACGCCGGCTTTTATGAGCAAGTTTCGACCTTGGAATCTATCCGATTCCGATTTTCCGAGCGGTGGCAGTGTGCGCGAACAGCTTGAGTTCGTGCTGCATTACGCTGTCCTTGCGCCGTCGAGTCATAACACGCAGCCGTGGCTCTTCAGAATCGAAAACGACACAATTGAAGTTTTCGCTGACCGGAGCCGTGCATTACCCGTCTGTGATCCCGATGACCGGCAACTCGTCATCAGTTGCGGCGCTGCTGTTTATCACATCAGACTTGCCTTCAGGCATTTTGGGCATTGCGATATATTCCAGATTCTCCCCAAGACACACGACGCGGATTTCCTCGCCATCCTCCGTCCTGGTGAACCATATACGGCCACGCTAGAAGAGCAGCAGTTGTTCCGTGCCATTCAGAAGCGCCGCACCAACCGCTCCCGCTTCGAAGATCGCAAGGTGCCGGACGGATTACTTGTCGAGCTCCAGCAACTGGCTCGCATGGAAGGAGCAAGCCTGCATATCGTGCGCGGCGACACTCGCCGCAATGCTGTGGCCGATTTAGTCGCTGAAGGTGACCGCACACAGATGTCCCAGAAGAGCTTTCGCCGAGAACTCGCGGCCTGGGTCCGCTCCAATCGCAGCACCCAGCAGGACGGCATCCCAGGTTACGGCTTCGGCTTCACCGACATAGTTTCCGTCGGAGGCCCCTTCGTCATTCGCACTTTCGACCTCGGGGGATTCCAAGCGGCCAAAGATCGCGAACTGGCAACAGGCTCACCTGTCATCGCCGTGCTGCATACCGAGGCCGACACGCCACGCGACTGGATCGCAGCTGGACAAGCTCTCGCGCGCGTCCTCCTGCGAGCTCGCGCCGACGGAGTCTGGGCATCATTTTTGAATCAACCAATCGAAGTCGAAAGCCTGCGACCGAAGTTGAGAGACGCAGTAGATATCACCGGTTTTCCTCAGATATTGTTGCGTATGGGATACGGCCCCGAAGTTCGCCCCACTCCGCGACGCCCGGTGAAAGATGTGATCATCGGCGAGTAGTTTCGACTGGCAACAGAAAGCAGAAGGCAAGCTATGTACAACGGCAATTTGACTATCGTCCGTGAATTCGACCCCGAGCTGTTTCACAAGAGAGTCATGGAACTCGAAGCGCAAGGCTACATCGCCAATCGCGAAACATACAAAGTCACACCCGAAATGAATCCCGAAGACGGCACCATCGTCCACCTTCACTCAATCGAGATGAACAGGCAAGACAAGTGATCGTTCGTAGCCGACCTGAAGCAGGTTGCAGGTGTCCTGCACGAAAAGAAGGCCGCGTGACATAAGTCATCGGAACCAATGCACGACCCGCGTAGAGTCGACTCATGGGTTCGAGATTGTCGAACAATGGAGAGTGAAATGGCCACGATGGTAATAAAAACGGTTCGGGACTACGCCGTGGAAAATCCCAATGCAACGCGAGTTTTCGAGAAGTATGGAATTGACTACTGCTGTGGTGGCCACAAGCCGCTGGCGGACGCCTGCGCAGCGGCAAACGTTGATGTAAACGAGGTCTTGAAAGGAATCGAGAACGGCGGAAGCGCAACTTCGAATGACAACGCAAAAGATTGGCGCCGCGAATCACTGACCGCTCTGGTAGAGCACATCAATAGCACGCACCACGTCTATGTCAAAGAAGAAGTCCCGCGCTTGCTGCAATTGATCGCCAAGGTCGTAGCCGCTCACGGTGCAAACCATCCCGAACTATTGACCGTGCAGCAGACCTTCTCGGGCTTGGGACAAGAACTCTCCATGCACCTGATGAAGGAAGAACAGATTCTCTTCCCCTATGTAGCCCAGGCAGAACGCAGCGCCAAGACCGGCGAGCCACTTCCGCCGTCCTGCTTCGGCACCGTTCAGAATCCCGTTCGCATGATGATGATGGAACATGACTCGGCGGGAACTGCTTTGAAAGAACTCAGGGAAGCTACTTCTGACTACGCAGTCCCGGGTGACGCCTGCATCAGCTACAAGACCCTGTATCAGGCGTTGCAGGACTTCGAAAAGGATCTGCATCAGCACATACATCTCGAGAACAACATCCTGTTCCCGCGAGCGATCGAACTGGAAGGCTAATCTTCTTGGGAAGGGCACGAGTTTACTCGTGCCACCAAGTGCCGTCTGATCAATGCGGCCTCAGCCGCCGAGGTCAGCCCTTCAGTACCAAGCTAGTGATGGTAGGTTCAAAGGCGCAGCGCAACTGCGCCTTTCTCTTTTCAGCTATGAAAACGAAAATAAGCAGAACTCTGTACAATACTCCCCATGGCCGAAGTGAAAGAGAAATCGACCCGTGCGGTATTCCTAGCCAAAGCACCCGTCTTCTCAGAGCTGACCGAAAGTGAACTAGCATTCCTGGTCCAGCGCACCGTCGCGAAGAACTTCCCTGCCGGCAAACTCATCTTCTCCGAAGGTGACGCTTGCCCCGGACTCTACGTAATAGAAACAGGCTTCGTGAAGATCTTCAAAAGTTCCGCCACTGGACGCGAACAGGTTCTCGCCATCGATGGCCCCGGCCACTCCATCGCCGAACTGCCGGTCTTCGACGGAGGCAGCTATCCTGCCTCGGCCCAAGCCGTTCATGACACTACTTTGTTGTTCGTCAGTAAGCAGGACTTCCAGGCGCTCTGCATCGCTCACCCTCAGGTGGCCCTGAAGGTACTCCGAGTCGTCGGCCGTCGGCTTCGCGGATTAGTTGCAATAATTGAGGAGCTCTCTTTCACCACCGTCCGCCAGCGCCTCGCTTCCTTACTCGTTCGGCTCGCCCGCAACGGAAAGCGGTCCGAAGAAGGCCTGCAGATAGAACTCCCCGCTACAAATCAGGAACTAGCGGCACAGATCGGTACCGTTCGCGAACTCGTCTCGCGAAACCTCAGCCGCCTCCAAGCTGCCCGTATCATCACCCTGGAAGGTCGCACGGTGACGATTCCCGACCTCCGCGCCCTCGAAACCGAAGCCGAAACCGAAGACTAAGTTGGTGCTTGCAAAAACGATTGTGTAGGGACGGGGCTGCGCCCCGTCCGTCGCGAGAGGCAAAATTGGGTACTACTTACTCATCTTCGGCTGATACACGCAGAACGGCTCTTCATCCATCATGTTGCCCGTCGCTGCGTACGCCCGCGCCCTGCATCCCATGCAGACATTTCTGAACTCGCAGCAGCCGCACTTCCCTTGCAGATTATTGGTATCGCGCAACTGCTCGAACGTAACTGAGTTCTCCCATATGTCGCCGAACGTTTGCTGCTTCAGATCCCCAGCAACGACCGGCAAATACCCACACGGGAACACCTCGCCCTCGTGCGAAATGAAGCATACTCCCGTTCCCGCCAGACACCCCTTCGTCATCGCATTCATCCCATCCGGATGCCCAGATCCCGGATGTCCACCATGTGCTTGGGGTGCCGCACCCTTCCCCGCAAGGGGAGGGTGCGCTGCCAAGCCTGCCAGTTCCCGATTCTTGTTGATGATGATCCCCGTCGATCCCGGCATTGCCATCTCCACCGGACCAATCCCTGACTCGGATGTCGCACCCTTCCCCGCAGGAGAGGGCGCGCCTGAAAGCGCCGCCTCTTTCCGCTCCGCCGCTCGCCGCTGACGCACCACTCTGAAGTAGTGCGGCGCGCACGTGGCCTTCAGCTCAATCCCGCCCTCCAGCGATTGGTCGTAGAACCAGTTCAGCATCTTTTCGTACTCTTCCGGTGCGACCATCTGCTCCGCCGCAATATCTACACCGCAGCCCACTGGCACCAGAAGGAAAGTATGCAGCGCGTCGGCACCCAAAGTCTTTGCCAGTTCCAGCACCGCCGGCAGCTGGTCAGCATTGTGCCGCGCAATTGTCATGTTGATCTGCACACCCATCCCAAGCTGCTTCAGATTGCGCAGCCCATTCACCGCCGCCTCAAAGGCTCCGGGTATCCCGCGAAACGTATCATGCGTATGGACATCAGCTCCATCCAGACTGATTGACACGCGCTTCACACCCGCATCCCGAATCTTTTCCGCCACGTCCTTCGTGACAAGCGTTCCATTGGTTGCCAAAGCAACCCTCAAACCCTTCGCTGTCGCGAGCTTGGCCAGATCAAAAATGTCACGTCGATAGAGCGGTTCCCCACCGCTAAGCACCAAAATCGGATTCGCGTACGCCGCAATCTGCTCGATGATCTCTTTTGCCTTTGAAGTAGGCAGGTCCAGTGGCGAACTCAGCTCCGTAGCCGTGGCCCGGCAGTGAATACAGTGGAGATTGCATCCCTTCGTCACTTCCCAAAAGACCAGCCGGGGCTTAGCCATCGCCTGCTTTGCTGCCATTCCAAAACTCATGTTCTGCTCCTATCCCCACCGAACACTCTGTAATAATTTCACGATAGACAATGTGCGACCCGGCAAGCCGTGAAACATGTACAGCCCCCTTGTGACATTTATCACTGGAGCAATTACCCAAAAATAGAGCCGGACCATTTCGACCCGGCTTCATTTCTTCCCCGGATTTCAGATCACCAGATCACACAATCACCTGATCGCCAGATTCCCTACGGGCTCACCCCTCCCGTATGGCAATCCGAGCAGTTCACCTGCATCAAATCGCCGATATCCACCGGATGCTTGAACTCCACTCCGTTAATGTTGTTGGATATCTGCTTTCCGGCTTCCGACTGCCCGACCACCATGTGGCAGATCGTGCAATCCTTCTTAATCACTTGGCCCTCAGCGCTAACATGGTTTCCGTCGTGGCACCGGAAACAGCCCTGGAAGTAGAAGTGCCCGATGTTATCCGGATGCGTTCGCCAGTCCACCCTCATGTACGGGAATATGCTGACACTATAGATACGCTGAACTTCCTTTATCGCAGAATCCAGCTTCGCCTTATCCACGTTCTTGCTCGCGTAGAAATCATTGAGGCTTTTCGCGATTCCCTGCTTCGCCTCATCGTCGCTCTTGTACTCGGCCGTCAAGGCCGCCACAGCCTGCTGCTTGATGAAAGGCGTGCTGACATCCAGCCTATGCGCGACTAACGACTGGTCCACCGACCTGTCTGGCGGTATATAAATGTGCGTCGGCCTGTTATGGCAATCGACACAATCCATGTCATGTTTCGGAGTCGCATCAATCTGCTGCTGGGTCAGAGTCGAGTCCTTCGATTTGAAGACTCGCGTCTGCCCCGTCCGCCTGTTCGTAATCTGCACCCACTGTATGTTCTGTCGCTTCGGATCCGTCAACGCATACGTAATCTGGTTATCGATATTCATGTGCCAGTGAATGCCCGTTGCTGTTCCCGTGCTCGGGTCTCCACCGCCAGTCTTGATCAAGATTTCAATGTCGCGTCGCGTGTTCGCCTCGTCGCTGGCGAAATGCGAGATCAGCTTGTACTGATCGCCAATGAACTTCATAGGCCAGTGACACTGTTCGCAGGTCTCGGCCGCCGGGCGCAGATTTTCAACTGGCGTCGGAATCGGTCGCGGATACTTATTGAAAGCCGTTGCATAGACCTGATACGCACCCGACAGCTTTGATTTCACGTACCACGTCGCACCCGCACCCACGTGACAATCCACGCACCTTACCCTCGCGTGCGGCGACTGTGAATAAGCCGTGAACTCAGGATTCATTACCTTATGGCACAGCTGGCCGCAGAACTGCACCGAGTCCGTGAACTCATACGCCTTATAGCTCCCCACGGCACTCAACACAGCAAATATCACCACGAAGCTCAAAAAGAACGCGAACGAACTCCGCTGCGCCGGATTGTTGAAGTCGATTCGCGGTAACCGAGGCACCTCGCCTGGAGCCAACCGCCGTCTCCGACGCCGCTCCACGACCATGCCGAGAACGATCAGCAGCAAGCCCAGAATCAGGAATGCTGGCATCACCATGTACGCCATGATCCCGATGTAGGGGCTCGGCCTCTGCGAAATGAGATCGATCAGAAACAGAAAAATGATATTGGCGAGACTGATCGCCGCTAGCGCCGCGCCCACAATGCTGATGCTGTTACGGAATAGAGCGCGCATGCTCATGTCCACGCCCGATGGCTGGTCCTTGCCGTTCTCCATCCTCGATTCTCCTTCGTGTGTGAGCCCACTTCTCCCACACGGAGCAACTGAAACTCACCTCAGCCCTCGGGGCCCACTGCCCTCGAGCCAAGTCCTAGACGACCCCACGAAACTCCTAAGACTATCGCAAACCGCGCCTAAATTGGAACTTTCCTCCAGCCGAACAAAAAACTCGCCGGAAGCAACTCCGGCTCCCGGCGAATAGACTCACCGTAGCGCCGCCGTCCCGGCGACTGTCACGGCGGGCGTCTCGCCCGCCAAACCTAATCGTCTCCCTTAACAGGCTCCTGCGATGCCGATTCCCGCTTAACAGGCTCCTGCGATGCCAACTCTCGTTCTGTCGCTTTCCGAGCCTCTTCTTCTACCGCTTCCAGCACCGTCTCGTAATCCCCGGCATGTTCTTCTTCATAAAGCTCGACATCCATCTTCCCGTCCTGCCAGGCCCAGTTCATCGGATACACATCCGGATCGAACATCACCCAGTAGAAGTGCCACACCACGATTGCCAGCGTCGCCAGGATCGCTTCGTAGAAGTGAATCGCCGTCGCCACGTCCAATATCCAGCGAGGGAAGAAGTGCCCGACGATCACCTTAAACCACAGTCCCAGGCCTGTCGTAGCCATCACGATCGTGCCCCAGACAAGTGCCCAGTACTCGGCCTTCTCCGCATACCCGAACCGAGGCAGCGCCGGCTTCTCCCTGCTCATTCCCAGGTAATACCGCATGGTCCCGAACACATCCGTCGCATCCTTCGGAACCGGCAGCATATCCCCGAGCATCTTCCGCCCCTGCCTCTTCGAGATCAGGTAAATCACGTGATAAAGCCCGACCGTGATGAGCGCCACTCCGGCCACACGGTGTATGACCCCGCGCGCCGTTTCCGGCAGTCCGAATATCGTGGCGAACCACGACTCCGGATACCTCAGCGCGAAGCCCGTCACCACCAGTGTGATGAAGCTGATCAGCAGCACCAGATGCTGGATCCGCTGGTCCGAACTCATTCGCGTAACGATTCGCCGCTGTGCCTTCCTTTTGTCGAGCGCCTTCCTGCGCCAGATGATCAGGTTGTGCGCAAACATTCCGCCGATCGTCACCAGGATCATCCCCAGGTAGAACCGACGCGTCCAGCGCACCATTGTGCTGCCGATGTCCGCCGACAACGGCACATCGATGTGGATCTTCCCACTCACAAACTTCGGCCCTGCTCCCGGATGGCACTTCCCGCACGTATTCACCAGGTTCGCCGGTGCCGTCATCGACCTCGGGTCGGAAGAAGGCAGAATATTGTGAACGCCGTGGCAGCTCGCGCAGTTCGCCACAACCGTCGAACCGCCCTGCGCCGCGAGTCCGTGATAACTCGACTCGTAAGTCGTTGCTCTCCGTCCCGGCACCCCAAACTCCTGCGTCAACCGCATTCCTTCGTGACACCGAGCGCATGTCGACTTTGCCAGCATCTGCGCGGATACCGGCGATGTTGGATCGGCCGGCGGTTTGATCGAGTGCGTACCGTGACAATCCGTGCAAACCGGCGCCTGCCAGTTCCCCCGCGCGATCGCCCGCCCATGTATGCTGCCCATGAACTCGGTCTTTACGTTCTCGTGGCACTTCGCGCACGTAGTCGGCACGTTGAACTTGAAAATCGGAGACTTCGGATCGTTCGCCGCCAGGATTTCGTGTGCACCGTGACAATCCGTACAGACCGCCGCCTTCTCGTTGCCCTTCGCGTTCGCTCTGCCGTGAACGCTGTCCAGATACGATTTCACCTGCGCGGAACTGTGCCCGCTCGCCGCCATCATGTTCCCGTTCGCATGGCAAGTCGCGCACGTATTGGCAATGTTGTTTCGGCTGATCTTCGACTTAGGATCTGAGGCAGCCAGGATCTCGTGTGGGCCGCCATGGCAGTCGTAGCACTTCGCCGCCTGCTGGTCGCCGTTCTTGACGGCTTTCGCGTGAAAACCCGCGTCGTAGGCTTTCTGCTGGTCTTCGTGACACGTCGCGCATGTCGGCTTTACCGGTGCGGGTTCGTGCGGACCGGGCCCCTTGATGTCCTTATGGCACTCAGTGCATTCAAACATGCTTCCGTGAACGGAAGCCTTGTATACGTTCTCTTTTACGCTGTCGTGGCACGCCAGACACTCCGCGCTCGTAGGCTTTGAAGCCGTTGCGGAAAATGCCATGCTCGCCCACAGCATGAAGAATATTAGGACGTACTTGCCGTTTCGCATGAAGGCGGTCACCAGTTTGTGATCTGATCCCCGATTACTTCCATTGCAGTACCCAGATTTCAGGACTCCGCAACCAAGGCGACTTCCGATGACCGCCGAACACACTACGGCCAGATTCTTATTCAGAAAGCCACCCCACGAGGATTGTATCCATTGTTCAGATTCAGAGCCACCGTGGGCTGTGAGGATGCTCACAAGGCGCAGTGACTTTGCCCGTCTATGAAGAGTCATGGCCTTGCATAACTCCCCACAAAAGTTAGTGACTTCTAATCTTGCGCCAACCGTAAGCTTCTTTTTTTCAACAACTTCGACATCGCTCGGATTTCTATAATGGCTGCCTTCTTGCAACGCTTGGTGCCGGAGGTCATGTGGACAGCGGACTATATGCGGCCTGTACCGCCCTGATCGCTCGAACTCAGTCGCTTGATCTTGCGGCAAACAACCTCGCCAACGTGAATACCACTGGCTACAAGAGCCAGCAAACCACGTTTCGATCACTGCTTGCTTCAAGATCGGCAGCCCCTGCGAGCGACCTTAATCGAGCGGTCAACGATTATGCTGTGCTCGGAAATACCCGAATTGACTCAGGCCAGGGAAGCCTTGAGAAAACAGAAAACGATTTCGATTGCGCTATCCAAGGGCCTGCATTCTTCTCGGTCCAGACAAAAGCTGGCGTTCGTTACACTCGAGATGGCCGTTTTCAGCTCTCCCCGAACCGCGAACTAGTAAACGGAGAGGGCGATCCGGTGCTCGGCGAGCAAGGCCCTCTCCGCATCCCCAACGGCACCCTATCCATAAGCAACGACGGCACAGTCTCGGTCGACGGTGCCCTAGTGGGCAAGTTGAAGTTGGCAGAATTCGCGCCAAACGCGCCTCTGGTTGCAGAAGGTAGAGCCTACTACAGTGCAGCCCCCGGCTCCGTACAGCCAGTTCTCAACTCCAGCGTTAAGCAAGGTGCGATCGAGTCATCAAACGTGAATCCCGTTTCCGCTGCCGTCGATCTTGTTACGCTTCAGCGCCACGCGGAACTGCTTCAGAGGACGCTTAGCATCTTCCATTCGGATTTCAATCGCGCAGCAGCAGAGGAATTGCCTCGCGTTTAGCTGTTTGTTAGCAAAAGGAGTGTGCGATGTTTCGCGCTTTGTATACCGCAGCAAGCGGCATGATCGCCCAACAACTCAATCTCGACAACATCGCGAATAACCTCGCAAATGCCAGCACCTCTGGCTTTCGCCAAAGACGCCTCCAGTTTCACGACCTGCTTTATCAGAACGTGGTAATGCCCGGTGCAGCGTCAACTCAGCAGACAACAGTTGCTGCCGGCTTGCAGATCGGTCTGGGAACACGCGCAATTGCGTCAGAAATTATTCAGCGTCAGGGCGAGTTCGATTCCACAGGCAATCCTCTCGATCTCACGATCCAGGGTCCCGGCTTCTTTCAGGTCACGCAGCCAAATGGCGAGATCGCGTACACCCGTAGCGGCGCGTTTCACACCGATGGCCAGGGAAACCTCGTAACCGCGGATGGAAGTGCTCTGGAACCCGCAATCACGATCCCGCCCAATGCTACTTCGATCACCATCGGCGCGGACGGCACCGTTTCCGTCACTCAACCTGGGCAAACCGATGCTCAACAGGTCGGAGCCATTCAGCTAGCACTCTTCGCCAATCCCGGCGGCCTGAACAGCATTGGCAAGAACTTATTCCTCGCAACAACGGCCTCCGGCGATCCAGTAATCGGCACCCCGGGCGGTTCTGAGGGTATTGGCAGCCTCGCACAGGGGTTCTTGGAAAACTCTAATGTGAACGTCGTTGAGGAGTTCATCCAGATGATCATGGCCCAACGATCCTATGAATCCAACTCCCGCGTAGTCAGGGCTGCCGACGAAATGTTGCAGCAGCTCAATTCCATGACTCGGTAAAGGTGCTGACGATGCGCAAAACAATCATCAGCTGTCCACTGTTGCTCGTTTCAGTACTCTCGGGCATGAACTATGCAGCGGACTCTCCGATTGCCCAGCCGTTCATCAATACGCATGAAGTATTCCTCGCTCTTCGTGATGCAGTCGACCAGTCTCCACTGGCGAAGCTCGACTTCAAGGAGGAGCAGATTCAGCTTCCTCTCGTGCGCTACCGATCCGAGCCGCAGATTCAAGTCACTCGACTCTCGTACGATCCCAAACGAAACCTTCTTGAGTCGCGCCTCCGCTGCACTCACGGAGGTTGTTTACCGTTCTACGTCAAGGTGCTGGCCGAGCCCCCCTCCCCAACTATCGCCCGCCAAAATGTGGGTTTTGGAGCGGGCACCCGCATTGCTCAGCGGCATGCTTTTCCGCCGCTGGTGAAAGCCGGAGACACGGCCACATTGGGAATCATTACACCTGCGTTTCATATTTCACTCCCTGTGCGGTGCCTGCAGCCCGGCAATGTGGGAGACACGATCCGAGTGCGCGACCCACAGAATCAGCGAGTGCTGACGGCGCGCATCGAAAGCAAAACCCGACTGACTCTCGCCGGAGAACCTAGATGATTCGCCTTGTCGCTCAACTGAACCGGGTAGGTGCCCTGCTGATGTGCGTGCAACTCCTCACCGGCAACGTCATCGCCAGCAACAGGAATAAACAGGAGCTGTCTCTAAAAGAGTACATATCGCGAGTGCAGGCGGAGGCCGTCCAATCACCAGCACCCGCAACCAGTGGAAGTCTCTGGCGGGACAGCGGTACTCTGGCAAATATTTCCGCCGACTACCGGGCCCGTTCAACAGGCGACCTCATAGTCATCAACATCGTCGAACAAACTCTTGCGGAGGCCAGCGGCAGCGTGGCCTCCCAACGCACCTTCGGCACCCAATCCGGTGTTACAGGGGTCGTCGGCAGAATAAAGACGGGTGGCGTAGATCCTCTGGTTAGCGCCAGCTCCGACACCCAGCTGAAAGGCCAGGCACAAGCGGCATCAAGTTCCAGTTTGAAAACAAGCGTAACTGGCCAAGTTGTTGCCACATTGCCGAACGGCAATCTTGTAATCGAAGCGCGTCGCAATCTGCTGGTGAACAACGAACGCCAAACCGTTACGCTGCGCGGCGTTGCCCGTCCCGGGGACATCAATGCCAGTAATGTCGTGCTCTCCAGTCAACTCGCGAACCTTGAGGTTGAAGTACGCGGCAAAGGAGTGATCAGCGAAGGGACTCGTCAGCCCAATTGGGTCGTACGCACTCTGTTACGTTTCCTTACTTTCTGATATGAGAACCCTCAAGACAATCGCGCCGTTAGCACTGTTTCTAATCTGGCCGCTGTTCGCCAGAGCAGAGTCGGCCCCCGCTAGAGAATCCAAAATTCGCGATCTCGTGACCATAGAGGGAGTCCGCGACAACGCTCTTCTCGGCTACGGCGTCGTCGTGGGACTCAACGGAACCGGGGACCGCAGCCAGACCGTCTTTACGACCCAGACATTGGCCAACGTACTCCAGCGAATGGGAGTTCAGGTTCCACCGACGGCGTTGCGCGTGAACAACGTTGCAGCCGTCTTTGTAACGGCCAACCTTCCTGCTTTTGCGCGACCGGGAACGAGAATTGACATCACAGTGTCCTCAACTGGTGACGCCAAGAGCCTCGAAGGCGGTCTTCTCCTCCTCACCCCGCTTCGAGCCGCAGACGGCCAGGTCTATGCCAGTGCTCAAGGCCCGCTAACCCTGGGAGGCTACAGCGCCGGTCCGCAGGGTAACTCCAAGCAGGTAAACCATCCCACGGTTGCCAGAATTCCGGAAGGGGGAACCGTTGAACGGGACACGTCGCTCGATCTTTCCCGACTTCCCCACCTTTCGCTTCTTCTCAGAGACGCGAGCTTTGCGTCAGCGCGTGACATAGCAGGCTCCATCAATCACGCGCTCGGAAAGCAGCTTGCAACACCTATAGACGCACGCCGAGTCGACATCCTCCCTCCACACTCTGCTTCTGAAATTCCCGACCTGCTGGCTCGAATCGAAGAACTCTCCGCGCCCGTAAGCCGAAGAGCGAGAGTCGTCGTCAACGAGCGGACTGGAACCGTCGTCATGGGTCGCGACGTTCGCGTCGGCGCAGTCTCCATTCTGCACGGAAATCTTTCAATCGAAATCTCGACGGAAATACAGGTTTCTCAGCCTTCGCCTCTAGCGAACGGCGATACGCTGGCCGTCCCACAAACCACAGTCAGGGCAAAGGACGCGCCTGCGCGTCGTATCGAACTTGCAGAAGGCGCCAGCGTAGAACAACTCGTTAACGGACTTCAGTCAATCGGAGCTACGGCCCGCGACGTTGTCGCAATATTGCAGGCGATCAAAGCGGCCGGCGCACTCGACGCCGACCTTGAGGTGATCTAGTGATTGATACTTTTGGATCTCGGACCAGCCTTCCCGCTGGTGTTCCCCACTCCAGTACCGCGAGGAAAGACGATAAGATTCGTTCATCCGCGCAACAATTCGAGGCGGTCTTACTAAGCAACATGTTCCAGAGTCTGCAGGATAGCGTCTCTTCGTTCTCTGCGGAAGAGGAGGACCCATCCGCGAAAACTTTCAACGAACTTGGGATTCAGCAGCTGGCCACTGCAGCGGCGGGCGCCGGGGGCATAGGGATATCACAGATCGTTGCGAAGTATCTCGAACACCAGTCAGCCCCCAAATCACCAGAGTCATCGCCCCTAAAGTTGTCTCACGAAATGCCGATATATGAATTGCACTGGCAGAATTCGGAGGTACTTGGGAAATGAGAATCGATTCATCGCTATATTCTGACTTTTCAATGGAAGTAGAGCGCAGCACGCCGTCAGATGGGTCGGCAAAGAGCCAATCCGCTGCCTCAAACAAGGCCGTGGAGGACACTGCAAGTCTTTCGACGAGCGACGAGTCGGCAAGCGTCCTCGAGTCTACAATCAAGGACCTACCTGACGTACGTCAAGAAAGAGTGGCAGAACTTCGCTCTTCCATCGAAAACAACAGCTACATCGTTACGCCAGAGAAGATCGCTGATGCGATCTACCGTGAGGTAGCATCTTTGCCTCGCATTCGGCAACCCGAATAGTGAAACCATGAGCACTAGTGACTGCGGTACTGGAGCGTTTGAACGTATCGGCACTCTGCTGGAGCAACTTCGCACACTGATTCAGCAACACGACGAAGCCTTGATTCGGATGAACGCACAAGAGATCGAGCAATATCTCGCGGCGGAACATACCACCTGCGAACGACTGTCGATGCTTCTAGCTCGAGTCCCAGGCCTACCGACTGGTATCGTGGGATGCGCGTTTCATCTCCGCCGCGCACTCGAACGCCATGGCGCGCTGATTACGAAATCCAGAGCTTCGGCGATCATGCTACGAAATACCTATTCAGCTTGCCATCAACAATATCTGGAGCAACAATCCCGTGCCCGGATGCACGCTTAACCATTTGGAGCATTGTCTTGTCTAATCTCTTCGGAACGATGTCCACTTCGGTACAAAGCCTTCTGGCTCATCAAGCCGCACTTGAGATAACCTCCGACAACATCGCCAATGTCAACACCCCGGGATACTGCCGGAGACGTGCGGTTCTTGAGGAAGACACAACCACTCTATCCGGCGGCTCATCGCAAGGAGGTGGGTTACATTTCAAAGGGGTCCAAAGCCTTCGTGATCAGGTCCTGGATCTCCGGATCGGGCAAGAGACGCAGGAGCACAGTGCACTCGACGCATTTGTCAATGCGATGAGTCCAGTTGAGTCTGAATTCACTGACCTGGAGAACGGAATCGGAGCGCGGATCGATAAGTTCTTTTCCAGCCTGGCGGCGATGGAAACCGATCCCACCAACATTCCCAAAAGGCAAAATGTTCTAATAGCCGCCGGTAATCTTACGAACTCATTCCAGTCGACTGCGCAGAACCTGAAGTCCATTCAGCTCAATCTGGACACGAGCATCGTTCAGCACCTTGCGTCGGTCAATCAGCTCACTGCACAGATCGCAGCTCTCAATGTCCAAGTAGCCAAGGAAAAGCTTGAAGGAGAGGCGGGAGCCGCGCAGGATCAGCAGACCGAACTCACGCGCCAGTTGTGCGAACAAATTGATGTTTCCGTAATCCAGAGTGACGATGGGTTGACGCTCACGACAAAGTCTGGGGCCCTCCTTGTCGCCGGGTCCAAGTCGTTCGATCTGAGCTCTTTTCCGTCATCTTCCGGCCTCCGAGAAATTGTCGCGAATGGAAAAGACATAACCGCTGACATCTCTGGCGGGGCAATCGGCGGCCTGCTTGAGGCGCGCGACCAGGCAATTCCCTCGATATTAGGGGAATTGAACCAACTGGCTAGCGGATTGGCGACCGCTGTTAACGATTCCAACCGCAAAGGCTTTGATTTAGCTGGCAACCCGGGCGCAAACATCTTCGCGATTTCGACGCCGCTGGACGCTGCCGCAAGCATCACGGTTGCAATGTCAGACCCACGAGGGATCGCACTAAGTTCGGACGGTAGTGAGGGAGACAACGGCAACCTCGGCAATTTCGAAGCGATTCGTCACGGCAACACGATCTCCGGCTATGCGCCGGTTGACTTCTACTCGAGCTCTGTCGCGCGTGTCGGAAATACCGTGGCCACGGCTCAGAGCAATGCTGATGCCTCGGACATGGCACTACGGCAACTGCAGAATCAACGCGGTGCTATATCCGGTGTCTCACTGGACGAAGAAGCCGCAAACATGATTCGCCTCCAGCGTGCTTTCGAAGCATCCGCTCGGGTCTTCACTGTCGTTGACGAAATGCTACAAACGGTGCTTGCCATGGGGCAACAATAGGAGAAGCGATATGAGGGTGAATCCGAATTCAACCGCCGATCTACTAAACGCTTTAGCCACCACACAGCGTGTTCAAGACAAGGCTCTCCAGGAGCTCTCTTCCGGGAAACGAATCACCCGCCCATCTGACGACAGCGCCGGCATGGCCGCTCTGGTCTTGAACCATTCAAGTCTTGACGAGAATGACCAGTTCTCTCAGAGTGTCAGCGCGCTCAAGTCAATGCTCCAAATGTCGGATTCGACTCTTGGGTCGATCACTACTTCCATTCAGCGTGCTATTTCACTTGGCGTCGAGGGTGCAACTGGAACACAGTCGCAAGCCAATCGCGATGCAATAGCGTCCGAATTGGATGGGATCCGGGACAACATTATCTCGCTAGCGAATGTATCGCTCAACGGCACCTATCTGTTCTCCGGAACAAGAACGCAGACCAAACCTTTCACTCTTGACTCGAGTAGCGCTGCCGGGGTCGCGTACAACGGAAACTCTGCAACCCACAGCGCCTCCGTCGACGAGAATCGCGCACTTCAGATGAATGTCCCAGGAGACACGCTTTTCTTGTCCGGGGACGGGAATGTATTTCGGTCGTTGAACGATCTCATCTCTGGCCTGCGAAACGGAGACGGAGCCGCAATCTCGTCGGCCAACTCGGAACTGAAGGCCGCCTTCGACCACTTCTCCTCTCAGCGTGTCGTTCTCGGTTCAAGCCTGTCGGAAGCCGACAATGCCGAGACGCTCTTGAAGAACGAAAAATTGGCCCTGGAAGAAGAACAGAACAGAATCGGTGGCGCAGAAATCGAACAATCAGTAAGCAACCTGCTGAATGCCCAAACGGCCAGAAATGCAACCCTCGGTGCCGCAGGACAAGTTTCCAGACTGAGCTTGCTGGACTACATCAAATAGGCAATCCTTCGGTTCCCGTACTTAGTTTGAGGCTGGCAAGAGATTTGATCCCACGGTAGGCCCGAACTAAACAGCTTCTCCACAACATGTTACCGATGCACTGAACAGCGGAGCTTACGTCCGCTGTTCAGGCACTCCAATCACATACAACCCCGCCCCGAGAGGACTCGATCGGGAGCGGCACATCCGCAAACTGCTCGGTAATAGGTCTGCCATGAGTTGCTTTCTCAACTTCTTGCCACGCGCTCTTGAGTTCCGCAAAGATGGTCCGAAGCTCCCGGACAATCTCCGTGGAGTTCTTAATGCTCGCCTCCAGTAGCTTGCCTCTGCTGAGAGAGTAGAGACGGTCCATGTTTACAGCAGCATTTCCCCCGTTCGTCATGTCCAGGGTTCCCTGCAGCTGTTCGAGAACGGCCAGGATATGTTTTGTCTCATTTGTCCGTTTCTCGATGTCTTTGCTGGCGATTGCCTCGATCGTACGATCAAGATCCTCAATGATCATGTCATACATGATCACAACGAGTTCGACGTTGCTCGCGCCGGCAATTGCGGCTTCCCGGTATGTTCGCGTTACATTTTTTGAGTTCATTCTGTCGTGTCTAGTGACCCCAGTTGGGCTGAGATTTGTGTCTGTGAGGCAGCAAACTTCCGGAGCATGACGTCTATCCGCGTGTACTCGTCCAACAGCTGTTGCTCCCGAGCCGCAATGCGTGTCTCGAAATCGTCTATCTGGTCTTGGATCGATTTGCTGGAATTCCGAATTCCGTTCAGGTCAGCGGATACGGATCCGGATACGGAGTTCACTTGAGACAATAGCTGGCCCAAATGAACGGCAAAGCCTTCGTCCCCTGTCGTAGATGACTGAAAGAAATTCCGAACTGCCGCAAAGTCCTTTGTCATGGCATTGTCGAGCGCCGATCCGTCCAAGGTCAGCAGGCCGTCATTACCCATCGTGATCCCAAGGCTTCGCAATGTCTGCGCCCCGTCTTCCCCTGACACCTTGTGGCTGATCTCAGCAAGGAGATTGCCTTGCAGATCTATAAGGGTGTTGTCTCCCGCGAGCACGCCTGTTTGTTTGGTCGATGCATCAAATGAAAACTGCGAATTCAGCGCCGAAATCACGGCATTGTAGGACGAAACAAACGCGCTGATTGCCTGCTTAGCATTGGTCGTGTCTGGACCCACGTTCAGCGTAACTGCAGCGCCACCAGTCTGCTTCGAGAGCGTGAGTGTAACGTTTGGAATCACGCCCGAAACGGTATTCGTTGAGCTTTCTATCGGAACGCCGTCAACGGTGAGCTGCGCGTTTTGACCAGCCCCGGAACTCTTCCAACCTAATGCCGTCGTGTCGCTTGTAACTTGTATGTTTCCAGCCAGGCCACTCGTATCACTAATCAGTACCAGGCGTGTGCCCATGGCATCATTAACCACGCTTGCTCTGAGTCCCACGCCGGACTCGTTGACATAATCTACCGCTTCGCTCAACGACTTCCCGTCAAAGCTCAGGTTTTTGGCGGTTCCCTCTCCGATCTGGACAGTCATCCCTGAACCGCTGGCGAACTTGTAGTTGGCGTCGGTAATTGATTTGCTGTACCAAGAACTCGTCGTGGCCAATGATGAAACGATAATCGTATGTTTCGCCGTTGCCGCGCCCACCTCGGCGGAGGCGGAAACAGTTGAGTTGTCGGATGACGTTACAAGCTGCTTGGTAAGGGAGCCGGTGAAGTCCTTCAGATCGAAAACTGCATCCTCCAGAGAACTCAGTCTTGTCTGAATCGAGTTGAGTGCCGTTGCCTGACTATCGAGCTTCGCCTTCTGAGTTTGCATCAGTCGCTCAGGTGCACGCTCTGTGTAGATAAGCTGGTCAACGGTGGCCTGTACATCCAGACCCGACCCGCTCGTCAGACTGGAGCTTATTGAAGACACGGTTCCTCCAATGCGGCGCCCGTGAGGGCGCCGCCTGTTCGAGGTTTAGAGCCTATCGAAGCAGCGACAAAACACCCTGCTGCATCTGGTTGGCCTGCGACAGAGCCGATATACCGGTCTGGTTCAGGATGTTGAACTTCGTCATGTTCGCGACTTCCTCCGCAATATCCGCCGAGCGAATACCATCCTCCGCCGCCGACAGATTCTGAACCTGGTTGCTGATAACATTGCTTGCCGACTGCAGACGATTGATTCCCGCACCAACCGTGCCGCGGGCTGCCGCAACGTTGCCGATTGCCGTGTTGATCAAGGCCAGAGCAGCCTGGGCATTGGTTCCGTCCGAGCCTTGCAGCGTCACAGCACCACCGATGCCCAGGAACGATGACGACATTTGGCCGATGGTCGTACTCAGGGGACCGCCCGTGCCACCGTCACTCAGATAAACAGATACCGAACCGCCATTCGGAGCCGTACCGGCGCTCATCGCGGTCAGGGTACCATCGTCAGTCGAAACAATAATGCTGTGGTCTTGGTTGTTGTCTCGGATCTCCAGCTTGCCGCCGCCGTTTACGTAAGCGGAAACGTTCACGTAGTCTGCCCCTGCGGGATCGCCTGCGGCCGTTTGGATTGCAGCAATCAAATCGCCCTGCGTCTTTGTGCCGTCTCCCGTAAACGTGAACGTGTTGCCGGTATTGGTATCCGTGATGGTGAATACCTTCCCGTTTGCAATCGCCGTGCTCATGTTCGCATTGCCTGTACTGACATAGGTGTTCGTGTCCGAAACCGATCCTGCGCTTTGGAACACCTTGTCGCCATTGAACGTGGTATCGGTCCCGATGCGATCGATTTCAGCCTTGATCTGCGTGAACTCGGCGTCGATGGAGGTGCGCTGACCAGAGGTCACCGTTCCCGTCGCCGCTTCCGTGGCCAGAGTCACAGCGCGGTTCAGCAGATTCGTTACCTGCGACATTGCGCCGTCCGCCACCTGCAACTTGCCAATGCCGTCAGTGGCGTTTCGGGATGATTGGCTCAACGCCATTACGTTTGCATGCAATCCGTCCGCGATCGCCAAGCCTGCCGCGTCGTCGGCTCCAGAATTGATTCGCGAACCCGAAGACAAACGAAACAGTGTCTTTTGCAGGCCCGCACCGGTGATCGATAACTGGTTCTGTGCAGCGAGAGAAGGGATATTATTCAGAATGCTGAATGCCATAGGGATGCTCCTTTTCGCTATTGTGTCCGCCTGACTTCTCAGCTTTTGCTGCTTTCGGCGGAATCACTGAGCTAACGTCCAAGCCCCTTATCGGCAACTTCCTTCCCGAGCTTAAGTCCGCTTTTCATTTTTCTGTTACAGCCTTGAATCCAACAACAACATTGAAGCAACAACACTGCCAATGCGTACCTTTGTGGATTAGTGCAGTCTCACTAAAGTGCCAGCTAACCTCTGCCGATATGCAGGATTCAGGCGGGCGCGTCCCGCAACATAAGCTCAGCAGCAGGATGCGTTATGCAGACTTCAGCCAATTCAGATTCGGTTACCGAAAGCATTCCTGCAAATCCCATGCCTTCTGTGGAAGCGCTGCGGAGCCGGCTCGAATCTCTTGAGAAGATCCCGAGTGTTCCCACCATTCTTCTTCCCTTAACGCGCAATCTTGACCAGCCCGTATCAGTGATCGACGTGCGCAAAATCGTCGAGCTAATATCGTACGACGAGGCGATCGCAGCCCAGTGTCTGCGAATGGCAAATTCACCACTCTTCGGACGCTGGCAGAGCATCGATTCCTTACACGCCGCAGTGATGGCACTCGGAATTGCCCGAGTTCGCGATATAGCTACGTCATGCTGCCTTCTCGCGCTCCTGCCACAGCAAGTCGGCTCCATCGACCCACGCGCATTCTGGGAGCATTCCCTCGCAGTCGCGATGGTCAGCCGTCGCCTTGCCCGTCGTATTGAGTTCAAGAATGCCGAGAAAGCCTACCTGGCGGGCCTGCTGCACGACATTGGAATCATTGCTAACCTGCTCACTTTTCCCGATGAATTCCGTAATACGGCAAAGGCAGCACTGTCGCAACGAATCCCACTGCACGAGGCGGAGCCAGAGTTCTTTTCTTTCACCCACAGTGTCAGCGGCAGCTTTCTTGCCGATCAATGGCACCTCTCTCCGGATCTAAACGAAGTCGTCCGGAGGCATCACGACCCAGAAAATGCATTCCTGTACCGATCTTTAGCGGCACTCGTCAACATCGCCGACCTTGTCTGTCGTAGTTGCGGCCTGGGATACGGTTACAATGAATCGAAAAAGCCGGCCGTGCTTGAATCTCCTGCATGGCCCATCCTCGCTTCTGAATGCACTGCGATCCGCACACTTGGTGTCGCCCGCTTCGCCTCGGAGATGGACATGTACGCGAACGAAGTGCGCCGCCTGGTTGGCGTACTCTTCCGACTGGAGCGTTAGGGGCGTTTCCCACAAGGGCCTGTAATCGGACGTACAGAAGAACCCTCTCGCAGAATCCACCTCTCCAAAACAGCCCCTCCCCGCAGCCGGAAGACGCAAAGGCCACTTCAGCCAGCGAGTACGGAACGTCTACATTACTCGGGCAGCACAGCCATCGGTCGTTGGATAGCTCACCCCATCGATCACTTCCCGCACCTTGTGGGCAAGCATCTCCATCGTGAACGGCTTCTGCAGATAAGCACAATCGTCCCCCAACGTGCCTCGATCCACAACACTTGGATCGAAACCAGATATGAAGATCGTCTTCAGCCCGTCTGTACGTTCCCTCAGTCGAGAAGCCAGTTCCTGGCCACTCATGCCCGGCATACTGATATCAGCGACCAACAGATCAATTTGCCCACCGTGCTGCTGAAACAGTCGCAACGCTTCTTCCGCAGCCTCCGCACAGAATACTGTGTAGCCGCGCCTCTCCAGCACCTTGGACGTTATCTCGCGCACTGCATCGTCATCTTCCACTAGCAGAATGCTCTCCCCGCACCTACCCGATGCAACGTATCGGCTCAATACCTCTTCTACCCGTAACGCAGGCCCGTGAACCCCGACCGATATCGTCCCAGATTGCACTACCG
>JAEYQK010000056.1 GCA_023410055.1 Acidobacteriota bacterium
TAACCTGCCTTGTACGTGCGATTGAAGTCAAGCGACTGTTCGGTCGTGCGTGACTGCGGCGGCGGTCCCAAAGCTCCCCTGCGGTTGTAGCCTGAGGGGGGACGGGCGCCGTCCGCCGCGTGAGGGCCCCGCTTCCTCCGCTCCCTCACAACAACATTTTCCGCTACTTACTTGTCGCTTATTCCTAGATACAAGGGTGCGATTCACGGGGAGGCCACCCGATGAAGCTGCCTGATGCACTCGAACTCGCAACTCGCAATCTTCGCGAAGCCGCCCTGCGGAATTCATTGACGACGCTTGGGATCGCCGTAGGCGTGGCTTCGCTCGTCGCGATGCTCTCGCTCGGCATCGGGCTTCAGCAGCTCGCAAACCGTCGCCTAACGCACTCGGGGCTATTCGACACGATCATTGTCACTTCCAGACGCGACTTTGACTTCGACCGGCCCCGCGACCGCGACCGCCAGGCCAACGCTGCGCAAAGCCGAGTCCTGGACGACACGGCCCGTGACGAGATCTCAAAAGTAAAGGACGTTATCGAGGCCACCCCCGACATCCGTTTCACGACTGAAGTTCGCTACAACAACGAACCAAATCTTGCCGGTGTCGGCGGACTCTCGCAGTCCGCGCGTCAGAATGAAGCCTTCGATAACCTCGAGGGCAGCTACTTCTCCGGCCCACAGGCGAACGAAGCCGTGGTCCTCAACGATTTCGCCAAGCAAGTTTCGCCACAGAACCCGAAGGACGTCATCGGCAAAGACCTTACAATCGTCTATGCCGAACGCCAACCCATGGCAGGCAAGACGTCTGATTCTGACGATTCTGAGGATTTCGGTTTTACGGTCACGCGCCGGGAGCAGCAATTGCGCGTTGTCGGCATCGTGCAGGACCAGCCCTACGGCGGCTTCCGCGGCATGGGACGCTCCAGCGTCTTCATCCCAATTCAGCTTGCCGAAAAACTGAACGTGATGCAGGGCTCTGACCTTCGCGGACTCACGCGTGATCGCCCCGGCATGCGCAGCTATGCTAGCATCAGCGTGCGCGTCAACGATCCGACCCGCGTCGAAGCTGTCGAAGCGAAGATCAAAGAGATGGGCTTCGGCACCTTCTCACTGCTGGACGCCACGCGCAATATGCGCCGCTTCTTCGCCGTACTCGACGCTTTTCTCGGCATCTTCGGTAGTCTCGCGCTCGCCGTAGCCTCGCTCGGAATCATCAATACCCTGGTCATGGCCATCCTCGAGCGCCGCCGCGAAATCGGGATTATGAAAGCTATCGGCGCGAGTGACAGCGATGTCCGCCGCCTGTTTTTTGCCGAGGCCGGAGCAATGGGCGTTGTCGGAGGCGCACTCGGAGTGCTGATGGGCTGGGCCATCGGACGCCTCATCAACTTCGGGACAAACGTTTACCTCACTCGCCAACAGCTTCCGACAGAAAACGTCTGGGTTGTTCCCTGGTGGCTCGTACTCGCGGCGGTCATCTTCTCAGTGTGCGTAACCCTGCTCTCGGGCCTCTACCCTGCATCGCGAGCAGCCAAACTTGATCCCATCCAGGCGCTGAGGTACGAATGAAGACAATCGGGCGATCTGGTGATCGCGCCATCGAGCCATTGAAGTACCTAGTACCTAGTACTCAGTTCTTCGTCGCATTGCGTAGCAACGGTCGTTTGACAACTAGGTACTCGGTACTAGGTACTTGCTTCCTGGCTCTTCTCGTGTTCGTTGGAACATCCCTTCCCGCTCACGCCGCCGGACAAGTGCAATGTGCCGCTGTCAAAAGCCGCACCCTGGGCGGTCCCGTAAAGTACTGTGCGCTCCTCCCCGACGGCTACGAGAAGAACAAGGCACGCCGCTATCCGATCCTCTATTACTTGCACGGACTCGGCGACAATGAGCAATCGCTGGTCAACTCCGGCGGCTGGAACATCGTCGAGAATCTCCGTCAGTCGGGGAAGATCGGCGACTTCCTGATCGTTACACCCGAGGGTGACACATCGTTCTACATCAACTCCTACGACGGTAGGACCCGCTACGAAGACTTCTTCATTCGTGAGTTCATCCCTGCCATCGAAACCCGCTACCGTGTCGAGCGCACGCGCGCTTCTCGCGGCATCTCAGGCACCTCAATGGGCGGCTACGGAGCTCTACGTTTCGCCTTCAAGTATCCGGAGATGTTCTCTGTCGTGAGTGCCCATGCGGCCGCTCTCATGCAGAAACTCCCGCGCCGGCTCATTGCAGCGGCCAACGAGCACGCCACAGAAATGGACATGAACGGCCTGTTCGGCAATCCGGTGAACCAGCAATTCTGGACGCGCAACACTCCCTTCACCTTGGCAAAGTTGAACGCCGCCAAGTTGAAGCGTCTGAAGATCTACTTCGATTGTGGTGACCAGGACGACTACGGTTTTGATCAGGGCGCGCGGGAACTTGACGCTCTCCTGACTAAGCTCGGCATCACGCACGAATTTCACATCTACACCGGAGGCCACGACTGGCGCTTCGTTGCCAAGCACTTCCCCGAGTCGCTCGAATTCCAATCCCGCGCGTTGAAGCAGTAGAATCATCGAGATTCGCGAGTCCAACTCACGAACCAGTGCATCAAGACAGAGGGAATCTTTTTGATTTGTTGATGTGATGATTTGTTGATCTGTTGATCTGTCCCCAGT
>JAEYQK010000003.1 GCA_023410055.1 Acidobacteriota bacterium
CCTTTGGCACTTGCACACGGACGATTGTGCCTCCTTCAGGTCGGGACAGCCAATCGATTCGGCCTCCGACCAGTGCAGCTCTTTCACGCATCGCGACCAGTCCGATCCCGCGCCGGTCGCCATTCGGCTGTAACCCGCTGCCGTGATCTTCTATTTCGAGCAGCAAGCTGTCCTGACGGAAAATCATTCGAACATAAGCGTCGGGCGAGCCCGAGTGTCGAATGACGTTGTTCAACGCTTCCTGCACGATACGGTAAATGTGAACGGCAGCCTGCGAGTTGACCGGCCTCGCCTCGCCGCTCTTCTCGAAGTGGACGTTGATTCGGTCCTGCCGGTTAAGGTTCGAGAGATACCACTCAAGGGCGCTCTCCAGCCCAGCTTCATCCAGAATAACCGGATGCAACGCCTGAGACAGCGTTCTTATGTTATCCAGCGTCGACTGCGCGATCTGCCGCACCTCGCGAACATCTTCTGTCAGGGGTGCGCCTGCAGCGGCCTTTCTTTCCGCCCGCGCCAGCAGCGAACCAATAGCCGTGAGAACCTGCCCGAACTCATCGTGCAACTCGCGTGAGATCGCCTGGAAAGTTGCCTCTTGCGTGCCAATCAACTTGTGCGCGAGTTCGCTGCGCTGCTCCGAGAGTTCGGCAAGCTGCCGGAACAAACGACGGTTCGAAGCGGCGACCAGAACTCCCGTCCCTAGAATGGCGAGCAATGTCGCGATAAGAAAGAGATAGACCCGATGCTCCACGCGCAAGTACACGTCTTCGATCTGCTTGGCGGCGGCCTCTTCGCTCTGGTTGTTCTCGACCAACAACCGTGCGACCGCATTGCTTAGGCTTGCCTCCTGGGTCTGGAGCGAAGTCCGTACCATTTCTCTCGCGGCCTTCTCGTCGCCTGCTTCTGCCAAGGCGAACATTCGGTCGATTTCCGACCAGAAGTGCACGAAGGAGTTCGACAGGTACTGCTGCTGTTCAGGCGTACGTGTCGCAACCGCCAGCTTGTCCTCGAGTTGAAGTGCGTCTTCGAGGTCGATCTTCAGGCGCCTAAACTGGGCGTTCCACGCGGTCAGTGGATACGGTTCATCGCCTTCGAGCATGTCGCGCATAGCGAGCGCAACGCCGTGCAAGTCGTTCTGAATGCGCAGTAGTTGCAGAGAATCGCGACGGTTGCGGTCAACCAAATCGCTCTGTACCCTGCGCAAGCGAGTGATCTGTAACTGGATGTACCAGGAGTAGACCACGACCGCGCATAGAATCACCACCAGGGCCAGCAGCAGTCCCTTACTCGGCGATCGGCCCTTGAATAATCTTCGGAGCACACGCCGAGCATACAATTGAGCTGGTACTTAGGGAAAGTAGGTTTACCATATTTGTCGGAAATAGCGTTGGTGGTGTACTTTCACAGAAGTTGACTGCCGCAGCTTTGCGGTTCCAGAAATGTGGGTTCTGCAAGAAGTCCAGAACAGGAGGATTGCTACAGATGAAGTCGTTCGCACGGCTCGTATTCGTCGTTGCCCTGTTGGGATGTTTGGTATTGTCCGCGTCGGGGCAAGCAAAGAAGGTGGGAATCGTTCCCAAAACTGATCTGAAAACCGTTGTCCCGACCAACTATTTCTTCAGTGGACAGGTCGCACCTGTCCAGCTTCGGAATTCAGTCGCGATTCGTCTCTCGGATAACAAATTGATCGTTGCGGGACTGGTTGACACGTCCGGTTACTCGTCCGAGACCGCACAGAAGTATCAGGGGTTCTTCATCACCGAGGCGAAAGTGACGATTGAAGATAAGACGGTCGGCCCTGGCCAATATGGTTTTGGTTTCGCCCAGGATGGCAAGTTCTACGTGCTCGACGTGGCCGGAAACGAGGTCGCTTCGGTGACGGCTCAGGCTGACGATGCGCTGAAAGGACCCACTCCTCTGCAAGTCAAGCAGGACGGAAGCAACTATCGTCTCTATGCAGGCAAGAAATATGTTGTGCTAAAAGCCGAGTAGTTTTAGAACAGAGTCGATCGCGAAGGGGAACGCCGAGTTCCCCTTCTCAATTGTTCGTTGTCAGTGTCGTCTTAACTTGAGGTAGCCCTTGAACGCAGCCAGGTTCCGTAGCACTCTTCTCGCGATACTGTTATTCGCTGCCATCGTCTCCACTGCTCAGACCAACAAAGTTCCTGATTATGCGGCAGCCGTGCGGCTGAACAATATCGGTGTCGCGCTGATGAATCAGCAACTGATGGAGAAGGCTGTCTCGAAGTTCGACGAGGCATTGCAGAAAGATCCGTCGCTCACCGCTGCCGAGCTGAATAAGGGTATCGCCCTGTTGGCTGTGCAGAAACTGAGCGAAGCGGAAGAAGCGCTGAATAAGGTTGCGGTCGTTGAGCCTGGAAATCCGCGCGCCTGGTATAACCTCGGCCTCGTGCATCGAGGACAAGCTCAGAATGAAAAGGCGATCGCGGATTTCAAAAAGGTGATCGGTATTGATCCTAACGACGCTGACGCGCATTACTTCCTTGGATCCATGTACCAGCAAGCGCAGCAATACGATCTAGCCGCAAACGAGTTCGAAGCCGCGCTGAAGATCAATCATCTTCATGCTTCCGCCGAATTCGGACTGGCGCGATCGTTGCAGCGATTGGGCAAGGCGGAAGACTCGCGCGCGCATTTCAAGATTTTCGAGAGGCTCACTCGCGAAAAGATTGCTGCACCCATTACCTCGCTCTACGGCGAGCAGGGGCGCTACTCTCTGGCACAGGAAGTACTCACGCAAGAGCCGAACGTCGCGCCGATGATTCCGGTGACGTTTGCCGCTGAGCAACTTGGCGTGGGAGCGACAGCCGAGAAGAAGCAAGGTGCGGCGGCATCGCTTGGAAGTGGCCTTTGCGTGCTGGATGTGGATGGGGATTCTCGTAACGACATCATTGCCTTGCGCGGCGGCGATTCGGCAGTGCAGGTCTTTTTGAATCAGGGGAACGGCAGGTTCAAGGAAGCGCCTGCTGCGAAATTTGGACTCGGGCTGAAGGGAAGAGCCATTTCATGTGCCGTAGGTGACTACGACAACGACGGGCGAAACGATCTCGCAATCGCGCTGGACAACCGCGTCGTGCTCTTCAAGAACGAAGCTAACGGCAAGTTCGTGGACGTCACCAAGACAGCGGGGATAGAGTCGCTAAACGCGCCCGCGGGACTGCTGTTCGTCGACTTCGATCACGATGGCGATTTGGATCTTTTTGTGGCGGGGCACGCCAGCGCTGGAAAAGATGGTTCCCCAAACGTGCTCTGGCGTAACAATGGAAACAGCACGTTCACGAACTGGACAACGGAAGCGGGTGTTGCCGGTCATGGAGCAACGGTTGAACCAGTCCTCTCCGACTTGAATAACGATCGCGCCGTCGATCTACTGGTCACGGGCGACACGGGTTCACCGAGCTTCTACGCCAACCAGCGTGAAGCGAAATTCAGCGTCTTGCCTCTCTTCGACGCGAAGCTGCCGGCGACAAGCGGTGTGGCGATTCTCGACTTCAACAAAGACGGCTGGATGGACGTCGCGTTGACGCACGAAGGCAAGCCCGGCGTCACGCTCTGGAAGAATGTGGACGGTAAGCGCTTCGAGCGCGTCGCGTTGCCCATCGAAGCAGACAAAGCTTGGGGCATCACCGCAATCGATTTCGACAACGACGGATGGATCGACCTTGCCGTCGTCATGGAAACCGCGAAGGGCACCGAAGTGCGCCTGCTTCGAAACACGGGCGCGCAGGGCTTTGTTGATGTGACAAACACGGTTGGTCTCGACAAGGTCCAGATCGCCGATGCGCGTTCAATTACAACCGCCGATGTTGACGGCGATCTCGACAGTGACCTCATCATAAGTCGTGCTGATGGCGCGCCGGTTGTTTTGCGCAACGATGGCGGGAACAAGAACCACGCGCTCAGGATCGCTCTCAAGGGCTTGGCCGACAACAAGTCAGCAATCGGGACGAAAGTAGAAGTGTTCGCCGACGGCCTCTGGCAGAAGTGGGAAGTTGGCGGTGCTTCAGGCTATCTGGGTCAGGGATCAAGCGAGATTCTCGCAGGGCTTGGCACGCGGGACCGTGTGGACATTGTGCGAATGCTGTGGCCTACTGGAGTGCTGCAAGACGAGATCGACGTTGCGCTGGCGAATACGCCGGTGTTCACCGAACTCGATCGCCGCGGCAGTTCGTGCCCAACGCTGTTCGCGTGGGACGGGACGAAGTACCAGTTCATCTCCGATACGATTGGCGCTGCCGTCGTCGGTCACTGGATTTCGCCGACAGAGAGAAACATCGCCGATCCTGACGAGTGGGTGAAGGTCGATGGCTCGCAGCTGAAAGCGAAGGACGGTCTGTTCAGCCTGCGTTTTGGCGAGCCGATGGAGGAGGTCAACTACATCGACCAATTCCGACTCGTTGCCGTCGATCATCCCGCCGACGCAGAAGTGTATCCGAACGAGCGTTTCATCAGCGCACCGCCCTTCCCGCAGGAAAAGACGATTGTCACGTCGAAGCCTCATTTGGCTGTCGGCGCTTGGGACGATCATGGACGCGATGTGCTCGAAGAGTTGCGTTTCCGCGATCACAAGTACGTGCGTGATTTCAAGAACATCCAGTACGCCGGTTACGCTAACATGCACAAGCTCACGCTCGATCTTGGGCCGTGGAGCGAGGCGAATCCGTTGCGCCTTTACATGACGGGCTTCATCGAGTACTTCACGGCGACGTCGATGTACGCCGCGTGGCAGGCGAAAATCGATCCCATTGCGCCGTATGTTGAAGCGCAATTGCCCGACGGATCATGGAAGCGTGTTATCGACGATATGGGTTTCCCCGCTGGTCTGCCGCGAACGATTGTCGTCGACCTCACCGGCAAGCTGCCAGTCGGCGTTCGAAAGATTCGTATTACGACCAATCTGCAAATCTACTGGGACCAGATATTGGTCGATAATGGGCCGGAGCGCAACGATGCGCGGATTACCGAACTGCCGCTTGTGAGCGCTGACCTGCAATTCCGGGGTTATCCGCAGCAGATCGACGGCAAGACTCCGGGCGACCTGACTTATGTCTACAGCCGCGTTAGTAAATCCGGTCCCTTCTCGCGTCAGCGAGGAAGTTATACCCGCTACGGTGAGGTGACGGAATTGCTGAAGTCCGTTGACGATCATTTCGTGATCTTCGGTACTGGTGAAGACATCGATGCCGAGTTCAGTGCTGCGCCGTTGCCGCCGCTGCCGAAAGGCTGGAAGCGCGACTACTTCTTCTACGCCAACGGCTGGGTCAAGGACATGGATTTCTACGAGGCATTGCCCTTCACCGTGAACGACGTGCCTTTCCGCAAGATGAGCGCGTATCCGTATCCCGCGACGGAGCATTTCCCGGACGACTCAGCGTCGATCGACTATCGTCTTAAGTGGAATGACCGCTTCGAGTCGGGCGCCGAAACCGGCGCGGGGCATGAATTCGATTACGAGCCGCGCCGCCCAAACTGAGGCGCCGAATCAAGAAAGCTAGACGATAATGAACACCACGCAATCTGCAGTGCAATTGCTCGCGCAACTTCGCGCGAAAAAGATCTCCGCGTTCGAACTCGCCAACGAGCACATCAGGCAGATCGAACGACTCAATCCGTCGTTGAACGCCATTGTTGATTTCGACGCCGAGCGTGTCCGCGCACACGCACGTTCATGTGCGAGCGGTCCGCTTTCCGGATTGCCCGTCACAGTCAAGTCGTCCATTTCGACTGCTGGCCATCGCTGCGAGGTCGGCAGCGTTGTTAATCGTGGATTCGTTGCGCAGGAGGATGCGTTGGTAGTCTCACGCTTGCGCCAGGCCGGAGCCGTCATTGTTGGCACGACAAACTGTCCCGAATTTCTGATGGCCTACGAGACCGACAATCTACTTTACGGTCGGACGAACAATCCGTGGAACCTCGAATACTCGGCTGGCGGATCAAGCGGCGGCGAGGCGGCGGCAATTGCGGCGGGGATGTCGGCGGCAGGACTGGGTAGCGATAGCGGAGGCTCAGTTCGCGAACCTGCGCACTTCACGGGGATTTGCTCACTGAAACCAACGCCCGGACGTATTCCGGGTGCCGGACATCTGCCTCCGTGCGTGGGACCGTTCTCAACGTTAGGCGCGGTCGGTCCGATGGCGCGGACCATCGATGATGTCTCGCTTCTTTTCAATGTTCTTTCTGGTCAGGACGTCACCGATCCAGCGAGTGCACCTATCACGCCTCGCAAGCACAGCATCGAAGAGTTGAAGTCGATTCGCATTGGGTACTTCGAGGACGATGGACTTGTGCCGGTTACGCCGGAGACTCGGGCGGCAGTCAACGCTGCGGCTGTGGCGTTGCGGGAGGCTGGGCTCAACGTGTGTCCGTTCAAGCCGAAGACGCTCGAAGCGGCGCGCAAAATCTGGTGGCAGTTCTTTGTACGCTGCGGCGCGATGTTTGTCGATGCGCTGGTGAAAGGAAAAGGAGATCAGATCAGTCCGACGCTAAAAGGCTTCCTTGAGATCGCGCATGCTGAAGCCCCTCTCGGTGGAGAAGAACTCCTGTTTTCCTGGGCAGAGAGCGATGTGGTTCGAGGAAAGATGCTGGCCGAGATGCAGGAGTACCCGGTATGGCTTTGCCCGGTGTGCTCGATTCCGGCGTTCAAGCACGGCGAGCGCAGGTGGACGATCGACGGACGCGAAGTTGAGTACCTCGACACGATGCGATACACCCAATGGTTCAACACGCTTGGATCTCCGGCAGCGGTCGTTCCGGTCGGAATGTCGCCGGAGGGCTTGCCGATTGGCGTCCAAGTTGCGGCGCGACCGTATGAAGACGAAATCGCGTTGGCAATTGCAGGGATTGTTGATCGTGAGTTCGGTTACACGCGTCCGGCTGCCATCTAGCAGCCGGAGGTTCCCTTCAGTTCGTCGCAAACCGCATAAATTCTGGCGTTTACGTCAATAATACGAATCAATTACTCACCTGAAATCGTGACGAATGTCACCGCTGTTGTTCTTCTCAGACCGTTAGTATCCGGATTCAGCACGATTGAGGCGACCCATGAATTCGCGGTGGAACGGACAGTTCGGCGGCTTGAATTTGTCTACGAGAAAAGACTCACAGCCATCGACGATCGTACGTGTCGGCGATTGCGAGATCGGCGGCGGTGCGGACTTCGTCGTAATGGCGGGACCGTGCTCAGTCGAGAATGAGCGACAGATTCTGGACACCGCAGAGTTCGTTCGAAAGCGTGGTGCCCGCATTCTGCGTGGTGGAGCGTTCAAGCCGCGTTCTTCTCCGTATGCGTTCCAGGGGTTGGGACTCGAAGGGCTCAAGCTTTTGAAGAAAGCTCGTGAAGCGACAGGATTGGCGATTGTGACGGAAGCGCTCAGCGAAACCGAAGTGAATGTTGTGGCCGAGTACGCCGACATCGTTCAGATCGGCTCGCGCAACATGGAGAACTATGCGCTGCTCGAAGCTGCGGGCCGATGTGGAAGACCGGTGCTGTTGAAGCGCGGCATGGTGGCTACCATGGCAGACTTCTTGCGTTCGGCCGAAGTTGTGATGGCCAGCGGAAATCCTGACGTCATCCTGTGCGAACGCGGGATCCGCACATTCGAGGACGCGACTCGAAACACTTTCGACATTGCTGCCGTTCCGGTGCTGAATGCCGTGTCGCATCTTCCGGTGATAGTCGATCCCAGTCACGCATGCGGCGTCCGCCAAATCGTTCCCATTCTTGCCCGCGCAGCCGTTGCCGTTGGTGCCGATGGTTTGATTGTCGAAGTGCACCCGGCACCCGAAAAAGCACTCAGTGACGGCGACCAGTCGCTCACCTTCAATGACTTTGATCGTATGATGCATGATCTTCTGCCCTATCTCAGTCTTCGTGCCGCCCACAATGAAACAACACTCTTTGCAGTAGCAGGAGGCAAATAGGTTGCGAATCAGGGTCCTACTGCTCTGTGTTTTTGCGCTCCTTGGTTGTGCCGCCCTCAGCCACGTCGTTGCGTTCTCGTCATCGACCGACGGTGTGGCGTCGCAAACGATTCTTTACACTGCCGCGAAACAGTACGACGCGCTTGCCTGGATGCGCGGTGGCGAGCGGTTCCCCCTCGGTGCGACGATCATGGTCAAAGAGGGCAAGCAGTCACGCGCGCTGGTGTCAGGCTTCTTTGCCACTGCCGATCCTGACGTTTCGTTCGACGGCACGTCGGTGCTCTTTGCTGGGAAGAAGACTTCCACGAGTCCGTGGCAGATATGGCAGATGGACTTCCCGGGGGGCGTACCGCACCAACTCGTGACAGGCTCTCAGGATGCTGTTCGGCCGCTGCATCTTCCCGATGATGTCGTGGTGTTCGCGAAGAAAGAAAACGGCCGCTTCGTGATCGAGTCAATGCCCCTTGCTGGCGGCAAGTCGCTCCGGTTGTCATACACGCCCGGCAACACAATGCCGACGGACATTCTTCGTGACGGACGAATCCTGTTCGAAGCGGCCTATCCGTTGGGCAGCGGCAGTTCGCCTGAGATTTACACGGTGTACTCCGATGGCAGCGGCGTCGAGTCCTATCGTTGTGATCACGGCGCAGCTCGTTATGCAGGGAAGCAGATTCCCAGTGGCGACATCGTCTTCACGCACGGCAAGGGACTGGCGCGGTTCACGTCTCCTCTCGCTCATGAAGAAGCGATCGCGTCGCCGGCGGGCGAGTACTCGGGAGACGTCGTTTCCACCGCCTCGGGCGAATGGCTTGTAAGTTGGCGCTCGAAGTCGAGTGGGAATTTCGAACTGAAGAGCTGGAAGCCGGGCGCTGCAAACATGACGTCAGTCGCGGCAGACAGTGCGGCCAACCTTCTTCAGCCGACTGTCGCGCAGTCGCGGCCCGTTCCCAACCGTCATCCGTCGGGATTGCATGACTGGAAGGCTTCGAACCTGTTGGTCCTGAATTCTTACCTTTCCAAGTACAAATTTGCTAAAGGCTCAATCGCTTCCGTTCGTGTCTACACGGCGGACAAAACCGGCCGCGCGAAGGTGTTGGGCAAGGCGCCGGTTGAGAAAGACGGATCGTTTTACATTCACGTCCCCGGTGATCAGCCGCTCAAGTTTGAATTGCTCGACAGCACAGGGAAAACCCTCAAGAAACAGAACGGCTGGATGTGGACACGCGGCGGCGAACAGCGAGTCTGTGTTGGCTGTCACACGGGGCCGGAGCGCGCTCCCGACAACGCCGCACCCGAAGTTCTGTTGCGCTCGACTGATCCAGTTGACATGACCGGTACCAAAACGAAATCGCAAACAGGGGGGGAGTAACTTGATCGCCCGATTCTTAACCGCGCTACTTTTGTCTTCCGCTGTGTGGGCGCAAACCGCTCCCGCACCCGCGCAGGCGCCGATCAAGTTCGAGGATGCGACTGCCTCCTCCGGCATCAATTTCACGCACAGCTTCGGCTCGCGCAAACTTGGATCGCTGCTGGAGAGCACCGGCGCCGGCTGCATCTGGTTCGACTACAACAACGACGGCAAGATGGACCTTTACGTCGTCAATGGCCGCCCGCTCGACGACAGCATGCACCCGTATCCGCTGAAGCAGAAGCTGGCTGAGACGCCGCAGAATCATCTGTACCGTAACGACGGCAACGGCAAGTTCACCGACGTGACCGCGCAAGCCGGACTGGCACCCGACGCCTACAGCTTCGCTGTAAGCGCAGCCGACTACGACAACGACGGCTATACCGACCTGATTGTCAGCGCGTACGGAAAGGCCATCCTCTACCACAACAACGGCAACGGGACATTCACAGACGTAACGAAGAAGGCCGGCATCAACGTCGAGGGTTGGGCGCTGAGTTCCACCTGGCTTGACTACGACAAGGACGGTTGCGTCGATTTGTTCGTGGGACGATACGTCAAGTTCGATCCGAAGTATCGAAACTTCTACCCAGCGGACAACTACCCCGGCCCGCTCGACTACGAAGCCGACACGAACCGCCTTTATCACAACAACTGCAACGGTACCTTCACCGACGTCACTGAGAAGTCTGGCTTCGCAGCTTACAAGGGACGCACGATGGGCGTTACGGCGGCCGACTTCGATGGCGACGGCTGGTCCGATATCTACGTTGCAAACGACAAGACCGAGAACTTCCTGTTCCACAACAAGCATGACGGCACGTTCGAGGAAATTGCTGGTCCGGCCGAAGTAGCTTACGGCCAGAATGGTGAGATGACCTCGGCGATGGGGCCGGTCTTCGCCGATGTCGATGGGGACGGGAAACTGGATCTTTGGGTGAGCGACTCGAAGTACAACCGCCTGATGCGCAACACGGGCAAGCTGTTATTCGACGATATTGGCCCAAGTGCCGGCATCGCCCAGGCAAGCGCTCAATACGTGAGTTGGGGATCGGGCGTATACGACTTCGACAATGACGGCTGGTCCGACATCCTGATATTCCACGGTGGACTGATTCACTTGGTTCCTCAGGAGCACTCGGTGTTCCGCGGCTCAGGGGGCGGAAAGTTTGTTGACGTTTCGCATGATGCCGGAGCGGTGATGGACGTCAAAACCGTTGCACGTGGCGCCTGCTTCGGCGATTACGACAATGACGGCAAGATGGACGCCTTCCTCGTCAATCTCGGTGCGCAGGGCACTCTAGTCCATAACGTTTCTCCGGCCACGGGTCACTGGATTTCCGTCCTGCTCAAAGGGACGAAGAGTAATCGCGATGGCATCGGCGCTCGCCTTGAGGTCACGACGGGCAAGCGCGCGCAAGTTGCCGAGCGTGTTGCCGGATCGGGATATATGTCGCAGAACGATCCCAGGGTCCACTTCGGCCTGGGCTCGGCGACAAAGATCGACAAGTTGACAGTCAAGTGGCCAAGCGGAAAAGTGCAGGTTCTGGAGAACGTAGCAGTTGATCGGATTCTCAGCGTCGAGGAGCCCAAGTGAAGACCAAAATCATAATCGCGGCACTCGTACTGGCGCTGATCCCCGTTCTGATCGCCAGCAGCTCGGCGCCAAGCGACAGGTACTTGTCTCCCGGCGATCTGATTACTTCACCCGACGGACGCTGGTTGTATGTAGTGTGCGAACGCAGCGATGAATTGCGTGTCGTGGATACGCGCACTGGTGACGTGACGAAGACGATTGCAGTCGGCCACGTGCCGCGCGGAGTATCGCTGTCGCCGGACGGCAAGCAGATATATGTTGCGAACTCCTGGACGGACAAGATCTCCGTGATCGACGCCGAAAAGCTCGAAGTCGTTCGCGAGATTCATGCCGGGTTCGAACCGTCTGCCGTTGTCGCCGATGCGAGTGGAAAGACACTCTACACGGCGAACCGGGTCGGCAACGATGTTTCCGTGATCGACTTACAGACCGGCCAGGAAAAGAAGCGCCTACTGGCTGGACGCGGTTCGAGCAATCTGGCGTTCGCCAATGATCGCGTTTACGTTACGCACGTCTTTCCCAACGTTGGCGAATTCCGGAAGCCGCCAAAGTCGGAGATCACCGTCATTGACACGCAGCAGCAAATGGTTTCCGAGCGCATGCAGCTGGAAAATGTCGCAGGTATCTTTCATATCGCGTTCTCGCGCGACGGCAAGCTCGGGGTGGCCGCGCAACTACGTCCGAAGAATCTGATTCCGCTGGCGCACGTGGAGCACGGCTGGGGTTTCACGGACTCGCTGACCGTTTTCGGCGAGGATTTCGGCGGACCGATCCAGGTTCCGCTGGATGAACTCGAACGCTACGACTCCATGCCTTTCGGAGTCGCGATTACTCCGGACAAGGCGAAGATTTTCGTCTCAGCCGCAGGCTCGGACAATGTTACGGTCATTGACGTTGCGAAGTTGAAGCAGTTCGCGCACTCGCAGCGGCAAGCCTTCGAGAACGACCTATCTGCGTCGGCGAATTACGTTACCGCGCGCATCGCGACCGGCCGGAATCCCAGGGGCATGACGATCTCGCCCGATGGGAAACACGTCTACGTTGCGAATCGTATGGACGACACTGTCAGCGTGATTGATGTCGCGACGAACACGGTCGTCTCCACGATCAACCTTGGAGGCCCCGGCACTGTGACTCCGATGCGCCGTGGCGAACAGATATTCAACAGCGCACGTTATGCGTTTCAGGGACAATTCGGCTGCGCAAATTGCCATATTGATGGATCGTTCGACGGCCTTGAATGGGACCTTGAGCCGGACGGCTTCGGCAAGGACATTGTCGACAACAAAATGCTCGAAGATCTTTCCGGCACCGAGCCGTTTAAGTGGAACGGCGGAAATCCGAATATGCCGACTGAGTGCGGTCCGCGCACGGAGAAGTTCTTCTATCGTTCGCAGAGCTACGATGCCCGCGAACTTGCGGACTTAGTGACATTCGTCCAGGCACAACCGCTGCGGCCCAATCGTTATCGCCAACTGAACGGGGAACTTACCCCGGCACAGGAGCGCGGCAAGGTCATCTACGAGCGTACGGTCGACAAGACAGGTGCGCCGATTGCCGAAAGCAATCAGTGCGCTTTCTGCCACAGTGGCCCCAAGTACACGAACCAGCAGTTGATGGATGTCGGCAGTGGCAAGCCGACTGATCGCTCACCGCTGATTGACGTGCCGCAACTGACGAATGTTCATATGACAGCGCCCTACTTGCATGACGGCTCAGCGCGGTCACTGGAAGAAATCTGGACCGTATTCAATCCACATGACACGCATGGCCGTACCAATGATTTGACGAAGGATGAGCTCAACGACCTCATCGAGTATCTGAGGACACTATGAGAATGCGCTTCTGGCTAGTTTGTGTATTGGTGCTCATATCCGTGGCCGCAGTTGCCGCACCGCCCGATATGCCGCGCTACAAGTGGGAGAACTTCACAACTGCAAACGGTCTCCCCGACGACCATATCTTCTGTGTTCTTGTTGACGGCAAACGCATATGGGCCGGCACTGAGAACGGCGTCGCCGTGCTGGAAGGTGGCAAGTGGCGCACGATCGGCACGAAGGAAGGTCTGGCTCATCGCGCAGTCCTCTCGCTCGCGCTCGACAAGAATACCGGTGAAGTGTGGGCGGGCACTATGGGCGGAGTCAGCCGCATTTCCGCCGGTCGTGTTGACAGCTACACACAATTGAACTCCGGCTTGGCCAATGACGTTGTCTACAACGTGGGTGTGAACGGTGATTTCGTTTGGTTCGCTACGGCCGCGGGTGCGAGCCGTCTCAACACCCGGACGAACCAGTGGAGCATCTTCAACGAACGCAACACGCCAATGTACGAAATCTGGACGTACAGCGTCAGCCCCGGCAAAGAGAAGGTCTACTACGCCGTATGGGGCGGAGGCATGCTCGAATACGACGTTAAGACCGAGAAGTGGAAAGACTACAACGATCCCGACGGTGAAACCGAACTCGTACTTCACAAAGACGAGGGCCTGATCCACGAGATTACGACTTCGATCAGCTGGATGGAGAAGGATAAGGTCGTCTGGGTTGCTTCGTATTTTGGAGCCAGCCGTTACGACGGCCGAAACTGGCACAACTTTCTGACGAAAGATAGTGGCCTGCCCAGCAATTTCATGAACTTGATCAAGGGCGTGGACGGCAACCGCGCTTGGTTCTGCACCGACAAGGGACTGGCTTATTACGACGGGACCAACTGGGTGGTTTATCGTCCCTCGATGGAAAATGGGAAGCCAGAGATGATCGTGCGCGACAGCAGCGGTCAGACAACGTCTGTTCCGGTCGAGACTGCGCCCGCGCACAACTATATGTTAGGAATCGATTTTCAAGGCGACGATGTTTGGGTAGCAACAGCCAGGGGTCTGAGCCACGGAATTAGGCAGCAATAATTAAGGAGCTCTAGTATGGATGTCCTCGAAGTCTTAACCGAAGTCAACAAGGCACCGATTCAGAAACGGGCCATCACGAACCTTGAAGTTCTGAACGAAGCGTACGACTACTCAAAACCGAGCTCCTTTGTAAGAGGCATGAGGCTTGACATCGGCAACGTTGTCATTCTGCTCATCTCGGGTACTGCGAGCATCGACGAAAACGGCGTGAGCGTCCATATCGGCGACTTCCGCGCGCAGTGCAGGCGTACGTTCTACAACATTACAAAACTGCTCGAGTCCGAGGGAGCTACGTGGAAAGATATCGTGCGCACAACGTGTTATATGCGCGATATCGACCGCGATTATGCCGAGTTCAATGAAGAACGCACGGCGTTCTACAAGCAACAGGGACTGGACCCGGTTCCGGCGTCGACGGGGATACAGGCGAAGCTTTGCCGCCCCGAGTTGCTGATCGAAATTGAAGCCATCGCGATGTTCAAAAAAGTATCTCAGGAGTAGGCGCTATGCGTTACAAGCTCGTAGCTGTGTTGCCGCTGTTTCTCGCTCTCGCGAGTTGGGGCCAGACGTCGAACGGATGTTCTTGCGGGGCGAATCCTCCTGGGCCGCCACGTCAGCGGACAATGGCGCCGTACGCGCAAGAGCCGGAAGACATGCGGCCGTGGGCAAAATTCGGCACGCCGTATTACGAGCACTACACCAATCTGGTGGAGTATAACGGTGACGCGCGCGAAGTCCGCGATGGCGATATCAAGGACTTGACCGAGGTTCGAATCGGCTTCATCGGGCCGCTTTACGATCATCCTGATCAGGTCTTTGGCCATCGTATGTTGAACGGCGCGCAGTTTGCCATCGACGAGGCTAACGCAAAGGGCGGGTACGGTGGTAAGCCTTTCAAGCTCACCCTGCATAACGACTCCGCTATCTGGGGTGCTTCCAGCAACGAAGTTGTGAAAATGGTCTATGACGACAAGGTCTGGGCCATGTTCGGCTCCATCAGCGGCGACACGACTCATATTGCGCTTCGGGTTACGCTGAAGGCCGAGACACCTCTCGTCAACAGCGCCGCCACCGATCCGACCATTCCCGAGACGATCATCCCTTGGTACATGACCAACCTCCAGGACGATCGCGTGCAAGGCTACACGCTTGCTCGACACATCTACACTGAACTCGGCTTGAAGCGCATCGCCCTGCTGCGCGTGAACGAGCGCTATGGCCGCTTCGGAGTTGGCAAATTCCGCGACGCTTCACGACGCTTGGGCCATCCGGTCGTCATCGAGCAGAAGTTCATGCCTCCGGACAAAGACTTCCGGCGTCAGCTGCGGGTGATCGCCGACTCGCGAGTCGATGGAATTGTGCTCTGGACAGATCAGGCGCAGACTGCGGAAATCCTGAAAGAGATGAAAGAACTCGGGATGAAGCAGCGCGTCTTTGGTAGCCATCGAACGATCGGGGACGAACTGCTTCAGAAAGCTGGACCGCTTGCGGAAGGCTTTGAGGCCGTTTTTCCGTACGACGCGAATCGCGACGATCAGCGCTGGAAGGAGTTCAACACGAACTTCGAGGCGAAATACCACGAAAAGGCCGATCAGTTTGCCGCGCTCGCTTACGATCAGATGAAGATTCTGCTCGACGCTATCTGTCGGGCGGGTCTGAACCGTGGCCGCATTCGCGACACTCTGTACGGCATGGAATCCTATGATGGCGTGACCGGGCACATGGTATTCGATCCGAACGCGAAGAACGTAAGCCCGATGTTTCTCGCGAGTGTAAAGGACGGGAAGATCGAGTATCGTCGCTACCCCATGGATAAGCCATATGCGAAGGTCGGCGAAGAGGGGGTTGCATACGCCGGCCCTGTGTTGGCGGACAACAACAGCAACGATCTGCGGATTGCGGTGTTTGGTCCCAAGGCTGACGCCGTAGTGCAATCGCAAGACCTAAGGCAGACTCTCGAAAAGTTTTCTGCCGCGGGTCTTCATGTGTCGCTCGTTGCTGTACCGTCTGACGTTTCCTGGGGTAAGGCTTCGACCGGTTTAGTGCAGTCGATCTACGATTCGCATGTACTCGGGATCATTGCCCTCGACCGCAACTCAAGTCACTTGGCTGAACAGTTAGGGACAAAGGCTTTCGTTCCTGTCGTGGCTATATCCTCTGACCGTTCGCTGACGTCCATCAACGTGCCATGGATCTTCAGACTGCCCGAGAAGACGCCTGTCGCGCAGGCGCTTCAGGTGCTTGGTGAAGCCATCGAGAAGTCAGGTCCGAACAGGGAAAAGATTCGCGCGGAACTCGCATCGGGAACATCTCTCGCCGGTGCGCGCTTCGATTCCACTGGCGAACTACGTTAATGTCAGGGTACCTCTCCGACTATCACGGCGGGCAACTGGCCCGCCGTTTTTTTATCCTTTTCGAGACCATTCTCTTCTCAAGGTAAAACTCGTATTGCAGCATTCGTTGCTGGCATGGCAATCTACGACAATACTGGTGTGATAAGCATTGTTCTTGCTCCGCACGCCGGTTGTCGACCCATATGCCCAACCCAACAAGAGCCCTAAGATTGCGCCCCGTTCTTTTCGCGCTCGTCGCGCTTACAATCATGATTTCCTCGTCACGGGGTCTCGCGCAAGGAATGGCGACTGGTGCTCCGCCCCGGCCTGGCGCAAAGGTCATCAAGTGTCAGGGACGCACGGTTCCTCAGCTCGAAGACGTCACAACGAAGGCTGGCATCACCTTCCGTCATATTCTTGCTCCCGAGGCCAAGTACATTCCCGAGTCGATGAGCGCCGGAGTCCTTCTGCTTGACTACGATCGCGACGGCTGGCTCGATATCTACTTCACGAACGCTCCAACGCTGGCCATGGCGCTTAAGCGTGAGAAGGCACGAGCAGCTCTGTACCATAACAATCATGACGGCACGTTCACCGACGTGACTGCTAAAGCGGGGCTCGAGTATCCCGGCTGGATCAACGGTGGCGCGGTCGCCGACTACAACAATGACGGCTGGCCCGACATCTACCTGACTGCGCTGCACGGAAACGTACTGTATCGCAACAATGGGGACGGCACCTTCACCGACGTCACGAAGAAAGCAGGTGTCGCAGACGGACGCTGGTCTATGGGTGCGGCCTTCGCCGACTACGATGGCGACGGCTTTGTCGACCTGATGGTCAGCAACTACGTCGAGTTCGATATGCACAATCCGCCCGTATTCGGCAGTTCCGGTACCTGCCGGTTCATGGGACTCGACGTTCAGTGCGGACCGCGTGGCCTTCAAGGCGAAGGCGATGCGCTTTTTCACAACAACGGTGACGGTACTTTCACCGATGTCTCGAAAAGCGCTGGTGTCGACGATCCCATGAACTTCTACGGCCTGACCGTTGCCTGGGTCGACTTCAATAACACCGGCCGCCCTGATATCTACGTAGCCAACGATTCCACACCGAATTACCTCTATCGCAACGACGGCAACGGCAAGTTCACCGACATTGCCATGGAGTCGGGTACAGCACTGAGTGACGACGGCAACGAACAGGCTTCCATGGGCGTAGCCATCGGAGACTATCTTCACAACGGACTTCAGTCGATCTTCGTGACCGATTTCTCCAGCGACTACGCAGCCCTTTACAAGAACGAAGGAAATCACACATTCGAAGACGTTTCCTACCGGGCCGGAGTCGCCCTGCCGTCGTTCCCCTGGGTGAAGTGGGGCACCACGTTCTTCGACATAGATAATGACGGCTGGCTCGACCTGATCATTGCCACCGGCCACGTTTACCCCCAGGTCGACTCTCTCACTGCTGGCCCGGGCTTTCGCGAGCCGAAGATGCTTCACCTGAATCAGGCCGACGGCACGTTCTGCGATGCCAGCGATCAGGCGGGACCTGCGCTACCGGAGCGTCGTGTGGCCCGCGGTGTCGTCGCCGGCGACCTCTTCAACAGCGGCAACATGGATATTGTCATCGGCAACATGGATGGCTCGCCGACCGTCCTTCGCAATGCCGGCTACCCCGGACGCCACTGGGTCAGCTTCGAACTGGCAGGCACGAAAAGCAATCGTCTGGCGATAGGGGCAAGAGTGAAGCTGGTCGCGGGCGGCATGACTCAGACCGCCGAAGTCCGTAGTGGCGAAAGTTATCTCTCCCAGAATGATCTGCGCGTACACTTCGGCATCGCAGGCGCGACTAAGATCGACAGCGTGGAGATTCGCTGGCCGTCAGGTGCCGTAGACACCATGAAAGATCTTGCGCCCGACAAGTTCTACGCCGTACTTGAGGGAAAGGGCATCGTTCCTGCCGATCAAATCCGGCCTGCCAAACGCAGGAAATAGGCAGTCTGGAGCCTCAGTCCGTCGTTCTTGCCTAGACTTTTGCGAAAATTTGGCTTTATTTCCGGCATCAATGAGAGTGACAATCAATATGTGACCCCAACCAAGAATGCAGATTCGCTGGGCAACAGTGCCAAACCGGTTAGCTTGAAGTTCCTTGCAAACCACCTGGGACTCTCGCCCACGACCGTTTCGTTGGTTCTGAATAGTTCGCCCCGCGCGAAATCAATTCCTCAGCCAACAAAAGAGCGCATTCTGGAAGCCGCGAAGACCTTCAACTATCGCCCAAACTTCTTCGCGCGTTATTTGAGTAATAAGCGCAGCTTCACCGTTGCCGTAATCATCCCGGAAATCAGCGAAGGTTACGGAGCCTCCATTCTGTCGGCGATTGAAGGCCGTCTTGCGCGAGAGGGGTACCTGCACTTTGTTGCCAGCCACCGCTGGTCCGCCGAGTTGATCGAGGAAACACCTCGCACGCTGATGCATCGAGGTGTCGAAGGTTTCATTCTGGTCAACATGCCGCTGGAGCACAGCCTGCCTGTGCCCGTCGTCAACATCGGGGGCCGCAAGAAGCTCGATTCCGTAACCAACATGCTGCTCGATAATCGTCGCGCGGGCAGGCTTGCATTGGAGCACCTGGTTGAACTCGGGCACAAGAAGATCGCCTTCTTCAAAGGACATCCCGAAAGCGCCGACACCGAAGATCGCTGGCAGGGCATTCACGACGCGGCACAACGCCTCGGCGTGGAAATCGATCCCGACCTGACCATCCAGTTGAAGCGCCGCCCATTCCCGCCGGGGCCGCCTATACCTGAGGAAGGTTACATGTACGCCCAGAAACTCCTGTCGCGCAAAAAGGAGTTCACGGCACTGTTCGCCTTCAACGACATCTCCGCCATCGGCGCCATGAGCGCCTTCCGTGATGCGGGCCTCCGCGTCCCCGAAGACATTTCCATCCTGGGATTCGACAACATTCAGGCTGCGGCATTCCTGAATCCGCCGCTGACGACCATACGCCAGCCGCTGCACCACATGGGAGACCTCGCCGCCAAGATCCTGCTTCGCCGCATTAAGGAAGAGGATACCGAGCCGGAAGAAATCTGGGTCCAGCCCGAGTTGGTGATTCGCGAGTCTACTTTTCCGCCACCGGCAGTGCGCAGGCGCAGATAACGCGTCCGTGCGAAATGCTTGTAGCGTCCCTCTTGCCGTTGACTGCCATCCGGCGCCGTGTTCCGATTGAAACGTGACCTGCAAACCTGTGCTTCCGGTTGATGCCATTCTACCGGAGATCGCGGCATCTCTAACTCGCTGCCCCAATCTCGTGATCGAAGCTCCGCCCGGCGCGGGCAAGACGACGCGTGTTCCTCCTGCGCTGCTTGAAGGCGTGAAGGGTGAAGTCGTCGTGCTCGAACCGCGTCGGATTGCTGCCCGATTAGCTGCACGACGCGTGGCGTTTGAGATGGGCGAGAAGCCGGGCGAGACCGTTGGTTATCAGGTTAGGTTTGAGGAAGTGGTTGGCCCGCGAACGCGGCTGCGGTTCGTCACTGAAGGCGTGCTTACGCGGCGGATGCTATCTGACCCGCATTTGAAGGGCGTCGATGCGGTCGTGCTCGATGAGTTCCACGAGCGGCATCTCGAAAGCGATCTTGCGCTCGCGCTGCTGAGGCGGCTTCAGCGCACGCGTCCGGATCTGCGGTTGGTGGTCATGTCGGCGACTCTGGAGGCCGATCCGGTTGCGCGTTATCTGGGCGATTGTCCCATTGTTCGCTCTGAGGGAAGACTGTTCGATCTTACGATCAAGCATCTTCCGTATTCGCCGCAGCCGCTCGAAATCCAGTTGCGCGATGCGCTCGAACTCATGCTGAGCGAGCGGCGTTCGGGTGACATACTGGCGTTCCTTCCCGGCGCTGCCGAGATTCGTCGAGCCATGCGCGAGTGCGAAGCCGTTGCGCGGCGCGATGATCTGCTCGTGCTTCCGCTTCACGGCAGTCTTTCGCCGGAAGAGCAGGATCGTGCGGTTTCTTCTGCCTCGCAGCGCAAGGTGATTCTTGCGACGAACGTTGCCGAAAGCTCGGTCACCGTCGAAGGCGTTCACGCGGTGATCGACACTGGTCTTGCTCGTTTCGCGACGTATTCACCGTGGAGCGGACTGCCTGCTCTGCACGTTGGCCGCGTAAGCAAAGCGTCGGCGAAACAGCGCGCGGGACGAGCGGGTCGCACTGGTCCTGGTCACGTTCTTCGTCTCTACAACGAGCAGGACTATCAGCAGCGTCCTGAGCACGAGACGCCGGAGATACTTCGCGCCGATCTATCGCAGCTATGTCTCGAACTGCGAGCCATGGGCATCGCCCATGTGAACGACGTCGAGTGGCTCGATGCGCCGCCCGCCGCTGCCATCGACAGTGCCGAGGCGTTGCTCGATCGTCTTGGCGCCACGGGCGACATGGCACAGCGGCTTGCGCGTTATCCGCTGCCTCCGCGGCTGGCGCGGATTCTCGTCGAAGCCATTGAGCGCGGCGTTGGTGAAGACGGTTGCGTTGCCGCCGCACTGCTCGCCTCAGGTACCTCGGGTGCCGCACCCTTCCCGAAGGGAGGGTGCGCACACCAGACAGACTTACTCACCGCCGTTGAGTCGAACCACGATATGCGTCTTAAGCAGCACATCGAGCAGCTGCGCCGCATTGCGCGACCGCGCAAACAAGAGCGTCGCAACGACGATGCGCTGCTTATGTCCGTTCTCGCCGGATTCCCGGATCGTGTCGCTCGTCTTCGCGCCGGGAATCAGGTACTGCTCTCCAGCGGGGCCTCGGCCGAGATCGCCGGTGAGGCGCCGCGCTACGAGTTCATGGTGGCCGTCGATGCCGAAGACCGCAAGGACAAGCCACTGCCGCTCATCCGCATGACTTCGCGCATTCAGCCCGAGTGGCTCATCGATCTCTTTCCCGACCGCGTTCGCGACAATTCGGGCGTCACCTGGAACCACAAGGCCGAGCGCGTCGATGCCGTCAGCGCGCTGCTCTACGACGAACTCGTGATCCAGGAGTCGCGTGGCGCCGCTCCCGATCCCGAAGCCGCCGCCGATCTGCTCGCGCAGAAGGCGCTCGAAGCTGGCATCGAGCGCTTCATCGACGTCGATGCTCTCAACGAGCTCACCGCGCGCATCGAGTTCGCCGGATTCGAGCCGCCTGATCTTGCACAGGCTATGCGCGAACTGTCCACTGGACTCCGCGGCTTCGCTGAACTGAAGCGCGCCGCCGACGGGCTGTTAGTCATCATCGAGCAGAAGGCAGGCACGCGCCGTCTCAACGAACTCGCGCCGGCGAAGATCCAGCTGCCCTCCGGACGCCCGTCCAAAGTCCACTACGACCGGGGCAAGCCGCCGTGGATCGCCTCACGCCTGCAAGACTTCTTCGGCATGCGCGAGACGCCGCGCATCGGGCGCGACCGCACGCCGGTCGTCGTCCATCTGCTTGCGCCCAACCAGCGCCCGGTGCAGACCACGAGCGATCTCGCCGGATTCTGGGAGCGCCTCTATCCGCAAGTCCGCCGCGAACTCATGCGGCGCTATCCGAAACACAAGTGGCCGGAGAGACCGTAAGTTTCCCCGCTCAAGCCAAAACCGGGCTTGAACGGGCCACCATCTCGACTTCCCGCTCAAGCCAAAGTCAGGCTTGAAAAGGCCACCATCGGCACAGCTTGTTCTGACTTCGGAACATCGCCCTCGACATTCCGGTTGAACTCGCGCGGCGATGGTGGTACAAAGGTGCCGTTTTCACACGACCATCTCTGCGTACGCTCTACTTGCGATGTTGCAAGTCAGTTACGCCTACCCCCTCCCCCTGGGGGTTGACTGTACGACTGATGATCTAAACGAGTTAGCTGCAAAAATCTGACTGATGTCTGACTGTCACTTGACTGACAGTCGACCCAGGTTTCCGGGCCCCGCCGTATCGCAGCAAAGTTACTAAGTTGTCATCGCGTAAACCCGCTCAAGCCAAAACCGGGCTTGAACGGGCCACCAAGCATCATCGCGGAATCACTGTAGCAGTGATTTGCGTGAAGTGAACAAAGGGCTGTGGAAATTCCGGGAAGTGGAACAAAGCAGAAAAGGTAGCTTGACCGTCAACAACCAGCCTACAATCTCGGATAAACCAATGATCAAGATTAGGACAATTTGGGCTTCGTTGAAACAGGAGCGTACTCGCGTTCTGATCGCAGTGATTACCTGGCTGGTTTTCGGTGTTCTCATGATCGTCGCAGCACTGATAAAGGGTAGGAATTTTGTAATGTACATCTACGACTTTCCCTTAGTGCTGCGTCCATTTGTCTACGCGTTTTTTGGTTTATCGGTGTGGAGTGGCTTCTGCATATTCGACCGAATACTGCCTCACGCTTTCCGGCGCAACGCACCGATTTGGATTCGAATGGGGTGGGTAGTTTTTATGATTCTTCTGTTGCCTTTCGGGCCGACTGTTTACTACTTGCTTGTTTATCGCAGGAATCCGGCTGACTAGATAACCGTGTCGGAATCGTGGAGGGCCAGTTTGAGACCTATGAGAAGAACTGCAGTTGTTTTGCTGCTCTGTTCCGCTACGTTTCTGGCGTACGCGCAGTCGGCTTGTAATAAGGAACCTGCACGCGAACTACTTCCTGTCCGAGTGGGATCGAAGTATGGATATATCGATCGCAGCGGCCGAATGGTGATCAAGCCACAGTTTCTGAGCGCTGGGGACTTCGTCGAAGGGCGCGCGATGGTTACTCTGTCGCGGACGGTTGATGGGGACGCAAGGATGGCGTACATCGACGAAAGGGGCGCCGTGATCGGCGAGACCGGTTCATTTCCACCCTGGGCTGACGTATTCGTGTTCACGGAGGGATTGGCGCCAACCTGTGTTGGCACTGAAGGTCGTAAGTGCGGCTATTTCGATCGAAACGGAGCCCTTGCCATTCCGCGAACGTTTGATGACGTGTTGCCGTTTTCGGAAGGAAGAGCGGGTGTTCGAATTGGTGAAAAGTGGGGTTACATCGACAAGTCTGGGAAAACAGTTATTCCTATTCAGTTTGATTTGGCTGAATCCTTTTCAGAGGGACTTGCTCTAGTGCAACTCGGAAAGAAGTTTGGTTTTATTGATCCGAACGGAAGATTTGCAGTAAAACCGCAATTCGATGATGCGCGCAGAGGTTTCAGTGAGGGGCTCGCAGCCGTCAACATTGGACGAAGCAGAGAGGTCCGATATTCTAACTCGGAAAGTCCACTGGGGAAATGGGGCTTTGTCGATCATGCAGGCAAGTTTGTCATTCCCCCGAGGACAGCGTACGAGGTAGGGGACTTCCGCTGTGGTACCACATCGCTGGCTACCGAGCGATGGAGGGGCGTTATTGATCGTAAGGGTGAGTGGGTGAAGTTCTACGGGGACCCGGATGTTGATTACCGCGATGGATTGAAGCGGATGCAAGGGGACGACGGATTGTGGGGGTACATCGATAAGGATGGTAAGCAGGTCATTGATGCCCAATTCACTGAGGCCCGGGATTTCTGGGGCGGACTAGCCCAAGTTTGGATGAAAGGCGTTGAGGCGTACGTTGATACCACCGGCAGGTTCATTTGGAAATTCCCGTCAGATAACGCGGACGTAAAGGCTCCCGATACTTTTGTCAGAATCAGACTGGAAACGGAAGTAGATATCGACGTAGAGGTTGCAAACACTTGGACGACACCGATAATTGTTCCCTCTTGTAGCGATAGGAACATTTCGCTCTGCGAGGACTTCATCCGAATCGAGCAATTAGGCGAGAATGGCTGGGCCAGGGTCGAACCTCCTCCGTCGTCCATTCCTGCCGGCAGGTTTGGCCCGGACCATTCGAAAACGATAAGAATAGCTCCCGGGCACAGCGAGTTCGCTAACTATCGCTTCAGGCCAACTGATTTTGTCTTCGTAAAAGGGAAGCCGTTTCGCATAGTCGTGTTTGTATATGACGCGGATGAGCAAGACACGGCGAAACCGTTGAGTCAGCGAGAGCACCGCACAATCGTGTCTGACCCATTTGAACTGCCGAAACCTGAATGGTGTGAGCCGAGCCAAAAGTAAAACAAGCATCCATACAGGACGGGTGGCCCGGTCAAAGAGATTCTGGGTGGCCCGTTCAAGCCTGATGTTGGCTTGAGCGGGTCGACGATGTTCCGATTCTAGAAATCAGTCGAGCGTGATGATTCGAAAGTGTTATTGCCTGATACATTTCAGCCGTGCCCTGGGGACTGAAACGCTATCACGAGTCCGGACAGACTCACTTCATCACCTTCACTTGCTATCACCGCTTGCAGTTACTCGACAACGCAAGGTCCAGACGAGCGTTTGAAGTTGCGCTGGAGCGAGTTCGTCGAAAATACCAGCTGTGCATCTATGGCTACGTCGTCATGCCCGAACACGTGCATCTTCTGTTGATCGAACCGGAAGAATCCAATCTGGTGCAGGCCATCAAGTCACTGAAGACAACATCAGGCCTAAACGGGCCACCGAGCGCGGCGCTAATGCGATGACATCGTGGTGGCCGCAGGGGGAATGCAGGTCCCTCCACTCCGCTTCGCTCCGGTCGGAATGACGAGTCTGGGGGCGGTACTGAGCGGCACGGCTGAAGCCGTGCCCTTCCCGAGATTGTGAATCGCAGGCCTGAAGGCCTGCGCCACCGGTGGCACGGCGTAGCTGATTGCAATGGCTCATGGCGAGGACGGGACGTCCTCGCGACAGCCGTAAACCCGCTCAAGCCAACATCGGGCTTGAACGGGGCACCGAGGCCAGCGCTCCCACTTCTGCTGTTCCATTCTCCGGAATTTCCACAGGCGTTTGTTTGCTTCGCGCAAAACAATGATATGGTGACTACGAAATGCGGGTCCCTCGACTACGGCCGCGAATCGGTATTCGCGCCCTCCGCTCGGGATGACGGCTTAGTAACCCTGCTGCGGTCCAGCGGGGCACGCGACTCTCAGTCGACTATCAGTCAGACATCAGTCAGATTTTTGCAGCTAACTTCTTTAGATCATCAGTCGTACGGACAACCCCCAAGGGGGAGGGGGTAGGCGTAACTGACTTGCAACGTCGCAAGTAGAGCGTACGCCAGCGTGCCCGGTTTGCAGCGGTGCCTTCGCACTACGATCGGCACGTGAGTTCAACGGGAATCTCGCGAGTGATGTTCTGGAATTAGAACAAGTGTGCGGGCGAGTCGCCCGCACGGACAGTCGGCGAGGTCGCCGGCGGTACAATTTCGGCACCGGCATTAGGCGAGGACGAGACGTCCTCGCGACAGCCGGCCGGAGGCCAGCGCTCCAACGGCCCACATCTGCCAAAACCGGCAGATATAGGGCACCACGCCTGAGTAGGTTTCCAGCCAGTAACTGCGGACGGGGCACAGCCCCGTCCCTACACTTATTCATTTTCATTCCTCACATTGCGGCGCGCTTCATGCGTTCGGCGCGAAGGCCTACGGCAAGCACTATAGGCGCTTCCGGCTGCGGAGAGCCGACGAAGGTGCGGACGAACTCGTCGGTGCACTGGTACCAGCCGTTGAAGAAGCGGCCGCCTTCGGCGCGGGCGATTAATGGATACCAGCCGTTCTCGCTGCCGGAGAGTCGCGAGCCGATGGTGCAGATCACGGAGCGCGTGTCGAGGCGCAGTCCTTCTTCGAGTGCCTTGAGCGTGCTTTCTTTGGCGCTCCAGATGAGGTTCACCAGGCGCGTGCGATCGGAGAACGGCGCTTGGATGAGGAACGACTGCTCTTCGTCGGTGAAGTAGTCGTCGACGAAGGACTCGCTGCGAGGCTCGATCTTCTCCAGGTCGCAGCCGAAGGTCAGGTCAGACTCGGCGACGGCGCAAGCGGCGATCCCGCTGCTATGGCTGATGGAGATCGAGATGCTGGCTGGCGTGTGTCCGAGATAAACCCGAGGCGCACCTGAGGCGGCAGGCATGATTTCGATGCGAGACAGCATTTTGAACTGCGGGTGCACGTCGAGGAATTCGGCGATTGCCAGCTTGGCGGTCCAGCGCCCGAGCCGCCAGTCGGCGCGCCGCTTGGGAAAGCGAATGGTCGCGAGCCGCTTGCGTTCGTTGTCGCTGAGCCACACGTCCCCAACCGGGACATCAGCCTCACTCTGCTCAACCCAGTAGATGTTCATCTCTCGATCCAAAGGGCACCAAGCGTGCGGACTCTCGGTTAAGAACTCCGTAAGTCTGATGCCCTATCGGCTGCGGTTAGGCAGCCGTTTTTAACGCCTTGAGCGAATCCGCGTCGACCGCGCTCGGGATCGCGATGGTGCGGTATCCGCTCATTTCGACGTAAACATTGCCAGACGAATCGACGACCTGTGCGTTGAACGTCTCTTCGTTCGGCGAAGGATTGACGACGGCGAACAGCGGTTCGCCGGCAGTCGGCGTTCGCAGGAGGCTGACCTGATCGACGACTTGCGGCAGTCCCATGCGGCCTTGCTCGGCGAGCTCCCAGAGCCCGGCGGTCTGGAAGCACAACTCGATCAGACGTGGCGCCATGAGCGTCGGCAGCTTCTCTGGCGTGTGATTCGAGGGCAGCGCTGTTGGCATCTGACCCACGATTTGCTTGCCCTCCTGCCATGCGCGATCGAGCACGCGGTAGGCCGGGCCGTGGAAGTACACGCGATAGATGTCCTTCGAGTCGATGACGCGTCCGGCGGGCTTGCTGACTGCTGGTGCGGTCACCGCTTGCGGAATGTGCTTTGTCAGCCGCACGCGCGCGGTGAAGTGAGTCGTCACCTGCGGCTCCGGCTGGTTCGGCAACTGGCGGCGACCGATGAGGCGGCAGTCCGCGACGATGGCGTCACCGTACGGATGGAACACGGCTTCGATCGTTACCGTTCGCGGTTCGTTGCGATAGAACTTGAACGGCGCGAGGAAGCTGATGTGCTCCAGGTTGTCGAGACGCCAGCCGGGAACGACGCACTGCGCGGCCTCGGCGAAGGCCTCGATGCCCATGACGCCCGGCAGCACTGGCGTGCCGTCGATCTGATGGTCGTGCAGGAAGGGCTGGATCTTCGGGTCGAGGGTGGTCTCGATGACGAGTCCGGCGTTGACGCCCATGGATGCGATCTTGCCGATCATGGGGCCGCGAATGGACTCGAAGGTCTCGAAGAGATTGGTGTCGACGCCGCCGGTCGCGTCCCACTCGTGGAGCAGAACGCCGAGGCGCTGTCCGACGAGGACTTCGCCGCGCGTTCCGCCGACGGTGAGTTCGCGACGGATGGTCGGGATGCCGGCTTCGGGAGGCAGCATGTCGATGCCGGCGACTTCCATCATCTTGGGGATGGAGCCGCGGGTGGCCATGCCGATGCCGCCCCAGGCCGTCCAGTCGATTGCGATGCCGCGAGTGGTTGGACGCGTGGTGCGGAAGCTGGACGTGTACTTGCAGAGCAGGTCGTTGGCGGAAGCGTAGTCGGCCTGACCGGCATTGCCGAAGCGCCCAGCGATGGAGCTGAAGGCGACGGTGGCACCGAGAGGCATGTCGCCGACGGCGTGCAGCAGGTTGAACCAGCCGTCACTCTTGACGTCGAAGACGAGGTTGAACTCGCGCTCGTCTTTGTCGGGCAGGAAGTGACTGCGCTCCATGCCGGCGGCGTGCAGCAGGACATCGATACGTCCGGACTGCTGGCGGACTTCGTCGATGACCTTGGCGACGGCGGCGGCGTCGGTGAGGTTCACGCTGAAGTAGTGGGCAACGCCGCCGGCCTTGTGCACGGCGTCAATGGCGTTCTGGGCAGCGACGGCACGCTCGAGACCGGCGAGTTCTTTTTCGACCATCGCGGGCGTGGCGCGCTGTCCAGTGGCCTGGATGCGCGCAAAGATATCGCGCTTCAGGCCGTCTTTGTCAGTCGTGAACTTCTTCAGGTCTGGATTGTTCGGGTCGGGCTTCGGCACGAGGTCAAGCAGGTGGAATGTGCCTCCCGATGCCGATGCCAGATCAGAGGTGATGGCCGAGACGATGCTTCCGGCGGCACCCGTCACGACGAAGACGGTGCTCTCGTCGAGGGTGAGGCCGGGCTGTCCGTCGGCAGCAGGTTGTTCTGTCAACGCAACGGACCAGCGCAGGTCGGACTTGTATCCGATCTCGACTGCGCCGTTATCGCGCAGAGTCTCGTCGATCAGGACTCGGGCGATGTCGGCGGGTGCGCGGTTGGCCTCGAAATCGACGGCCTTAACGGTGGCGTCGGGGCGCTCGCGTTTGTAGGTCTTGGTGAAGCCGACGACGGCGCCGCCCATGGGAGCGAGGGCCCCGGCGGTGTCGTAACCGTGTTGTCCGCCGAGCGTGGTGGCGGAGATGAGGAAGGTTCCTTGCGCGGCGATCTGATCGTAGAGCGCACGCATGGTCGCGTAGAGGGCTTTCAAGCGCAGGCGGATTGCATCGTGCCACGAGTTGATGTCGAGGTCCTTGACTTCGCCTTCGTGATCGAGCGCAGACAGCCAGTAGACGCCCTGGATCGATCCCTCGGCGAGCCACTGTTTCAACGACGCCGCGAGTTGGTCGGGCGTCCAAGTGCGATCGATGACGAGCGCCTGTACGTCTTTTGAGCGGAGCTGATGCGCGAGCTCATCCGCCACGCCGGCGAGATCGGGCATGATCACGACACGACTCGTGCCGGTGAAGCTAACGCCCGTCGGCTTGCAGATCGTGAGTGGCGGGCGGAGCACAGGAGCGGGAACGCGACGGGGTACGCGGTCAGCCGCTTCGAAACTTGCGGGCTTTGCACGCACGAGTTTCGGGCGCGGCGGTTCCGGCGGAGTCGCCGCTACCGAAGCAGCTGGCGCTTCCGCCGGAGCCGTTGGAGCACTTGCGGCTGGTTGACCGATGCGCTCCTGCGCAAACTTAATCACGTGGGCGAGTGTCGGAAAGTCACGTAGCTTCAGGTTCTCGTCACGCGGAATGTTGTAGGCGGCGCGAACGGCGGCAAGCATTTCGGCCTGCTTGACGGTATCGACGCCGAGGTCGGCTTCGAGATCGAGATCGAGGTCGAGCATCTCGGGTGGGTAACCAGTCTTCTCGGCTACGATGGACAGGACCTTTGCCTTGATCTCATCGACCGTGACAGCCGGGGTTGTTGTTGCGATTGGAACGGACACCACTGCTGATGCTGCTTCGATTGGCGGTGCGGTTTCGACCTTTGGTTCGGGTGCCAGTGCTGGAGCTTCGGTTGAGCTGACGGCTTCTACCCCGCTCAAGCCAACATCGGGCTTGAACGGGGCACCAAGGTTCGCGGGCTGGCGGTCATAGGCGAACTGGATGACGTGCTTCAGAGTGGGGAAGTCGCGCAGCTTGAGATTCTCGTCACGCGGGATGTTGTAAGCGGCGCGGACGGCGACGAACATTTCGGCTTGCTTAACGGTGTCGACGCCGAGATCGGCTTCGAGATCGAGTTCAAGGTCTAGCATGTCCTGCGGATAGCCGGTCTTCTCAGCAACGATCGTAAGGACCTTGTCTTTTATCTCTGCGATGCTAACGACCGCTGCAGATGCACCCTGCGCTGCTTGCGTCGGGGGAGGAGCGGACTCAGCCTTCGGTTCTGGTGTGGGTGCCGGAGCTTCGGTTGAGCTGACGGCCTTCACCCCGCTCAAGCCAACGTCGGGCTTGAACGGGGCACCCAGGTTCGCGGGCTGGCGATCGTACGCGAACTGGATAACGTGTTTCAGAGTCGGGAAGTCGCGCAGCTTGAGGTTCTCGTCACGTGGAATGTTGTAGGCCGCGCGTACGGCCACGAACATCTCGGCCTGCTTGACGGTGTCGACGCCGAGATCGGCTTCGAGGTCCAGATCAAGGTCGAGCATGTCTTTTGGATAGCCGGTCTTTTCGGCGACGATGTCGAGGACTTTTTCTTTGATCTCATCGACGCCAACGGCCGCAGCCACTACCGATGTGGAAGGAGTTGATGCTGGATCAGCAGGAGTCAGTATTGCGGTCTTAACTGCGGAGGGTTCGCTTGATGCGGCAGTGGTTGCGACCGTCGGCGTCGTTTCGACGACCGATGTTGGAGTTGGCTTAGTTTCAATCACCCCGCTCAAGCCAGAGGCGGGTTCGAACGGGGCGCTAAGAGAGGGTGAAGAAGCTACGGCAGGGCGCCGGTCGTAAACAAACTGGATCACGTGCTTGAGCGTTGGGAAGTCGCGCAGCTTGAGATTCGGGTCGCGCGGAATACTGTAGATCTCGCGAATGGCCGCCATCATCTCGGCCTGCTTCACGGTGTCGACGCCTAAGTCAGCTTCGAGGTCGAGATCGAGATCAAGCATCTCGACGGGGTAGCCGGTCTTCTCGACGACGAGCGCGAGGATGCGCTCTTTCACGGCATCTGCGGCAGGCGCGGGAATAAAGGCCGCCGCCGGCTCGTGCTCCGCAGCGAGGGACTTGATCTCCGGAGCCGGAGTCGGCGGCGTGTCCGCGGCAGGCTGGGCTGGAGCTTCTTGCGAAGCGGCAGCCGCAGCAAAAAGATCGGGCCGTCGATCGTGCACGAACCGGATCACATGGCCCAAGGTTGGGAAGTCGCGCAGCTTGATCGTGTCGTCGCGCTGAATGCCGTAGGCCTCGCGAACGGTCGCGAATACCTCCGCCTGCTTGACCGTGTCCACGCCGAGGTCGGCCTCCAGGTCAAGGTCGAGATCAAGCATGTCGGTCGGATAGCCAGTCTTCTCGGAAACGAGCGCCAGGATGCGCTCCTTCACCGAGTCGGATGAAACTGCGGCAACGGGCGGCGCTGGAGAGGGCACCGGGATTTCCTGTGCTGCGGTTGCCGCTGTCACCCCGCTCAAGCCAACTTCAGGCTTGAACGGGGCACCGGGTGCTGGTTTCGACGGCTCGGTAGCTGGAGGTGCGAGCACGACAGGAACGGGGGCGGGAGCTGGTTGTGCACCGACTCCGGCGACTGCAGCTGACGCCTTCGGGGGTTCGGGAGCAGCTTCTGCGATCGGGACAACAGGAGCAGCAGGGGCCGCAGGTGCGATCACCGGCTGTGCCTGTTTGACGACTTCTTTGGCAGCTTCAACACGTGCGGCGGCTTTCTGGTCGCGTACGCGCAGAGTGCGCTGCACAACCTCGAGGTCAACAGCTGTGCTGTAGCCGGTCATTTGGCCCAGCCACTCTTTCCACGTGGCTTCGTCTGCGATGCGGTAGGCATACCCAAGCGCATTTGGAGCGCGACGCACGCCGTCTTTCGTCTTTACCCAGCGCAGCAATGTCATGCTGATCTGGGAACCGAAGCCAGCACCAAGATGAATAGCGTAGTCGACCGGGTAAGAGCCGCCTTTCGACAGGTTCAGTCGACCCAGTTCAGGATCGACTTCTTTGAAATTCACGACAGGCGGAACGATGCCGGTCTCGAGAACTTTGATGGCAGCAACGTCCTCGATACCGGTGGCCATGGCGTGTCCGGTAAGGCCCTTGGTGTTTGTGACGACAATGCTGTCGGCTGCGTCTCCGAAGGCGCGACGCAGAGCGTAGACCTCGGCAGAAGCACTGCCGCCGCGGGCCGGCGTATAGGTTTCGTGCGACATGAAGACCGTCTTCGGAGCAATATCGCGACGTGATATGCCGTGACGGAACTCCGCCTGGGCGATCAGCTTCTCCATCACTTGGCTGATGTGATCGATGTCGAGCCGGGTGCCGTGGAACGCACTGTTCGCAGTGACGGCGCTCAGGACTTCGCAGATGGGAGTAATGCCGCGTTCGCGTGCAGCTTCGGCGCACTCGACGACCATGGCGGCAGCACCCATGCCTACGATCATGCCGTGACGCCGCTTGTCGAACGGGATTGCCGCGTCCTCGACTTTCTCGTCCGTGGCGGCTGCACCAGTGGCCAGGAAGCCAGCGCCGAACCACTCCATCATGTTGTCGGAGGTGGCGTCGTCAGAGGAGACGATGATCACGCGACGGCAGCGTCCGGCACGGATCCAGTCTTCGGCCAGAGCAACGGCCTGGGCAGTAGAAGCACAGGCGGCATTGATCTGCGTGTTCGGTCCGCGCGCGCCGATGAGTTCAGCGAACTGGGAGTGTCCCATGGGCAACGTTCGGAAGAGGAAGCGCCGGTCGAACGCGTAGGGTTGCTGTGCGATTGCCGCTTTCAGCGAGGCAATCTGGGAGTCGAGCTTTTGCAGGATGGTTGCATCTGAGGCGGCATCCATGGATTTCCGCAGGTCTTCAAGGGTGCTCAACTGTTCACGCCGGGCGTGGTCCTGATGATAATGGGTCAGTTCCTCGGTGAGCGCGTCGAACCCCGGGAAAGCCGAGGCGAAGATGATGGCGGTGTCGTCGCGCATCGCATCGGGCAGACCCCAGCGCTCCGGCAGTTGAGTGCCTTTGCTGGTTGTCTTGTAACGCATCACGAGCGGGATGCCAGCGTCGCGCATGGCTTCGAGACCGGCGGCGATTGCGAGCCGGGTGGTGCTATCGAGGGAGGGGATGCGATCGGCGGGGACGCCGAAATCGCATGCGAGATCGAAAGCGCCAGCCCGGCCCGCAAGCTTGATTACGTCGCCGACGTCGCTGATTGCTTCAAACGTCGGGCCGCCGTTGTCACTCTTCACAAGCCGTGTGATGTTCTTGTCCAGCATGGCCTTGCGAATGTTTTCGGGTATTGAACCAATCAGTTGTTCGCCACGCAGCAATCGTGCGACGTTCTCGTCGTCAAAGACGTGGGGAGTGCCGGGTAATCCGAGACCGGCGCCGGTGATTACAACTGGCTCGGCCTTTGCCGGAACGGCGTTGGATTGATACGCCTGCCAGGCTCGTTCAAGGATTTCAGAAAACACTCGCCCAAATTCGGCGAACCGTCCCTGATCTGCACCGGCGGCGTTGACAGGGCTCGAGAGTGAGGCCGCAATGGGGGCCATCTGCTCGACCGGAACTTCGATTTCTGGTTTGTTCACCTCAGGTTGGACCTGCGCAACGCCACGGCCCAGCCCTGACGCGTACAGTCCGCACAGCGCCTGGTTGAAGGCAACAACGTCGAGAATCTTTGGGTGATTGCTGAACAACGAGAGTACTTCGGGAACATCGGCAAACATGTCATCGACGAAACCGGCGAGGGCTTTCTTCGGACCTGTTTCGACAAAGACGCGGGCACCCGCGTCGAACAACGTTTTCAGTCCTTTGACGAACTGCACTGGTGCGGCGACCTGCTGCGCGAGGATGTCGAGCATTTGTGGGACAACATTGTCGCCGGTGGGATAGAACTCGCCGTTCACATTGGCGACGATCGGGACGCGAGGCGGTTTTACTCCCAGACGTTCCAGCGTTTTGCGCAAAGGGCCGCTTGCAGGTGCGACGATTGAAGTGTGGAATGCATGACTGACCGGCAGTGGAATGGCCGTGAAGCCGGCTTTTTGGAACAGCTCGACTGCTTGCTCGACCGCCTTGCTGGCGCCGCCGATCACGCACTGGCTCTTGCTGTTGATGTTTGCGATCACGACGTAGCCGTTGACGCTTTGAACCACCCGTTCGATCTCCTCGAGAGGAGCGAATACGGCCGCCATCTTGCCGTTGTCTTCCATCGAGACGCGCGTCATCTCGCGGCCACGCGCGCTTACCGCTTCTAGTGCATGCTCGAAGTCGAGGCCACCGGAGGCGACAAGTGCACCGTAT
>JAEYQK010000087.1 GCA_023410055.1 Acidobacteriota bacterium
GGACAGACCGTCGCGAGCTACAGCTCAGGCGAACGCAAATTCACGCACCGGCGGTTGAAGTAGCGACTTAGTGCCAGCCGCCGTCGTCGCGGTTCGTCTGCTGCTGCCTGACGGCGCTCTTCATCTGAACCTGGCTCCCGCGTAGGCACGTCGTGTAGGCGGCGGGCTCGGTCGAGTCTGTGTTGTCGATGCGCTTCACTCGGTAGGTCCGGAGTTTGAGGCACATATTATCGAAGCTCTCCAGCATTCCCGGCGAGAGACGAATCTGCTGATAAAGAGTGATTACTGCTGTATTCTCTAGCTCCGTTCGCAGCTTAAGCGGCTTGGAGATCTGAAACTGGCGTAGCCCGACCGGTGAAGCTAACGTGAACTGCCTCACCTGAGTTTTCGGCGCAAGCGAAAACTGGGCAGACTGCTGGTCCTGATCGAGCGCCAAAACGCCAATGCTTGCCACAGCAGTGAGAGCAAGAACTAAGGCCACGGTTTTCATGGCATTCCTCCAGAGCACCGAATTATAGTTTGTCTAGACGTGACGCGGACGCGATTGTGAGCTTCCCGCGTCCAACGCGAGTTCCTCATTTGGCTCATCGGCCCAGAAATTGCTTGACGCAAAAGCATCCTTCCGGCATATTTATACATTCCACTGTATAATTATTCAGACCATGTCGAAGCTATCCAGGCACGCGGCAATTCGGGCGGCAGTCACGCGACAGAAGGTCGCGAGCCAGGACGATCTTCGCCGTCTTCTTTATAGGAGCGGCCACCGAGTGACCCAGGCGACGCTGTCGCGCGATATCCGCGAGCTTGGACTGGTAAAGAGTTCGGTTGGCTACGCGTTCCCGAATGGAAATGACGATGCTGTCGATGCTTATCTGCCTTCGGTGGAGAAGCTGATCCGAGACTTTGTATATGAGATCAAGGCCGCGCAGAACCTGGTTGTCGTAAAGACTAGCGCGGGCAGCGCTCAACCGGTGGCGGCCGCTATCGACGCGGAAGAATGGCCTGAAATCATCGGCACGGTGGCCGGCGACGACGTGATCCTCGTGGTGACGCCGGAGAGTAAGACGGCTGAAAAGCTAGTAAATCGAATAAAAGGACTGCTTGCCTGATGGCACGACATGTTCAACCCGCCGTGGTCGGTGCCACAGGTTATGCCGGCTTCGAACTGACCCGAATTCTGCTGGGACATCCCGGCGTTAAGAAGCCTCTGCTTCTGAGGCGCGAGACCGAAGAGACGGTCTCGCTTGATCTGGCCGACATGTATCCGCAGTTGGCGTATGCGAACGGCGCGCTTCCGGTCGAGAGCTTCTCGTGGAAGAAGCTGAAGGATGCTGGCGTTGATGTGCTCTTTCTCTGCACACCGCATGAAGTTTCGCGCGCCTGGGTGCCGCTAGCTCTCGATGAAGGCTTGCGCGTGGTCGACTTGAGCGGCGCGTGGCGGCTGAAGTGTTCGGAGAATCGAGCCGTCTACAAGTTCGAAGACGCGGATCCGGCGCGGGCAGCGCAGATCGATAACACGGCCGCGTTCGGTATTCCCGAGTTGCACGAACAAGAGATCAAGCAGGCGAAGGTCGTCGCCAACGCCGGATGTTACGCGACTTCGATCATCCTCGCGCTTGCGCCGTGGGTGCGAGCGGGACTCGTCGACGTGGAGCACGGCATCATCTCCGATTCGAAATCCGGCGTATCTGGCGCAGGGAAGCAGCCTACGGCGAAGACGCATTTCTGCGAGGCGGACGACAATCTCTCGGCGTACTCGGTTTTTGGCCATCGGCATACGGGCGAAATCCTCGAGCAGATTGGGCTGAAGAACGAGCAGTTGCAGTTCACACCGCATCTGCTGCCGATTCCGCGCGGCATTCTTTCGACGATCTACGTGCGGCTGAAGGCGAAAACGCTGCCCACGGAGCTCGAAGCGTGCTTCCGCGACTTCTACAAAGGACAGCCGTGGGTACGCATCTTCGGGCAGAAACTGCCGCAGATCAAGTACTCGGTGAACACGAACTATTGCGACATAGGATTTTCCGTCGCGCCGGATGGGCATCGCGCGGTGATCGTGTCGTGCCTCGACAATTTGGTGAAAGGCGCTGCCGGTCAGGCAGCACAAAACATGAACGTGATGTTTGGATTCGACCAGCGGGAGGGCTTGCTATGAAGCTGGTAGTAAAGATCGGCGGAGCCGCACTCGACAATGCAGAGCTGGTCAAAGGTTTTGCAAAAGCGGTTGTTGGACTAACGAAGGCTGGCCACAACGTTGTGGTCGTACACGGCGGCGGCGCGGCATTGAGCCGCACGATGAAGGAGCTTGGCCGTGAATCGCAGTTCATCAATGGGCTGCGCGTGACGGATTTGCAGACGCGCGATGTCGCAATCATGGTGCTTGCCGGTCAGCTAAATAAGCAACTGGTCGCCTCGATAGGCCGCGCCGGACACGAAGCAATCGGCCTGTGCGGCGGCGATTTCCGCATCATTCGCGCTGCAAAGAAGAAGGGCGATGATCTCGGGTACGTCGGCGAGATTTGCTCGGTCGAGTCAAAGTGGTTCGGAATCATCTCCGATCACGGGGCGATCCCGGTTATCGCCAGTATCGCACTCGGTAACGATGGCGAATACTACAACGTGAACGCCGATTCCGTCGCTTCGGCCTGTGCCGTAGCTTGGAAGGCCGACGCTTTGATCTTCCTGACTGATGTTCCGGGAGTTAAGGGTGCAGATGGCGATGTGATTCGCTGGCTGGATATCAAGGACATCGAGCCGATGCGCGAGAAGGCCGTCATCAGCGGCGGCATGTTGCCGAAGCTTTCGGCCTGTACCTCGGCGCTGAAGAAAGGCGTCGGCCGCGTTCGCATCATGCCCGCCACCAGCGTTGACGCGCTGCCGGGTTTCTTCACTCATCGCATTGATTCCGGAACCGAGGTGATTGTCCAGTGACAACGACGCTAGAAAGAGTCATGGGGCAGGAAGCCTCGCTGCTTCTGCCGACCTACGAACGTTTTCCGCTGCTCTTGGAGCGGGGCGAAGGCGTGTATCTTTATGATGTCAACGGACGCGCTTACCTCGATTTCCTGAGCGGCATCGGCGTAAATGCGCTGGGCTATGCGCATCCGGAAGTGCAGAAAACGATCTGTGAGCAAGCCGGAAAGCTGATCCACACCTCGAACCTGTTTTATCACGAGTACCAGGCAAAGCTCGCGGCGAAGCTGACGAAACTCTCCGGCATGGATCGCGCATTCTTTTCGAACAGCGGCACCGAAGCATGGGAAGGTGCATTGAAGCTGGCACGCGCGTATGCGAAGCACGTGGCGAAAGATGGCGCCGAGCCGAAGTGGCGCTTCTTGATGATGCACAACTCGTTCCACGGCCGCACGTATGGCTCGCTCTCGACGACGGGACAGCAGAAGTATCAAGCTCCGTTTGCGCCGAACCTTCCGGGAATCGAGTTCGTTACGTTCAATGACGTAGCCGACCTTAAGGCGAAGTTTGACGACACGGTCTGCGCTATCGGACTTGAGGCTGTGCAGGGCGAAGGCGGCATCCAGATCATCACCGAGGAGTTCATCACGACCGCTCGGGAACTAGCGAACAAGTCCGGCGCGCTGCTGATCGTAGATGAAATCCAAGCCGGACTTGGGCGCACGGGCAAGTATTTCGGATACCAGAATTTCGCAGTGAAGCCCGACATCGTGACGCTTGCAAAGCCGCTTGCGGGCGGACTGCCACTCGGCGCGATTCTCGTGACGAACGAAGTATCGGCGGCATTTCATCCCGGCATGCACGGAACCACGTTCGGTGGAGGCCCGCTGGCCTGTGCAACAGCCGTGAAGGTGCTCGAGATCTTTGAACGTGATCACATTCTGGATCACGTTGTCAAAGTCGGTGCGTACTTCCAGCAGAAGCTGAACGAGTTGAAGGCGAAGCACAGCTCCGTCGTCAAGGTCCGGGCACTCGGCCTCATGCTCGGAATCGAGTTGAACTCGATCGATCTGGCGAAGGCGGCCGTCCGCGAAATGCTTGAAAAGGGCATCATCATCAATCGCACGCACGACACCGTGCTGCGGTTCCTGCCGCCCTTCATCATCGAGAACAAGCACGTGGATCAAGTGGTGGCGGGGTTGGACGAGATTCTCACGAAGGGAGAACAGAAATGACGACCGGCACTGTTACAAAGAAGCTCGACGGCCGCGACCTAATCTCTATTCACGACTTCACGCCGCAAGAGATTGCCAGCGTTCTTGAACTGGCGATCCAGATCAAAGCGAGCCCGCGCGATTTCCGCAAGGCGCTCGATGGCAAGCAGATCGTGCTGTTCTTCGAGAAGGACTCGCTGCGTACGCGGTTGACGTTTGAGTCAGGGATCACCAGCTTAGGTGGAACCTCGTTCTTCGTCGATCAGAAGGCATCGCGATTGGGTGCGCGCGAACCGCTCTCCGATGTTGCGCATAATCTGGAGCGCTGGGTTGATGGCGTCGTCCTGCGCACATTCGCACACGAGACGGTCACGAAGATGGCCGAGTACGCGTCGATCCCTGTCATCAATGCTCTCAGCGACCACGAGCATCCGTGCCAGGCGTTGGCGGATTTCCAGACGCTGAAAGAGAAGTTCGGAAATCTGAAGAGCGTGAAGCTCGCGTACGTCGGTGACGGCAACAACGTTGCGCATTCGCTGCTGCTCGCAGCGGCCAGTGTTGGCGCGACGATTGCCGTTGCAACGCCGGTTGGGTATGAACCGAACAGTGCCGTCGTCGCCGATGCGCTTGCGATCGCGGCCAAGACCGGCGCTCGTGTCGAAGTCGTGCATGATCCTGTCGCGGCCGTGAAGAACGCCAACGCTGTTTATACCGACGTCTGGGCCAGCATGGGTCAGGAAGCCGAAGCCGAAGCGCGCAAAAAGATCTTTGCACCGTACCAGGTGAACGAGCCGTTGTTTGCGCACGCGGACAAGAATGCAGTCTTTATGCACTGCCTGCCCGCGCATCGCGGAGATGAAGTAACGGGCGCCGTGATCGACAGTTCGCGCTCGGTTGTATTCGATGAGGCGGAGAATCGCCTTCATGTTCAAAAAGCCATTTTAGTTACGTTGCTGGGCGCGTGAAGCTCGCTCAAGCCGAAACAGGGCTTGAACGGGGCACCAAGACGCTCCAGATAAGGAGTTTGTGATGCGTGAGAAAGTCGTACTAGCTTATTCCGGCGGACTTGATACCTCGATCATCATTCCGTGGCTGAAAGAAAACTATGATTGCGAGGTCATCGCCTATGTTGCCGACGTCGGACAAGGCGACGACTACGACGCGGTTGCCGAAAAGGCCCGCAAGACCGGCGCCAGCAAGGTCATTGTTGACGATCTGCGCGAAGAGTTCATCAAGGACTACGTCTTCGCCGCGATCAAGGCCGGTGCCGTGTACGAGCACAAGTACCTGCTGGGCACGTCACTTGCGCGTCCGATCATCGCGAAATATCAGGTGGAGTGCGCGCTGCGCGAGGGGGCCTCGGCTGTGGCCCATGGCTGCACCGGCAAGGGCAACGACCAGGTACGCTTCGAACACGCGTTTCAGGCGCTCGCGCCGCAGTTGAAGGTCATTGCTCCCTGGCGCGAGTGGAATCTCGTATCACGAGAAGATTGTCTCGATTATGCCGAGGCGCACAATGTGCCGATCGCGCAGAGCCGGGAGAAGATCCACAGCCGTGACCGCAATATTCTGCACATCAGTCACGAAGGCGGCGAGCTCGAAGATCCGAATAACGCTCCTCTGCCGACCACTTGGCAATGGACGAAGTCCCCGCAGGAAGCGCCGGACAAAGTCGAGTATGTCGAGATCGGCTTCGAGCAGGGCAATCCCGTTTCGGTAAACGGGAAGAAGCTTGATCCGGTGGCACTCGTCGAACTGCTGAACGAGATCGCCGCCCGCAACGGTATCGGTCGCGTCGACCTCGTCGAGAACCGCTTCGTCGGCATGAAGTCGCGTGGTTGCTACGAGACTCCGGGCGGCACGTTGCTGCTGACCGCGCATCGCGAACTGGAATCGCTCTGCCTTGACCGCGACGTCATGCACTTTAAGCAGCACGTCTCGCTGAAGTTCGCCGAACTGACATATTTTGGCCTGTGGTTCACGCCGCTGCGCGAAGCGCTCTATGCGTACGTCGAGCAGACGGAAAAGGAAGTGACCGGATCGGTGAAGTTGGGCCTGTACAAAGGAAACATCGACATTGCCGGCCGCAAGTCGGAGAATTCACTGTACAGCCTCGACATCGCCAGCTTCACGATGGGCGAAGCCTACGACCAGAAGGACGCGGCTGGGTTCATTCGCATTCTTGGACTGCCGGCCCGTTCGCGGGCGTTGCTTCACACAGAGGTTTTGAAATGAAGATGTGGTCCGGGCGTTTCAGTCAGGCGCTCGATCCCGAATTCGAACAGTGGCAGCGGTCGTTTCCCTACGACAAGCGACTGCTGCCACAGGAAGTCGCCGCCAGCAAAGCGCACGCGCAGGCATTGCGCAGCGCCCAGGTGCTCTCGGCTGACGAACTAACCGCAGTACTCCGCGGCCTCGACCAGATCCTGAAAGAAGGCGTTCCGGCCGTTGATGATCCCGCCATCGAAGACGTGCATCACTTCGTCGAGAAGCGGCTGACCGACATCATCGGCGACACCGGACGCAAGCTCCACACGGGGCGCAGCCGCAACGAGCAGATCGCGACGGACCTGCGGCTCTACGTGCGTGATCACATCGACGAGATCCGCAGTCTCATCGCCGACCTCATCGCCGAGCACCTTCAGCGTGCTGAAGAAGCGGGCGCGGCGGCAATGCCGTCTTACACGCACATGCAGCGGGCCGAGCCCGTGCTCGTGGCACATTGGCTGCTCGCTTACGTCGAAATGTTGTTCCGCGATATGGATCGCTTTGCCGACTGCCGCGAGCGGTTAAACGAATGTCCCCTGGGATCGGCCGCGATTGCGGGAACGATTCTGCCGCTGGACCGTAAGGGGATTGCTACGAATCTGGGTTTTGATCGTCCGACGGCCAACAGCATGGACGCGACCAGCGACCGCGACTTCGCCATTGAATTCGCGCAAGCGTCGTCGTTGCTTGCGGTGCACCTGAGCCGCTGGGCCGACGAGATGATTCTCTTCTCGACGCAGGAGTACGGCTTCGTTCAGTTGCCCGAGCAATACGCAACGGGATCGAGTGCGATGCCGCAGAAGAAGAATCCCGACGCGCTGGAACTCATTCGCGGCAAGTGCGGACGTATCGTTGGTCAGGCGAACATGCTGACGATTACGCTGAAAGGTCTGCCGCTGGCGTACAACAAGGACCTTCAGGAATCGCAGCAGCCTGTATTCGAAGTCGCCGAGCAGATGACGTCAATGCTGCGCGTGGCTGCGGGCTTCATGAAGACAGTCGGCTTCAAGGTCGAGCAGATGCAGCAGGCCGCGACCACCGGCTTCATGAACGCGATGTCTGCCGCCGGCTTCTTGTCGAAGAAAGGCATGCCCTTCCGTGACGCGCACGAAAAGATCGGCGCGGCGGTACGGCTGTGCATCGAAAAGAACTGCGAAATCGAAAATCTTTCGCTCGACGAGCTGAAGCAGTGCGGAATCGACTTCGGCGAGGAGTTCTATACGTCCCTGAATCTCGATGCCGTGCTTGCTTGCCACAATGTCGAGGGCGGAACCGCCCCCGTCAACGTTCAGCAGGCGCTTGCGACAGCAAAGAAGAGGCTCACAAAGGCGAGGATGGCCAGCCATGCGCGCGCGTAGAGCGGTTTTGCCGGACGCCCCGGTGATCGAGGAGTTGATTCGAACTCACTCGGCCGACGGCACGCTGTTGCCGAGGACGATGGCGGAGATCAACGAGAACATTCGTGATTTCTACGTGGTCGAGGATGCGACCGGCGTAATCGGCTGTGGGGCCCTGCATCTCTACGGGGTGCATCTAGCGGAAATCCGCTCTGTCACTGTCCGCTCCGATTTAGCGCGGCGTGGCGGAGGCAAGATGATCGTTGAGGCGCTGATGTGGGAGGCCGCGCATCAGCGGGTAAGCTGCGTGTGTTTGTTCACGCGCATCCCGGATTTCTTCTCCAAGTTCGGCTTCCGCATGGTCGATCGTACGCTGTTGCCCGACAAGATTTACAAAGACTGCCTGAATTGCCCGAGACTGCACGCGTGCGATGAATACGCGATGGTTCGCGGCGAGCTGCCGAAGTTTGCGATTCTCGGGCCAAGACGTCTTTCAACTACATTGCCAGGACTGGCGCGCCCACAATGAACGAAATCAATCTCGTTATTCCTAAGGGGTTTGTCTTCTCTGCCGTGAAGGCAGGCATCAAGGCCAGCGGATCGCTTGACCTCGCGCTGGCGGAAGCGCCGCTGGGCGCCAGTGCCGCAGCACTATTCACCAAGAACCTGGTGGTCGCCGCCCCGGTCGTTGTTGGCCGCGAGCACCTGAGGCAGAGCCGTGGGCGTGTTCGTGCCGTCATCGTCAATGCCGGCAATGCAAACTGCGCCACCGGTGATCACGGCTACAAGGCGGCAAACGAAGTCTGCGCCGCGCTGGGAGAATCACTTAGCGCTGCTCCTGAATTCATTGTCCCATCCTCTACGGGGATCATCGGCGTGCCGCTGCCGACGGAGAAGCTGGTCAACGCGATCCCGAATCTTGTGGCTGCCAAGTCAGGCGACGAATCTTCGATTCGTGATTTCTCGCGCGCCATCATGACAACTGACACGAAGGCGAAGTTCGCGTGCGTGACGTTCGGCAAGGGCAACAAGCAGGTAACCGTGCTCGGCGTCGCCAAAGGCTCGGGGATGATCCATCCCAATCTGGCGACGATGCTTGTCTACATCTTCACCGATCTGGAAGCAACGTCCGCGCAACTCAAGACCGCGCTGCGCCAGTCCTGCGACATAAGTTTCAATCGCATCACGGTTGACGGCGATACATCGACAAACGACACCGTCCTCGTGATGGCCAGCGGCGCAAGCGGCGTGAAGTATAGCGAAGCGTCGAAGAAATTCCGCGCTGCCCTCAACGATGTCTGCACCTCGTTATCCGAGCAAATCGTAGCCGACGGTGAAGGGATCAAGCACGTTATAAATCTCACCGTAGAAGGCGCGCGCACTCCCGCCGATGCCGACAAAATTGCCCGCACCATCGCGCACTCCATGCTCTGCAAGACCGCCTGGGCTGGCGCCGATCCCAACTGGGGACGCATCCTTGCGGCTGCCGGTCGTGCTGGCGTCGCTTTCGATCCCAGCAAGGCAAGCGTCTTCATCGCCGGACAACAGGTCTGCCGTAACGGCGCCGCCGTAGCATTCGACGCCAGCGCCGCGCACAACGCCATGCTTGAACCGAAGTACGACATTCGAGTTGTTCTCGGTAAAGGGCCGGGCAAGGCCCGTGTGCTGACGACGGATCTCACCGCCGAATACGTTCACATCAACGCCGACTACTCGACGTAAGTACACCGTTATAAGCCTCAGGGGCTGAAGCTCCTCTTATCAGGAGGCTCTTCGTGGCACGGCTGAAGCCGTGCCCTTCCCAACCTGAACAAGTCATATCCGGTCACAACTACTCACCTGCTGATGCTAGAATTGCGTTCGAGAACTTAGTTGAACGTGCACGCCTACATCGCGGGTGAGGCCCTCACTCTTGGACTCGTGTCGGGCCCTGCCTGCATCGCTTCTTGTGGGCCGTTGCTTGTGCCGTGGACCATCGAGCAAGGGCAGCGTGCGTCGCGTAGTGCTGCTCAGCTTGCAGTCTTCATCGGTGCACGGTTCTGCGGATATCTCGTATTTGCTTCCATTGCGTGGGCCTTGGGTCGCGCACTTCCTTCATCGTCTTCTACTTCAATCGCCTATGGAGCGGCCCATGTCGTGCTCGGCATCGTGCTCGGCATTTACGCTGTGGGCCGCTGGCGACATGGAGGCTGCGCTGCAGCAACGGTCGGCAGCGGCGAGCAGCAGTTGGTCACCATCGGTGAGGCGCCCCGAGCATCGCGCATTTGGGCTCCTGCATTCGGATTTCTGACGGGACTAAGCCTGTGTCCACCATTTCTCGTTGCGGGCGTTCGCGTCATGGAAATGCGAAATGTCGCCCCGGCGATGTTGTTCTTTGTGATGTTCTTTGTTGGTACCCTGGTCTGGTTCATCCCCTTCCTCGCGCTCGGAGCCATGCGATGGAAGGAACCTTTCATGCTTGTCGCCCGTATAACTCTCATACTCCTCGCGGCGTACTACGTCTACCTGGGCTCCGTCATTCTGGTTGGGAGATTGCTTCATGGCTAGAGAAATCGCGGTCAAACAGCCGTTCCGGTCCCTATGGATGTCATTGCTGATCACCTTCCCAATGGCTCTATGGGCGCTGTTGATGTTCTCGCGCTCATTCACGCCCGGAAACAGCAACCCAAGACGAATCGCAGCAGTGATCGTGATGTGCTTCATGGTTTGGCTCTTCTATAAGATGGTGCGGACCGGAACGACCTATCGCTGGCGCCGCTACTTCTTCGTCGCTCTGGGCTTTTTGTTCCCCGTTGGATTCATCGCGGCGCTGATCGCCGAACGTGGCTCAATGAGCATTGGCATGGACCAGATGGTTGGAGGGAATACGCCGTTCTGCAACATGGTCATTCCGATGATCATCATCCCAGCGGCATTGACCAAGACCATCATCTTTCCGGGATCGATCATGCCGACGGCCACCAATCCGCACTCAATCGCCGTCATGATCGGCCTGTGGTTCGCCGCAACGCTTGTCTTGGGCAAAGCGTGGTGCGCATACGGATGCTTCTTTGGCGGCATCGAGGAAGGTTTCGCCGGAGTGATGAAGCGGGCCAAGCTCAAACGCATCGATCCGCGGTTTCGTTACGTACCTTGGGCCGTACTGCTGTTCATCGTGCTGCTGTCGGCGATGATGTTTGAGCCAATCTATTGTGACTGGCTCTGTCCGTTCAAAACGGTTACGGAATATGCGCGTGTTCATTCGGTCGAGACTGCTATTCAGGCTGGCATCTTCCTGAGTTTGTTTTTCGGACTAGTGGTTGCACTGCCGTTACTCACAAAACGACGCACACAATGCGCGTTCTTCTGCCCGTTCGGGGCATTTCAGTCGATCTTCGACAAGATCAACATTTTCCAGATACGCATTGATCGCGAGAAGTGCAAGGAGTGCGTTATCTGCCGCGGAAATTGTCCGACGATGGCGATTAATGAAGACTCGCTGAAGCACGGCAAGATGCTGACCTCGTGCATGAGGTGCGGAGAGTGCGTGGATCAATGCCCGAGTGGAGCCGCTGTCTGGCACATTAAAGGTACTCAGGTGAACGTAAAACCAGAGCGGGCGCGGTTGATGTTCCTTTACGCTTCCTGGGCGCTCGCCACGATGTTCGGCGGCAGCATTATCGCCGGTTCACTCAGCACAATGCTGGGCTGGGTACTGTAGGAGGGAGCTATGAAGATACGACCGATACTGGGCTACTCCGCTGCCGCATTGACGATTGTTGCGGCGATCTTGGCCCCCTTCCTGCTGATGGGCTTTTTCGCGCAGCGGGTGAACGGGCTCGGGTTGAAGATCGATGACATCTATGGGGGCGGCCCGGTTGTGCGCACGATCGACAAAGGCGCCTACAAGATCGACATCCATAAGGTCTTCCAGCCGAAGTTCCTGCAAAGAGGCGAGCCCTACGTGCAGTTGGCGTGGCTGCCTGCAGCGTCGTTGCCCTCGCAGATAGCCGATGAAGTCGACGTTGATGGCGACGGCCAGCCGGATGTGCGCGTCTCGTTCATCGTTCCGAAGAGTACAGATTCCAAGGCAACCGTCACAGTCATACCGTTGAACCCCCGATTCGTTGAATTACACGGGATAGGGCAAGAGTCCTTTACGCGCATGATCATGCCGCTGAAGGACAAGGTGATCGTAAGAGTGCCACTGAAGAGGTGAGATATCCTGAGGAAGCAGCTCTACAATCCATGAGCTGCATGGGAGGCTTCTTCGCGCTTTCTCGGAGCGTCTCTCTTCACTCCGTCGCGAACCCGTCGGCTGACAACTTCGATTCCCTCAGGAACGTGAACACTAGGTCGACCTTCGGTTGGAGCACGAGATACTTGCCACCATCTTTCGTGAGAAGTGTCAGCCAGCCAGTGTGGTACTGGCGCCCGCCGGCGTAGTTGTTCTGCTTAAGAATCAATTTCGCTTCGTCCCACGTTATGATTCGGAAGCCGCCGTGAAGGAAGTAGTTCTTCTGACTACCCCAAGAGGCGATTGTCTCGGGCGAGGCATTTACCGACATGAGCTGGGGCAACGAGACGCCAATCGAGCTCAGGAGCGTGCGGATCAGCCCGCGATCGGCTTCAGCCCCATAGGCTAGCGAGACGTGGAGAAACTGGCGTCCGGGTGTCTTCAGGTCTTCTGCGGTAATGCACCCGCAATCGTCGAATACCGCGGTCCGCCATGGAAAGCCCACTGGATCGGCTGGCGGCAGACCTCCAAGCAGGTCGTGCGGCAGCATGTTCTCCGCCGCATGCGGAGCGCCCGGCGCTTCCATGCCAATGGTCATCTTGATTCCATCAGGCTCGGGACCTTCTTCTTCGTGCAGCTTGGGATTGTCGACCTTGATCTTCAGACGCTCGGGAACCATGAACTTCGCCGTCTTATAGCTCACGGTGAGCAAGCCATTCTTGAGTACAAGGTTCGCGGTGAGACTTCGCGCAGCGAATACCTGCTCAAGCGCGGCCTTTGCATCATCAAGATTCCGCGGCTTAGGCGCGGGTTCTTCGCCCAGGCAGAGGCTGGCGGCGGCTGTAAGTATGAAGACAAGCAGAATTCTCACGCGCATTCGATGATTCCTCAATTCGAATGAAACTTCTTCCACAGACCGCTGCTGGCTCCTACTTGTGCAGCTTAACGATGCTCTCGATGTGGAATGTCTGCGGGAAGAGGTCGATCAGATGAGACTCGCGAATCGCATATCCAGACTCAACAAAGATCTTCAGATCGCGCGCCAGCGTCGCCGGGTCGCATGAGACATAGGTAATACGTTCGGGTGCGAACTGGGTTAGCTTGCGGGCGACCGCTTCTCCTAGCCCGGAGCGCGGCGGATCAACAACTACGAAATCGAACCGCCCGATCTCTTCCACGCCTACGAGGTAGTCTTCTGTGCGCGCACGATAGGTACTGACGTTCGATGGCGCGTTCTTACGAAGGTCGTGATACGAGTAAGGCGCGGCCTCCACGGCTGAAACCTCGACGAAATTCTCGGCCAAGGGCAACGTGAACAGTCCGACGCCGCAGTAGAGATCCAGCGCGTTATCGCCTTCGCAGCCCGCGGTTACCAGATCTAACATCTTCTCCGTCATGAAACGGTTCGTCTGGAAGAAGGAGCCGACGCTGACCTGGTAATCGCGCTTCTTCACGCGATACTTGATGAAATCGCCGCCAAAAACATTGCGCAGGTTCTGCGGGACGACTTCGTGGCGAAGGGTCTCGCCGTGTTTACGGAACAATGCAACACCCGAAATTGCGGGAAGGGCTCTGCGTAGATCGGTAATGAATTCGACGACGTCATTGCCAGCCTGTTCCGAGTGATTGTCGAGATTCATCTCCAGCAGGAGCTTGGTGTCGTCGTGACTCGCAAAAAACTCGATTTCTTCGACATGGGTCGGAACCGCGCCGGTGCGTCCGAGTTTCCAGAGCGCAGCAATCGCTTGATTGATCAGCGGCGAGCTGATCGGACATTCCTCCACTGGCAGCAGGTCGTGCGAACCAAAACGGTAGTAACCGATCGCAAATCGCGTGCCTCCACGGACTCTCATGCGCGTGCGATTGCGATAATTCCACGGCTCAGACGGATGAACCTGGGGCGCACCCGGCAATTCCACCTTCGCGATGCGTCGTATTGTTTCCGATAGTATCGTCGATTTGATGCGCAGTTGATTCTCGTAGCTGGTGTGCTGATAGTGGCATCCGCCGCACTTGAGAAAGTACGGACACTTCGGCTCGATGCGATCGGGCGACGCCTTAACGATCTTCTCGGCACGGGCGCGAAGGAAGCCGGGCTTTTCCTCGACAACTTTGGCTTCAATGCGTTCGCCTTCGAGAACGAAGGGCACGAAGGCAGCCTTGCCCTGCGGTGCCGGCGGTATTTCGGCAGACTTCTGCTTTGGCGCACGCTGAACAGGTGCGGCTTCAGCCGGTACACGGGCGAGTCCATCGCCGCCATAAATCAGTTTTTCGATGTTGAGAATCAACACTATTTATTGTCACACAGGACAGGGAAGAACCCAAAAGGAATCGCGGAGCGATCCATCTGGGGGATAGCACGTCGAGGGTACAATCAGCCGATCAGCCAATGATCAAATCAAGAAATCACAAAATCAACAAAACCTTGCTTCATCCCTCGCTGTCTATCGCTTCGATTAACTCTTTCCTGGATACGGTTGCGGTACCGCGCTTCATGACCACGATCCCCCCGGCGTAATTGGCCAGGCGGGCAGCCGTTTCGGTGTCTGCTCCAGCAGCAAGCGCAGCGGTGAAAGTGGCGATAACCGTGTCGCCTGCACCGGTCACATCGGCGATCTGGTCGGAGCCGAAGATAGGGATTGAAGCAGGCTTATGCCGCTTCTCGAAGGCCACCATGCCGTCGCTCCCACGAGTAATAATCAGCGACTGCATCTTCATCTTGTCGAGCAGCGACTTTCCTGAGGCGAAGAGCTTTTCCGTATCGTTGCCGATTCTGACGCCGAGCGCCTCTTCGACTTCCGGTTCGTTCGGCGTGGCGGCGGTAACCGCGCCGGCATACTCCAACATGCGATACCGCGAGTCGAGCGATATCGGCAGGTCGCTGTTGCGCGAATTAGCGCGAATGGAGTTGAGAATCTGGGGAGTGGCAGCGCCATAACCATAATCGGAGACCAGCAACGCATCCGAAGCGCGGACATATCCGCGGGCGGCGGCCACGATCTGGCGAACAGCCCACGGCTCGAGAGGCGCGGAAGGTTCGCGGTCCACACGAACGACCTGCTGTCGGCTCGAATGAGTCATGCCGGCAAGAATGCGGGTCTTTGTGACGGTCGCATGTCCCTTGATCTTGATGATGCCACTCGTCGCGATCCGCTTTTCCTTGAACCGCTGAAGTAGCAACTTGCCTGGTTCGTCGTCACCGATCACGCCCACAGGCTGAACAGTCACGCCGAGGTCGGCGAGGTTGTAGACTGCGTTGCCTGCGCCCCCGGGAACGACGGTGCGTTCGCGATGCTCCAGAATCAGCACCGGAGCTTCACGGGATACCCGCGAAATTTCACCAAAAACAAACTCGTCCGCCACGAGATCACCCAGCACCGTTACCGTGACCTGTGGGAAGCACTCTACGATCTTTTTCAACCGCTCAGATTCTCTGCTTTGTTTCAAGCTTGATCCCTGTCGCAAAACTAGTCTTCAAATTCTCTCATGCCGGCGGACGATAACGCTCGGCAATCGTCGCCAATATCTGCGCCACAGCCTGCTGCGCATTCAACAGGCGCATGGTTGCGGGCACGGAACAAAGTGGCCGCAAACCATCTGCAAGAGTTCCCAAATTGATCGCGTCCTTCTCGGTGGTGACGAAACCGCCGGCCCGGTTCGCATTGGCCTTCTCCACCAGCGTCGCAATATCTTCTCGCGAATACGAGTGGTGATCGCGGAAGCTAACCTCGGCAGCTATCTCGACCCCATGTTCGCAAAGCTGGCGAAAGAAATTCTCAGGGCGCGCAATGCCGCAAAACGCGATGGGATGTGGCGGGACGTTTGAGAGCGCAATATCGCGTTTGACCTCCAGAACGAGCTTGCCTTCGAGCGGCAGGCCTTCGCGAGAGGTGCCGGGGGTAAGTACCACGGCATCAGCGCGGTGTAGCGCGGAAACCGGTTCGCGCAGCCGGCCAGATGGAAGCAGCCTGTCCGAAGCGTCCGAGGGCGTAAGGAGAACAATGTCGTAATCGCGTGAAAGCTGGCGGTGCTGAAAACCGTCATCCAGCACGTGAAGCTGCGGCCCGAAGTGCTGGTCGGCATAGATGCCCGCGTCATAGCGGCTTTCGCCAACGATAACGGGTACGCCGAGCTTGCGCGAAATAAGTAGCGGCTCGTCGCCGAAATCGGCGGCGGAGCCCTCCGGATTGACCAGATACACACCACGCGTTTTCCTGCCGTAGCCCCGGCTGAGAACGTCGAAGCGGATGTGCTGCTCCTTCAGAAGCTGGCCGAGCATGATGACGAACGGCGTCTTGCCGGCACCGCCGACCGCGATATTGCCAACGCTGAGGACAGGTCCGCGAAGGCGCTGCTGGTTCAGCAGGCCGCGATCGTAGAGTTTGTTGCGCGCGCTGACTGCGGCACCAAAGATCGATGAGAGCGCCCCACTTTTCGTCATCGTGCGGGCTCCGAGCGCTGGGGAGAGTGCAACAGGGTGTCGATAGCATCGAGAGTGCGGGCGGTAGCTCCCGACTGTTGCTTCACGAGATCGGCAGCACGATCACCGAGTTCGCGGCGCTTGTGAACATCGGCAAGAAGTTCCGTAAAGCTGGCCGCAAGTTGGCCAGCATCGTGAACCACGGTGACGGCATCAGCGCGGCGGAACAGCTCAATGATGTCGCGGAAGTTCTCCGTGTGTGGGCCGACGATGACGGGCACGCCGTACATGGCGGGCTCGAGGATATTGTGGCCACCACGTGGCGCAAGGCTGCCTCCGACGAAGGCGACATCGGCGAGCTGATATATGGCTCCGAGTTCGCCGATCGTGTCGAGCAGGAAGACGCCGCCGGAGATGGGATCCGTACCGTTCCATTGAGAGCGTCGCCAGAATCGCAGGCCAGAAGAAGCAAGCAAGTCGGCCACTCCGCCGAACCGTTCAGGATGGCGCGCCGCAAGGATCAGCACGGCATTGGCGTTGCTACCCAGCACGCGACGAAACGCGTCGATTACGCCGGTTTCCTCGCCTTCGACTGTCGACCCGGCCACGATTACTGCACCTGCGCCACCGGCGATCATTGCCTCGCGCAGTTGGCCAATGATAGGCGGCGCGGCAGTGGGCGTGATATCGAACTTGAGATTGCCGCTGACCTTCACGCGCTCAGCGACGGCGCCGATTCCAATCAGGCGGCGCTCGTCTTCTTCACTCTGTGCGAGAAAGATGTCGACGTGAGCCAACACGCGGCGAAGCAGCGATCGGAACCGCAAGTAGCGCGGCAGTGAACGGTCTGAGATGCGAGCATTGACGACAGCGATCTTGGCGCCGAACTCGTCTGCCTGTTTCAGGAAGTTGGGCCAGAACTCGGTTTCGGCCACGACCACGAGCGCTGGCCTGAGAGAGCGCAAGTAAGGGCGGATGGCAAACGCGAAGTCGAGCGGGAAGTAGAACACGGATTCTTCGCCGAAGCGCTTTCGGGCGAGCTGCTGGCCAGTAAGCGTGGTCGTCGAGACGAATATGCGCCGTTCAGGATAGCGGCGGCGCAGTTCGTTGACGAGTCCGGCGACAGCCAGCACCTCGCCGACAGAGACCGCATGAACCCAGATCGAACCTGCGGTTTCAGGTAGTCTTAAGCGCGTGGGTACGCGACCAAAGCGTTCGGACACGCCAGCGCGATACTTGCCGTGGCGCAGCATCTGGACGAGCCAGAAGGGAATGCCGAGCAACAGCGCCACACCCAGCAACGCACTGTAAAGAAGGTGCATGATGAAAGAACATTGTAAACTCTCCCCGAGACGTGCCATCAAATGTGTGTAGAGGGTTGTCGGGTATGGCAGCGAGGCGGGATAATCCTCAATGCTGGAACTAGTTGAGGTGAATTCGCGCGCATGAAACTTACGCCCAGGCTGTCAGCCCTGCTTGCAATTGTTGTTTTGACAACCGTCGCTCTCTTCGCCAAAGACTTCGTTTTGCCGAAGCCCGAGAAGGCCAGCACGTATCCGGCGCACGACAATCACGCGAACGAGAAGGTCGCCATTGCGGCCGTGCCGTATGTCGGCGAGAAGGGTTCGATATTCAACGCCAAGTACGAAGAACACGATCTGCTGCCGATTTTCGTCGTGATCACCAATGACAATGACTCGCCTCTCGAGCTGACGAATTCCGGAGTGCAGTTGGTGACGGTTGACCGGCGTGCGAAGATCCAGCCCTCAACGGATGAAGGCATCTACCGCAAGATGAGCAAGGTCGAACGCCGGGGGGACGAGCCTGGGCGCAACCCGCTGCCGATTCCATTGCCAAGAGGCGGTCCCAAAGTTGGCGTCAAGAAAGACGTCGTCAAAGAGATTGAGCAGGCACAGTTCCGGGCGCGCTCGGTGGAACCTCACACGACGACGGCGGGATTCATGTTCTTCGACGTCAGCGGCATCCGCGATCCGCTGAAGGGCGGTAAGCTCTACCTGACCGGTCTTCGCGACGGCGGTGGCAAGGAACTGATGTACTTCGAGATTGCGCTGGATCAGGCTGAGGCGCACTAAGGCTACGAAGATCGACATGCCTCAACGGCCGCCGAGCATAGAGTTTACTTTCTTGGCAGCTCCCCCCCCCTCCCCCCTATGTGAC
>JAEYQK010000024.1 GCA_023410055.1 Acidobacteriota bacterium
CTCGTTCTACCCTGTATTTGGTGCCCTGGAAGGAAACGTCACCTTCCGTGATATTGACGCGACCGAGCACCGCAGGGCGTGCTGCCGAACCACGCAGACGCAAATCAACGTTCCCCGAGACCTTTGCCATGGCCGTTTGCACCTGCAGCTCGGAGCTGGAAGTCACATGAACATCAAGTTTCAGATTGTAGAGTGGAGAATTGGGTTTCGGCACCGGTGTCGGCTGCTTACTGCGCGCAATATACGTACCAAGGTCGAACTGAGGACTGATCGCAAACTTCGTGATCACCACGTCGCCAGCAAGCTGGGCGCTGCTCGGGCTGCCAGTCAACTTGAGATTGGTGTTAGCGATTGAGCTGATTCCTTGTGGATAACGCAGCCTGATATCGTTACCGACGGCCTGCAGATTGAATCCAACCGTGCGTCCATAGGTGATGTACCCGCTCAGATTAAGGGTGCCGCCGCCCGTACGGGCCGTCAGGTTCTGGACCTGTAACCTGTCCCGATTGAAAGCGAGCGAACCATTGATCTCGCTGAGGCCTATTGGAGCGTCTATATAGGAAATGCCCGCGTTCGATATTTGAACGCGTCCCACCGTCCGCGGATTGGACATATCGCCAGAAAGCCTGAGGTTCACCATCGCAGCGCCATACGATGTAAAGTCCGAATCCATCGTCTGAATAATCTTGAGATTGACTCTGCCTTCCGCGCGTATGTCCAACTTCTGTTCGCCACCGTATTCGAACGTGCCGGCGGCTGTGACGTCTGTGTCCTCGGCGGCTAGATGCAGCTGCTCAACCCTCACCATCTGATTGCTAATGCTGAACTTTACCGGCCCAATGTTGCGCACATTCATGTTCTCGACCGGCAAGAACAGCTCCGAAACATCCGCCGTCAACTGAAGGTTACCTGCCTGTCTCAGAGAGCCGCGTCCTGCGACCTGTCCGGTTGCGTACGGCTTGCCGGTAAGCCGCCCTCTCATGTAGCTCGCCCATAAAGGTCGCAAGTCAGCGCGATCGAAACGCAAGTTGCCGTTGAAGGGATAGTCCTCTCTCATTCGCACAGTTCCGTTAAGGAAGACGTGGGCCTCGTCGGACCTGGATTCGGAACTCAACGTCAGCGTGTCACCACTGGTTCGTGCTTTAGCAGTGAGTTCCCCGATGCGCTCATTACCGAGCACCAAGCCAGCCACCTTGATATCAGCATCGACCGCAGGGGCGTCGAGTGTCCCGGTTCCGTTTGCGGCAAAGCTGAGCGTGCCTCCCACCTTGAGTCGCGGTCGCTGCAATACTTGAAGGTTCTCAAGTTGAACAGAATTGCCACGCAGATCAAAACCAAAGGCTCTCGTGTCACTGTTGTAAGCGACCGAGCCGGTAACGGCACCCCGTCTCTGCGACAAAAACAAATGTTCGAGACGAATGTCGTTCTTTACGAACGAAACATTCGCTCGTAACTGATCGATAGTCTCTCCGTAAGCGGTACCGTTTTGCACCAGCACTCGCCCGGTTCCCTTCGGCAGCGCGCGGGTACCGGACAGCTGCAACTCGAAATCCGCTATCCCATCAACAGGATAATTAGTGCCTGCAATCGTCTGAAGATCTCTGACCCGTGTACGTGAGACCGCGATGCGGCCAGAGAATTGGCTTGCTTGGGTAAACGCGCCTTTTGTCAGCTGCGCCGCACCGTCGAAACGCAACTCCGCCGAGCCTTCTTTTAGTACGCCGTTGCGTACGGACAATTCTTTAGGCCCATAAACGAGTTCCGTTGAGAGCCGATCCCAGTGCATGCGGGCCGCAGTGCCGGGAGCCGCTCCGGACAGATTCGGCGCGACACTTGACACAAAATCCGTCGCCTCAATCAGCCCACTGATGGTTGGCATCGACATGGAACCGGAGATTGTCCCGTTGAACGAACCTTGGCCGTGGAGTTCAAGAGGCAAGTCTTTCACACCGTATACGGATCTCAGCAGTGGACTGAACTCGTTCAGATTGGTAGTAGCCGCGGAGACGCGCAATCTCGCGGAGGTCGCTCCAATCGCGCCACTTGCTTGAGCTTTCGTGAACGGCGTGGCCAGCATCATATTCGAGGCTTCGAATATCCGCGACTTGCTGCGGTATGTGGCACGTAATTGTGCCGACACCGGCAACTCGCCTGCGACATTCGTTTCCGGCGGCACGACGAAGCCATCAATCGCCGTCTCCGCTTCAGAGATCGTTCCCTTCCAAGTAATCCTGACAGAACCGCCTGCCACACCCGCCGGGTTCAATTCGGCCACAGGCAAAGAACGCGTACTGAAAGCAGACGCTACCTCGCGAGCCGATGCACCCACGAGCCGCAAGTTGATGACGCCCTGCTGCTCTCTTTGAGTGCCCGTGCAGGAAGCGCACCAGTTCTCGATGCCTCCTTCACCGGTAATAGTCCCGCCCCCTACCTTGCCAGTCAGGCTAGACAGAGAGATCTTCGTATGATCGACAACAAAATTCGCGGCCACGGAAGCGTTCTTAACGTGAACCCAGGATTCCTGCCATTCCGTTCCATGCAGAGACGCGCTGCCTGAAGTTCGGTAGGCTTTTCCGGCGTAAGTTGCGTGACCGTCGACATCGAGCGTTCCACCGCGAGCCTGAGGGACACGCAGAATTGGGCCGATGTCCGCCAGGTTAAGGCTGCCACGATATTGCAAGTTGATGGTCGGCTTATTGAAATCGTCCAGGCGGCCACTAGCTTCAAGGCGGGTACGTCCTAAACTCAGCGTAACGGAATTCAGCTCAACCGCATTCGGCCAGAGACTGAACTTCGCGTCCGCCGTCGTCGAGAAAGGACGGAAACCTTCAAGACTGATATCGATCTTCTGCGCTCGTATCTCCCCATCGTAACGATCAGCGGGTTTGAACCACTTCATTGCACCGTCAAGCCCAACTGCGGCAAAGTCCAACGGCATCGGGCGATCGTTGATCAACAGCTTGCCGTCACGAACGTCGGCCTTGTTGATTGAGAACTCAAATATCGTCTTGATGGGTGAGTCGTTTTTCTCTTTTCTCCCCTTCGGTCGTGGCTGATTGGTGCTCCCGTCTGGATACACGATCACATGAACGACTGGACGGTCTATCTCCAGGAAACGTAGACCGAGCGCACGATGAAATAGGGATCCGACCTTCGCACGTAAATGGACTCTATCGGCGTGAATATAGGGAGCCTCGTTCGGCCCTTCAAGTCCATGTACAGTCACATTGCGCAAATCGAGCTCTAGATTTGAGAACTTCCATTGCAGTGTGCCGATTTCGACCCGTCCGCCTGTTGCGTTTTCAACCTCTCCGACTACTCTCGCCTTCAGCAAACCGGCAAAGTAATCACTCCGCAGATACCAGCGAATCGACAACACAAGAAACAGCACAATCAGAAAGACGATGCTCCACCGCAACCATCGCCGGCCCTTGCGTGTTTCTTGCGTATCGGTCATTGAACGTCCCCAGTATCAATCTTTGAGGGCTGACTGGACCCGGAGCGAGGTTCTCTGGACTGTAGTTCCTCGGCCTGTATCTTTATGTCCGCTTGTGAACGCAGGCCTTGCAGCCATGTATCCAGAAGTTCACTGATATGTCGTTCCACGAGGATCTGCCGGATACGAGAGGAAAGCTCCGAAAGCGCAGGTACTGTGGCGCCAGTCTGACGCAGCTTAGGCGCGAACTCATTCCTGTATGCGGCCTCGATCTCGGCCTGATCGATGCGCACGCTTGGTCTCAATCTCTGGTTCACCATTCGCATTGTTTCAAGTTCCGAACCGACGCGGTCGCGTACGAAGCCCTCGGTTAATCCGTATTTCTCTAGAATCGCCAGCCAACCCGCATCCGTTGCTGCATCGGGTATCTGTGCGCGAATCTCCTTCATGCGCCTGTTTACATCATCTGGTGTTGGAACGAAAGCATCCGTATCCCCGATGTCGTTTCTTATCAGCTGCTGATCAATGGTTCTGTCCAGTGTTGACTTAAGGTCGTCGACCGTCACACTCGCCAGCGGACGTCCAGCCGCAAACATCTCGAATCGAACGCTGTCATTCAACTCGCTCTGCACTATGGCTCGTTTCCCGACGGTAGCCACGATGCGATCGAGAACCTCGCCTCCCTGTGCTCCTCGTGCACAGAAGAGGGAAAGCAAGACCACGACGATTTGAAGACGCCTACTCATCAGAATGTCTGCCCGATACTGAAGAAGAAGTTGAAATGGCGCAGAGTCCCCGACTGAGGAATCAGAGAATTACCTGGAAGCGTCGCGCAAGGCCCAGCATTCTTGCCAGTGGGCGGCACGCTCGGGCATTGCACGTTGAACGGGAACGATGGCGGATTGGGATTATAGCTTAAGTCCAGACGTATGGGACCAACCGGCGTTTTGTATCGAGCGCCGAGCCCAAATGCTTGCGACATGTAGCTAAACCCGCACGAAAGCTTTTCCGACTCACTGCTGCACGACTCTCGCCTCGGCTGGTACCAGCGGAAGAAGCTTTTGACCATGTCTTGACCGCTGGTGAACACGTTACCTGCGTCGTGAAAGAGCACAAAGTTGAGGTTGTCACCGACGATCGGCATCGTCACCGCCGGAAGTCGTAGTTCAATTTGGTTCACAAAGACGGCATTCCCGCCAACTGGAAAACCCGTGAACAAATCACGAGGGCCAGCCTGATTCAAAGCGAACCCGCGATGCGACTGTGCACCTCCGGCGTAGAAACGCTCCGGCAACGGCACAACGCTCGCGTCGCCCTTTCCAAACGGCTCTTGTACTCCTATTCGCGTCGATCGAGCCAGCACAAAGCGCCTCTTGATCGGCGTGTAAGTCGCATTCTGAATCATGAACCGGCCGAAATTGGCTGCGGAGCCGAATATGCCCGAGGCTATCCCGGTGTCGAAAGTCGTGTAGTTGCCCTTGTGAGTATCGATTGGATCGTCGCGCTTGTCACGGATGTAACTGAAACTTGGCATGCCGACCCGCACTGGTTTTGACAGTAGAGGCACCAACTCTGGACTGATCACCAGCGTGTTCGGATCGACCTTCACGAGCCGATACTGGAAACGGTAGAGGAGTGTCGTCGCTTTCGAGACGACCTGCTCTGCCTGGACCGAACCTTCGACACGCTGCGCAGCGAACGTTCTCACGTCACGACTGTTGTCCGCGAGTGCCGAGAAGGTCAACCTCAGATTGTTTCTGTCGAACCAATGGGGTGCATCGTAGCTAACCAGCGCTCTTCTTGATAGGTTCGAAAGGTTAGTCTTGAACAGCAGCGTATGGTCGCGTCCGCGGAAATTTAGTCGCGTAACGTCAAACGACACGCGCGGGCTGAATCCCACGCCGGTGTCCGGATTGGCGGTATTGACCGTTCCTTGTGGGGGCGTTGTATTTGGCGGCACATCGACACCGGGAGCAGGCGCCGTGTTGATCTGATTCGCGTTTAGGGATCCGCTGCCAGTCTGCACTTCGACGCCGAACCCGTAATTGAATGTCCACCGCTTTGCTTCCCGCATATCGAGCAAGACGTCTTTGTACTTCGAGTCACCATCCGGGTTCTGAATGGCTGCGTCAACTTCGTTGAACAGCCCCAAGTCGTACAGGTTCCGCTGCGAATCCAGTATTCCGACCTGGCTGAGCGGATCGTTCGAATTGATCTTCATCTGCCGCTGCACCACAAAAGGCCTTGTGTAATGCAGGCCGGAATACAGCACTCGATCCACGAAGACCTGCTTCCCTTCCTTGATGGTGTAGGTCACGTTCACAAGGTGCGGGTCTTTGGGATCGGGCTGCACGGCGCTCTCAAACTGCACCTCCGGAAAGCCGTTGTTGAAGTAATGCGTCACAATGGCGTCACGATCTTCCGCCAACCTAGACTCGGAAAATGGCTGACGCTCCAGCAATTGAATTCGGTCGCGAAGGTTTTCTTCGTTGAGAACTGTGTTTCCGACCAGTTTCAGCGATGCAACTTTGGTCTGCGGACCTTCAGCAACGGTGACCAGCACCGACATGGCGTCGTCCGCACCACCAACGCCGTCTCCGACTTTGGAAGAAACCGCCACATCCAGGAAGCCGTTAGCCTTGTATAGATTCGAGATGGACTGAACGTCCCCCGACAACAAGGACTGGCTGAACAGACCGTGAGACAACAATCCGGTAGCGGGGCGAATGTTCATGCGCTCTCGGATGAGTTCGTCAGAGAAATACTTGTTGCCTTCGATCTTGATGGAGACGAGTTTGCGAGCGGCTCCACGGTCGACCACGTAGACGACACTCTGGCGATCGTTGGGCTGCTGGAATTCTTTCGAGAAGCTCACTTTGACGTCGAAGAAGCCCCGCGTTTGGAAGTAGTCGCGGAGATTGCGTCGTCCCTCGTTCAGCAAGTCGTCATCGACAGCGTTCTCTTCATACACGGGCAACAACTTCTTCAGCGTCCCCTGACTTAGTTTCACACCTTCCACGCGAATATCGACCACCGGACCGCGAGTGACCCCAAATGTGTAGTCGAGAGTGTTGGTATCGGGGTGAAAATTGCGATTCACAACGGCGACTTGTGCTTCCAGTCGGTTCTGCTGTTGGAATTGCTTGCGAATCCTTTGCAAGGCACGAAGGAGTTTGTCGGAGTTAACGGTGTCGCCGGTATGGATTCCCCCCAACGACTCGATCTCCGCGGGACCAAGAGCCGAATCGCCCTGAACTGAGATACTTCCGATGCGTGCCGGCGCGTGCAAGCTGACCAAGAACCGTGTGTTTACGAGTTGGGTATTGTGATCGAATTCCTCTTCGTGCTGTATCTCAGCCTTGTAATACCCGTTTTCGGCCAGAACCGCCTTGGTCCCGTCTAGCGCCCGGTTCAACTTCTCCTGCGTAAACAGCTCTCCAAGCTGAAGTTTGCCTGCTGTCACCAACTGGTTCTCGGTAGGACGCCTAGACACGCCCTCGACCCTCACGGGACCGATGAAGTAGTTCTGCTTGGCAATAAAGACCAGTGACAACTCGCCGTTCGGAGCCGGCTCTGCTTCGACGCGCAAATCGGCGAAGCGTCCCGTGGCGTAAAGAGCCAGGATTGCGTTTCGAACCTTACGTGAATCGAGGGCTTCGCCAGCCTTCTGCGTTACGAGTTCCCGCAGGCCCTGTACGACTCTCGAATCTTCAGAAACGCCCTTGAAGCTAACCTCGCGTACAATCAAGCCGTCGTACTTGTTCCCTGCGATCAGGGACGTAAGTACTGGAGACATGGAGTTGGATGGTTGGTGAGGAGTCACGGAAGTCGCGGGAGAGCTGCCGGGTACGGCTGCATCCCCGCCCGGAATCTGCGCGGACACTGGCGAAGCCCAGACAATCAGCGCCAATAGGACGAGCGCCCACGCCTCGAATCTTTGCTGCAAGTCCGCCCCTCTCCTGGCCAGGTCAAAGTACCCACTTATAATAAATGGTTAGTACGTAAGTTCCGAACATGACTATTACTTACAACGAGCGATATTCACGCCAAGTTCTGTTTAAGGGAATCGGCGCAGAAGGACAAGAACTGCTGAGCCGGTCCCGGGTCGTGATCGTGGGCTGTGGTGCAACAGGTTCCGCACTGTCGTCCCTTCTGGCCCGGTCAGGCGTCGGTTACATCCGCATCATCGACCGAGACTATATCGAGCCCAGCAATCTACAGCGGCAGGTGCTCTTTGACGAAGCAGACGCGTCCGAATCCCTTCCGAAAGCGACCGCTGCCGCCAGAAAGATCGCCAGCTTCAATTCAGAGATCACGGTTGAACCGCACGTATCCGATCTTAACCCCGAGAACTGCGAGGAGTTGCTGGGCGGAGTTCAACTGGTACTGGATGGAACTGACAACTTCGAGACGCGTTATCTGATTAACGACTACGCGGTAAGGAACGGGGTTCCGTGGATCTATACGGCTGCGGTAGGAAGCTATTGCGTCGCGATGAATGTGGTCCCAGGCGAGACTGCGTGTCTTTCGTGCGTCTTTCCCGAATCGCCGACGGGCACGGTCGAGACGTGTGACACGAGCGGGATTCTCAATGCGGCCGTGAACGCCATCGCCTCCATCTCAGCCACGGAGGCTTTGAAATTCCTCGTCGGGGCCAAAGACAAGCTCCGTCGAAGCTTACTTTCCATGGACGTCTGGTGGAATGATCGCTCAGAAATCTCGACGGCCAAACCGCGTACGGACTGCACCTGCTGCCAACGACACGAGTTCCCTTATCTTGCTGGGGAGGGTCGGCCGCACATTACGCTCTGTGGCCGCAACTCAGTCCAAATTCACGAGCAGCACCGCCCCGTAGCGTTCGAAGAAATGAGCAGAAGACTGACGCCGCATGGAACCGTCCGCTACAACGAGTTTGTGCTTAAGTTCTGGCGAGATCCGTATGAGATGACGCTCTTCCCGGACGGTCGCGCGATCATCAAGGGCACGACCGACACGGGAGTCGCAAGAAGCCTCTACGCCCGATTCATCGGGAGCTAACGTTCTGGTAATCTTTTCAGCAGTGACGCAGGGAAACCCTGCTATAGGATCCCAGGTAAATCATGACTGACGTCTCCGCACCCGCACAATCACAGCCAAACGCCCTCGCCCGCCCCGAACCAAGCCGCGCATATCGCTGGGTGGTGCTGTTCTTTATCAGCCTCACCATGTTCGGGAACTATTACCTGTACGACAGCATTGCGCCGGTTGCCGATCTGCTGAAATCACAGCTCGGCTTTAGCGACCAGATGATTCTTAGGCTGACCGCAATGTACGGCTATGCGGCCGCCTTTCTGCTGTTGCTTGGTGGGATCATCATCGACCGTATCGGCACAAAGAAGGCGATTACCCTGTTTGGTGCCCTGTGCGCGATCGCAGGCATTTTGACGGCAGTCTCCCCGGATGTTCACGTAATGTACGCAGGACGATTCATTCTCGGATTCGGCGCGGAATCGCTCATCGCCGCCGTTACCACTGCGATCGCCAAGTGGTTTAAGGGGAAAGAAATTGGTTTGGCAATGGGAATCAATCTCACGATTTCTCGCCTGGGCTCGTGGGGCACGGATTACTCGCCGACAATTTTCGGGCGCTGGTATGGCAATTGGCAAGATCCGCTATGGATCGCCGCCATCATCGGAAGTCTTTGCCTCTTCGGGGCCATCGTCTACTGGATTTTGGAAGCGAACGCCGAACGCAAATATGTGATTGGGAAAGCTGGGACTACTGACAAACTTGTCCTAAAGGATCTACTCGCCTTCGACAAGTCGTTCTGGTACATCACTGGTCTGTGTTTGACGTTCTATGCGGCGGTCTTTCCGTTCCGCTCGATTGCAATCAAGTTCTTCCAGGAAGGCTATGGAATGTCACGTCCAGAGGCTGGTCGTTTGAATGCCTTCCTGCCTCAGGCGGCTATGATTGCGACTCCTCTTTTCGGACTGCTCATCGATAGGGTAGGAAAGCGGGCTCTCTTCATGGCGATCGGCTCGCTCATCATTGTGCCTGCCTACCTGCTGATGATGCCGTCGCTCCATGTAACGCCTTACGTTTCGATGTCGCTAATCGGCATTGCCTTCTCGCTGATTCCCGCAGTGATGTGGCCCTCAGTTGCATACCTGGTTAATGAGAAGAAGCTTGGAACCGCCTACGCTCTGATGGGGCTCATCCAGCAGCTAGGGGTAGCTATTATTGATGAAGGCATCGGGTGGTCGAACGACCACTTTGGAGCGAGCGCCGCCAATCCCGGCGGGTACGACGGGATGCTTTACCTGGTCTCGGCATTGGGCATACTTGGCCTCTTTTTCTCGTTTATGCTCTGGCGCAGTGAACGCGGCCCCCACAGCCACGGTCTAGAGACGATCACAGCCAGCACCGGAGCCTAAATCGCAAGACAGCTTTGTACACAACAAAAGGCCTGCGCAGTCGCGCAGGCCTTTTGAGATCTTCTGCCAGAGTTGATACTTTCAGCGGGAGTCGAGCCGATTACGCATCCATGAGCGTCTTTCTGAATACACTCACACAGGCCGACTTTCATCGAGCAACGTGAACGGCCTCAATCGTACGCTCACGAATTCTGTTCTCGATCACCCGAAAACATCCAGCATTACAGGACTTGCTTGTAAAGCTTGCGTCTGCGTCGTCGCTTGCCATCGAATTCCGTTTGCACCGTCTTGCGAGCAGCGCGTGCGGCTAGTTTCGAGTTTGGCGACCGACGTAGCCTCGGTCCAACATCCCGCTGGTCGAATAAGATGCACCCGCGCCATGGCCGTTGCCCGCAGGCTGACTCGTCGCCGAATATTTTCGCGAGTTGTTCCAAACTGAAATCTGTTTACTGTTGCATCTCACGATTGTGCTGCGCTGGATTGTTGCTCTTGTCGCGACTTTGTTGTGGTGCCCATGGCGGGCAACTCCACAGGTCTCTAGTCCCAGGTTTTCTGCACAGCCACAACCCCGCGTGACGTTTTCGGTCACGGATGAGAACAATGTTGCGGTTTCAGCTGCCCTGATCACCATTGGAACAGAGAAATCACCTAGGTTATTGCGCTGCGAAACCGATTACGCAGGGCACTGCACATTCAGCGGATTGGCGCCCGGAACGTACATAGCTCGAATTCAAAAGGCGAACTTTTATCAATTGACGATTCCGAACGTGCGCGTTGGCTTCACGGAATCGCTCGACATTACCCTGCACCATGAGCAGGAGATTCATGAGTCTGTTGACGTAATTGCCTCTCCGCCGGCTATCGATCCCGAACACACTGCCCGTACCGAAACTCTCACCACGGGTGACATCCTGAACGTCCCTTATCCGACCAGTCGTGACATCCGTCAGGCTCTTCCTCTGCTTCCCTCGGTGGTCATGGACCTCTCTGGGAACATACATATTGCGGGAGCCACGGTTGCTCAGACCCTGAACATTCTGGATGGCTTTAACATCGGGGGCCCAACAACGACTTTCATGCCCATGCACGTCAGTGCCGACGCCGTGCGCGCCATTGACGTGGAGACATCCCGCTACTCAGCCCAGTACGGCAAGGGCATCAGCACTCTCGGTCTGCAAACCGGCACGGGCGACGATAAGTTCCGCTTCTCCGCTACGAACTTCATCCCGTCTTTCCAGTTCAAGCGCGGCTTGCATTTCAATCAATGGGTACCTCGCGCCGTCTTCTCCGGGCCAATCGTGAAAGGAAGGGCGTGGTTCTTCGACTCTCCTGACGCCGAGTACGATCAAAGCATCTTCACAGAGCTCCCGGAAGGCTCTGATCGGTCAACTTCGTGGCGTTTCAGCAATCTCGCGAAGTTCCAAGTCAATGTGACTCCCTCCAACATGCTGAGCGCAGAGTTCCTCGTGAATACTTTTCACGCGCCAAACGCCGGGTTGTCGGCGTTCAACCCGCTGGAGAGCACCATCAACGAACGCGAGAATACCTGGATAGGAACGATCCGGGATCAACACTATTTCCAGTCGGGACTGCTGCTGGAAACCGGCTTCGCCGCAGACCAATTCGAGAACTCTTTCGGTCCGCAAGGAACATTGCCTTATGTTCTCCGCCCCGGAAACACCAGTGGAAGTTATTTCGAGGCGAACAATGGGAATGCACGCCGGCTACAAGGGCTGACGAACGTTTATCTACCGCCGGCAAAATGGCACGGGCGCCACGACGTGAAGTTGGGCGTTGATATCGACCGACTCACCTACACACGCGTTTTCCAGCGAGATCCAATCCAGATGCTGCGCACAGATGGGACACTAGCTCGCGAAAGCACGTTTCCCGGTGCGCCTCACCTGAGCATCACCAACGTTGAGACCAGTGCATACGTGCAGGACCGATGGTCTATTTCCGATCGCCTTCTATTGGAATCCGGCTTGCGGTTTGATTGGGACGAAATCATACGCGCGCCACTCTTTTCCCCCCGCATCGCAGCCAGCTACATGATCGGCAACAAGGGCGACACAAAGATATCCGGCGGCGTGGGCGTGTTCTACCAGGCTACGAATCTTGATTTGATCGCGCGGCCGCAAACTGGACAGCGCATCGATAAGTTCTTCGCACCAGACGGCACCACCCCTGTCGGAACTCCACAGGCGACACAGTTCTCTGCTGATCGCAACATACTGAAAGAGCCTCGATTCTTGAACTGGAGCATCGCTCTGGAGCATCGGCTGCCTCACCAGATCTATGGGCGCATTGACTTCACCCAGAGGTTTGGTTCGAACGGCTTAGCCTATGTAAACCGAAATCCAGCCGCGCTAGTCGGTCAGTTTGATCTGCTGAACGGACGCACAGATCGCTATTACGGGCTAACTTTGTCTGCTCGTCACACATTCGGTGACAAGTACCCCGTGTTTGCCGCGTACACGCGCTCTTCCGCGCGCACCAACGAAGTGTTCGATTTCAACCTGGGCACGCCGGTGATCGGCTTCCAACAACCCGGCCCTTTCTCGTGGGACACACCGAACCGAGTCGTTTCATGGGGATGGGCACCGTTTCCCTGGCACTCCACCCTGGGCTATGCGCTGGAGTGGCACAACGGTTTTCCGTTCACCGCGGTGGATCAGTTCCAACGCGTCGCTGGGCCGGCCAACTCGTTGCACTTCCCTCAGTACTTCAACCTGACGCTCTCGGTCGAGCACCGGTTTCATCTGGCGGGGTATTATCTCGCCTTGCGCGCGGCCGTTGAGGACGTGACGGGGAGACAAAATCCCTTTGCGGTGGACAACAACATCGATTCCCCCCGCTTTTTCACTTTCAGTAGCACTGATCATCGCTCCCTTACGGCTCGTATTCGCTTTCTTGGCCACAGTAAAGGGAATCCGCCCGCGACGCCACAAGGTGCTGGCCGCGGAATCGATGAGCATTAGCCTTGAGATAATGTCTCATGATGTCGACCGGCAGCGATTAGTCGCAAACCGCGGTGACACATTACACTAGAGACAATGCTCCCGATGGCTAACCCTGAAGCTGGTCGCGCGACGGGCATCGCCCCCACACTTGCACTATCGCTTGTCATCCCGACTCTCAACGAAGCAGCCAGCATCGAGCGGATGATTCGTAATCTTGATGTCATTTTTCGCGAGGCTGGCACACCAGATTACGAAATCATTGTCGTGGACGATAATTCGCCAGACGGGACGGGAGAAATTGGCGACCGGCTCGCGCTCGAATTGCCTGGACATGTACAAGTAATCCATCGGAAATGTAAAGCCAGCCTGGGCACCGCGGCAGTTGCCGGTTGGCAGGCTGCTCGCGGTGAAGTCCTTGCGTTGATGGATGCTGATTTTCAGCATCCCCCCGATCTTCTCCCACGTCTGTTGGAGGCCGTTCGCAACGGCGCCGATATCGCCATAGGAAGTCGCTATACAGAGGGTGGGGGCATGTCGGAGCAATGGGATCCTATTCGGAAAATGATTTCGGTTTCACTGACGGGCTTCACTCGGCTCCTGCTGCGAAAGGCGCTGCGCAACGTACGCGACCCATTTTCGGGGTGCTTCGCCATGAGACGAGATGTGATTGAAGGCAAGAACCTGCATCCTGAGGGATTCAAGGTTTTGATGGAAGTGCTGGCCGTGGGGAGTTACGCCACCGTACGAGAAGTACCGTATCAGTTTTGTTCCAGAACGGCAGGTGAGAGCAAATTGCGGTTGCGAGTGGTCATCGACGACTTTCTGCTCCTCCTCCGTTTGGCGTGGCAGACGCGGCGCAAGCGGTAGGCTTCGCTATGCCGCCTTCGATAGCTGAGACGACTGCATAGCCGGTATTTGGACTGTGAAGGTTGTTCCCTGTCCCGGTTGCGTAAGAAAAGTGATGTTACCACCCAAGCCTAGCAAGAGCTTCTGTGCAGTGGATAGGCCAAGGCCGGTGCCGGCCGCCTTCGTGGTGAAGTATGGCAGGAATATCTTCTTCTGCGCTTCCGGCGAAATGCCGTCGCCTGTATCGCTCACTCGAATGTAAACCGTTCCATCGCGATCCTGCGTTTCGACAGTCAACCTGCCCCCGCTCGGCATTGCCTGGATGGCGTTGATGATCAGATTGGTGAAGATACGCCTCAAGTCGGACGCATTCGCCCAGACGGGCGGTACCGGGGATAATCGGCTCTCGACGGTGATTCCTCTGTGCGTACGCCAGATCGGTTCGGCAAGTTCGACGGCTTCTTTAGCAACGCGAGAAACATCAACGGCCGCTGGATTCCCGGTTCCCCCACGAACGTAATCTCGGACCCGCTTTATGATCTCCGCTCCCGTTCTCGCCGCCCTCTCGATCATCGAGAGATACTTTTTTCGATCCTCAGCAGACTGATCGGAGTTGATCTGCATCAAGGCGGTGGCCTGGGTAATCGTATTCAGGACATTGTTGAAGTCGTGCGCCAAGCCGGATGCCATTTGCCCGATCGCCAAGTGCCGTTCTGTGTCTGCAACCCTACGTTGCAGGTCAGCCAGTTCGGTCACATCGTGAATCACGAGTAGCGCGCCGATAACTCTGTGCTTGCGTCCGACTCGCAATGGCGTCGCCGATATCATGGCGTGCACTTGCTCGCCATCCTGCGGCCTTAGGTATGTCCGGTTCTCGTTTTGAACGATCTCCCCTCGTAAAGCCCGCGCCACTCCCATCTGCGCCATCGTGAGGGGAGTCTCATCGCGGCGAACCTTCAGTAAATTCGCCATTTCTGTGTAGTGAGTTCCCAAGAGGGCGTCTCTGGGACGTCCGGCGAGAAGCTCGCCCGCCCGATTGGCTTCGACAATGAATCCCTGCTCATTGAAGACGAATACACCCTCGATCATACTGTTCAGCAAGGTGGACAGTTCCAGCCCTTGCTTATGCACGACCCGCTTCTGTTTTCGGCGAGTCTCGAACAGGTAGACCAATCCCCCGGCGATGATCGGCAGCATGATGAACTCAGAGAGCTTATGAGCGCGCTGATCCGGGTAGGGGTTCGCATCAAGGAAGTGCAGAGACGCCAGGGTACAGAGAACAATCGTCAAAATTGCTGGTCTCGGTCCCGCATAACGCTCAACTACGACGACAGCCGCGAGCAGCAGCAAAGGAACAAAACCGATCACAGGATCGAGTGCCGCGACGATTGCGACAGCAGCACCGGCGGCGGCTATCGCAATGGTGTACCTCAGCAGCAGCCGCGGAGTCCCCTCGACTTCGATCCTTCGCTTCACGCCCATTTAGATGAGCAAAGAGCATTGAGCGCATCACACGTCCATGTACGGACGTTCGTCGGACTAATAGTTTGCGGGTTGATACAATTAGCGGTTGCACAACATTGCGCACACAGGTAGCATTCGTCGCAAAGTAGTTCTCGTTGATTTCGAATGATCAACTCACGCAGACGCGAAGAACGTATAGCGGTGAAGCTCCAGGTACGCGTCTGGGGCATGGACTCAAACGGAAGACCGTTTTCGCAGAGCTCGACCACCCTCGACGTTACCCGAACGGGTGCGCGGCTCAGCTTCCCGTCTATTCCCCTTGCGCAGGGCGAGGTCATCGGTATTCAGCACGGTACCGAGAAGGCCCGCTTCCGAGTAGCGTGGGTTGGAAAGCCCGATACGGTTCGAAAAGGACAGATAGGCGTGGTCTGCCTGGAGCCAAACAAGTACATATGGGGGACCCCACTTGGTGAGTTGAAGGCCATGGCTCCTCCCCCTGAACCTCAGGCGCCTGGCGACTGTTTCGTTCAACCACAACCCCCAGCGGTGAGCTTCCCGTCAAAAGCCAGTGAACGTCGAGATGCGATTCGGTATGCCTGCACTGGTGGCGCCGAGTTTCGTAACGTTGCTGGCGGATTCAAGAATTGGGGGACCGTGTCCGACGTTAGCGAGAACGGATGCTACGTCGAAACCGTGTATCCGCTGCCTGCGAAAACCGAAGTTGAACTCTTGATCAGCGTACGCAACGTCGAGATTCGCGGCCGAGCTCAGGTGCGATCTTCGGACCCGAACGTCGGCATGGGGATTGAATTCAGTGAGATCAGCGCCGAGGACAGACAACGGCTGGATACTCTGATTTCCATGCTCTCGATTGTTCCCGGCGCGGTGCAACGTCCGTCCCAGACGAAAGCAGCTTCGGAACAGCCGGTTGCAGCGCTGGTGCCTGAGTCCGCCACCCCGGTCTCTGACAAGGAACCGTCTTTTTCGGATCCTATTTACAAGCTGTGCACTGAACTTCGCGATACCGAAGCGCTGCTCGAATCAAATTCGGTACACATTGAGCCGCGCGCAATCAGTGAGCTTACGCGCGCTCTTGATCGGACTCGTCAGACTGTCGAAGCCGTGCAGAAGTGGATGGAGAACCAGGGCGACAGGAGCTCTTACGACCTTATAGCCGCACGAGAAGCGGCCCGTGTCCGTACGGTTACGGCGCTTGCTCGCGAACTGGTGGTCGATGTTGACGCCAGTCTGCTTGATCTAGGCAGTGATGGCTTTGAGGGACTTCTAAACTCAATTTCTCAGCTTCACAGCCGGCTTATGACGCTCGTCGAAAAGGGCCGCCGCGAACAAGACCCGCTATGACCCGGAACCCGTTCCACTGGCGTAATGGGTTCAGTGCGGAGCGTGACTAACGGAACTGGAGCCGAGCCCTCAGGAGGCTCAAGGGGTATGTTTTTTGAGGTCCCGGCCCCATTACCGCAATCTTGTTTAACACCGCGCAGAAGAATTAGTCGCACTTTCCCGAGCACAATTTTCGACGCCATGGTTCATTGCGCCAATTTTTGGAGCATCTGGTCGATGTGTCCCTCATGACGCTGTTGCCTTTGCGTAAACTGAGTCCGCTGCTCCGGCGTCAGTATCTGGTAGAACTTCGACTCTAGTTTCTCTTTTTCCACCAGCAAGCTAGTGATCGCCTGTGATTGCTGCTGCGCGATTTGGTTGACCCTAGCTTCGTCGAAGGCTCCGTTAGCCGTTGCCGCCTGCATCTCCTTGTTGCCTTGCTCAAGCTGCTGCAGAAGTGGCACAACGTTCGGCTTCTCTGTCTGCCACATTGCCCTAACTTGGGTTTGCTGAGCGTCAGTCAGGTTGTATACCCGCGCGAGATGCTGAAGAATCCCACCTTGACCTCGGTGCCAGTCCCCTGCCTGGCGACGTGCTGCCTGTGCAATCAATCCGACGCTTCCGATGGTCAGCATTACGATTGCTGCCGAAATGACAATGCCCTTCCGCTTCATCGAAGTACTCCTTTTATGAGTTGATGCCGATTTTTCTCGCTATAGCTAATACGCATTCTGCGGGCTTTTGGACGTAAAGATTTGGTTACCAATTTGTAAATATGTGTTGCATGCTGCACGGCAAGCGTTGACACTTCTTTACGCGGAGGAATGAGCGCTTTGGTGTACAACGTACATGCCATGGACCGCGTATTGATAGTCGACGACGACGTGGAGCTCTGCGAGCTTGTCACCGAGTACTTACAGCCCGAAGGCTTTCAGATAGACACCGTTCACGACGGCGAAACCGGCCTGCAGCGTGCCGTGACCGGAGATCACGTTCTGGTTGTTCTCGACGTGATGCTACCGCGCATGAACGGATTGGATGTTCTGCGGCGTATCCGCGCGCAGTCGCAAATTCCGGTGATCATTCTGACGGCACGTGGCGACGATGTTGACCGTATCGTAGGGCTGGAGATCGGGGCCGACGACTATCTGCCCAAACCGTTCAACCCTCGCGAATTGGTCGCTAGAATCCGTGCCATTTTGCGCCGGTCGACACCAGGTCATGACAGTGAGGCGCCACACAAGATTGCGGTAGGCGAAGTCGTGCTCGATCCGTCTGCCCGGACAGTGCGGCGAGCCGGCGAACCCATTGAACTTACGTCAGTTGAGTTCAGCCTTCTTGAAATCCTGCTGCGGTCTGCCGGCCAGGTGGTTGCTCGCGAAACCATCGCCGAGCAGGTCCTGGAGCGCAAGTTCATGGCCTATGACCGCAGCATCGACATGCACGTCAGCAAGCTCCGACGCAAGCTCGGCCCGCAACCCGGCGGGGACGAACGAATCAAGACCATACGCGGTGTCGGCTATATATATGCACGTCCCAGCGAGGAGACTGCGTGAACCCACTGAGCCACATTAGGAGTGTGTTTCTAAAGATATTCCTGACATTCTGGCTTGCTGTCGTACTTGTTGGTGCTGTGTGGGTCATAATGTGGAATTTGCAGCCGGAAGTCATCGTTTCGCGCTGGCGCGCGATGATGAGCGGCGCCACCTCTCTTTACGCGCAATCGTGCGCCGAAGAGATGGACCGCAATGGTCGCGCTGCCGCTGCGAAGTACCTGAAGCGTCTCGAATCCACGACAAATTCCCGCGGCTATCTCTTTGATGAGAATGTAGAACTGATTGCAGGTCGCAAGTCGCACATGGCGCAGGAAGTCGCAGCCCACGCTGCGGGAAGCAACGAAACCGAGTTCGTCATTGAACCGACCACTGCATGGGCTGGACGCCGTGCACTCGGGCCGTCCGGACACGCCTATATTTTTGTTGTCGAAGCGCCACGGGGTCCTTGGGGAGGAATGAAGCCGACTGTACCCTCGCAGACGTATCGGTGGATAATCGCGGTTCTACTGTCTGGACTTGTCTGTTATCTGCTCACACGCTATCTCACAAGGCCCATCCTCCGGTTGCAGATGGCCGCACGGCAAATCGCTGATGGGGACCTTTCAGCACGTGCGGCATCTCGCATGGAACGCCGTCGTGATGAAATCGGCGAATTCGTTCGTGATTTCAATCTCATGGCCGACAGAATAGAAACCCTGGTCGGTACACAAAAACAGCTCATCAGCGACATCTCCCATGAATTGCGCTCGCCTCTTGCGCGCTTAACGGTCGCACTTGGACTTGCTCGTCAGCGTGCCGGTGCCGACGCCACGAGCGCTCTCGACCGCATTGATCGCGAAGCAGAACGTTTGAACGACATGATTGGCAAGCTGCTTACTTTAGCCCGTCTCGGCAGCGCATCCGCTCCACCAGAAAGAGAACCGGTACATCTTTCAGAACTATTACAAGAAGTCGTTGAGGACGCCAGCTTCGAAGCTCAAGACCACGATTGCGTAGTGAAACTGGCCTCAACGGATGATGTTGTTGTAAACGGCAGCCCCGAGCTTCTCCGTAGCGCCGTTGAGAACGTCGTCAGAAACGCTGTCCACTACACGAAACCAAACACCGATATTGAGGTGAGTCTCAAGAGGGCCGGCACCAGTGCTATGGTCACCGTAAGGGACCATGGAACCGGAGTACCGGAGGATGAACTGACAAATCTGTTTCGTCCCTTTTACCGACTTGCGGATGCCCGGGAACGCAGCACCGGTGGCACTGGATTGGGCTTGGCCATTACTGAGCGGGCGGTAAAATTGCACGGTGGAACGATTTCCGCGCACAACGCCGAAGATGGTGGATTGCAGGTTGAGATTCGATTTCCGCTGTGACCCGATGGCAAAGGGGGGACGATACCTCGTCCCCCCGATCGGCAAAACCTACTTCAGTTCGCCCCACTTGAAGGTCGGACCTACCGAGATTCGAACCGCGTTACGGGGTTCAAGCAGATCGTTAAACAGCGGAGTATGGACGAAATCGACCGAGAAGCGCAGGCCCATGTGCTTGCTCGCGTTGATATCGAATCCGCCGCCAAAGCCGTAGAAGTAGGTGGTATCAGTTTGCTTCAAAGAAAGCCCGAGCACAGGTCCAAGTCCTGCCGCCAAGCTCCCCTTTAGCGTAGCGCGCTCATGCAGCAGTCCCAGCCCTGGGCGCACAAAGAACATGACCTTATCGAAGTGCCTGATGTTGATCTGCGGGCCCGCAGCAAATGTGTAGGTGCTCGCGCTGAAAGGGATATCAGGATTTGTTACTCCCGGCGGAAGTAGCGGGATGACTTGTGCTTTGATTTTGGTGTCCGAAAGAGGAATAGCCCCGTCACCAGTAAAGATACTGAAATCGGCGCCGAGCGCCAGCCACCTCTTTGCGTTCACGCCAAAAGATGTATTGAACCCATTCTGCCCAAGCTTAACGCTTGGGGAACTGAGGTGAGAGTACCCGGTAAACAAGTCGAAACGGTTGACCGTCTGCTGAGCAGCAGCAGAGAGGGAGAAGCTGGCCACAATCGTGATGACCAGTAACCTCAGACAACGGCGCATTGGCTAATCTCCAACCAGAGAGTTAAGTAGGCCACACAGCACAATTCAACAAGGACCTGTGATGCTGGTTGAGGATAATAGGTTTCAATTCGTGAAACGATACACCGACACCGTAACCAGCCTACTAGTGCCCGATGCGAATCATTTTGCCCCGCGATACAACCCCGCCACGCCAAACGTGTAAGGCGTCCAGGACACATTGTGGAACCCGGCCTTCTCCATACGGGCAAGCATCTCTTCAGGCGCCGGAAATCGTTCCACAGAGGCAGGAAGATAACTATATGGACCCGTTACTCCGGAGATCAGAGATCCAATAGCTGGCAATACATGGCGGAAATAGACGCGATACAGTTTCCCGATTAGGCCGCTCGGCTCTCCAAAGTCCAGTATGCCAACCTCGCCTCCCGGAAAGAGAACGCGATGGATCTCTCTCAGCCCTGCGTCGTAATTCGCCAGATTGCGAAACCCAAAAGCGGATGTAACCAACTCAAACTCACCATCGCCAAAGGGCAGTTGCAACGCATCGGCCTCGATCCATTTCAACCGTGTACCTTCAGACTTACGCGCCGCACGAACCAACATTGGGTGGGCAAAGTCGGCGCCTAATATTGTCGCGCCTCGTTCTCCCGCTCGACGCAAGAGAGCGAAAGTCATATCACCGGTGCCGCAACACAGATCTAGAACCGCCGAGTCTGGATTCCGCAAAACTGGGGCGAATTTCCTCGCAGTTCGCCACCACCAGAACCGATCCACGTTGAAGGACAGAACGTGGTTCAACAGGTCGTAGCGTGGTGCAATGGTGCTGAACATCTCGCGCACAGCACTCGCGGCGGAAGCCTCGTCCCCCGGCGTCACATCTGCTGGCGCAGCACCCACCACACCCGATTTCGATTGCTTGGATTCGTTCACTTGGCTCTTTACGCCTGGGAAAGATATCTCAATTCGTCAATTGCCTGTATGACGGTCTTTTCGGGCACATCGCGCTCGATTTCGACCTTGCCAATCTCAACCGGCAGTACGAAATGGACAATCCCATTCATTGTCTTTTTGTCAGTGCGAAGACGGCTGACGATCCTCTTAGAGCGCGCCTCAACCTTGGGCAAAGGAGCATAGGCCAGTGTCGTAGAGATGATTCGCCGAGCAGTTTCGGATTCGGTCCGTTGCATCGCAGCAGCTATCATGGAAGCGCCGATCATTCCCCACGCTACAGCTTCTCCATGCAGGAACTGCTTGTATCCGGTCTCCGCCTCAAGTGCGTGGCCGATGGTGTGCCCGAAGTTCAGTATCCTGCGCAGTCCCATTTCGTGCTCATCGGCTGAAACGACTTCAGCTTTCACACGGACGCATTCGGCAATTAACCACTCCAGAGCATCCGGTTCCCGCTGCAAAACCTTCGTGCGCTGCTCTTCCATAAAGCCGAATATCTCCGGGTTGCTGATGATTCCGCACTTGAGCGCCTCGAAGAGACCAGCCCTGTACTCACGATCCGGAAGCGTATTCAGGACGCCAGGATCGATGAAAACGGCTTTTGGCTGATAAAAAGTACCAACCAGATTCTTGCCTGCCTTGAGATCGACGCCGGTTTTGCCACCGACGGAAGCATCTACCTGCGCCAGCAGTGTCGTTGGGATCTGGACGAAATCGACCCCGCGCATGTAAATCGACGCGATGAACCCGGTCATATCACCGACAACACCGCCGCCCAACGCGATGAACACCGACTTGCGATCCGCGCCCCTCTTCACCAACTTCTCGGCAAGATCTTCGATCGTGTCCAGATTTTTGTAGCGCTCCCCGTCGGGAACTTCGATCACCTGGTGTGTGATTTTCGCTTTGTCAAGCGATTCGGTGAGAGCCGCGCCCCAGTGCTTCTTAATCGGTGGCGCAGTTATTACGAAGAATCGCGCACGGTCCGGGAACAACTCGCGGATCGCTTCACCTACACGCTGGATTAAGCCGTTCTCGATCTGCACATCGTATGCAGATCCTTCTGTTTTTACCTTTACTGTCTTCACAGACATTTATCATAACGTATGAACGTTCTACCGGAGTGGCTGGCTCATATCTGTCGCCGGAGTGTTAAGATCGATTTTTCATGAGTGACGTACCGCAACAAACCGACTTCATCGTGATCGGCGCTGGAGTTGCCGGACTCCGCGCAGCTATTGGTCTTGCTTCCGCCGGTCGTGTTCTCGTGCTGGCCAAGATGGAGGTCAGCGAGTCCAACACCCAATACGCTCAGGGCGGCATCGCAGTCGCGCTCAGCGACGAGGATGAAATCAGTCTTCATCTTCAGGACACCCTCACCGCCGGAGATGGTCTCTGTAATGTTGAGGCCGCTACTGTGCTGGTGGAGGATGGTCCCGTCCGCATCGAGGAACTGATCGCGTGGGGTACGGAGTTCGATCGCGCCGGAACCAAGCTTGCTTTCACGCGCGAGGGCGCTCACAGCCGCTCACGTGTCCTACATGCTCACGGTGATTCGACCGGGCGCGAAATCGGCCGAGCACTCTGGGAGAAGGCTAAGACACTAGAGCAACTCTCCATTTCCGAATTCGAATTCACGACGGAAATTATTGTCGAAGACGGCCGCGCAGTCGGAGTCTCGCTGATCGACAACAACGGAGCGGTGCGCCAAGTTCGAGCCAAAGCCGTCCTTCTGGCAACTGGCGGGCTGGGCTACGTCTACAGCAACACCACAAATCCGGACGTCGCTACTGGGGACGGCGTAGCAATGGCTCTCCGTGCCGGCGCCGAAATCGCGGACATGGAGTTCGTCCAGTTTCATCCGACGGCGCTCTATCTGAAAGGTGCTCCTCGTTTCCTGCTATCAGAGGCATTGAGAGGCGAAGGCGCATACCTGCGCAATAGCGAACTCGACCGCTTCATGCCCAAGTATCACTCGATGGCGGAACTGGCCCCGCGTGACGTAGTTGCCAGAGCCATCGCTCACGAACTGGAAATCAGTTCGGCCAAGGATCCGACCGTCTTTTTGGACATGACTCACCTGCGCAGCAAGCAATTGGATAAACGTTTCCCACGCATCTTCGAGACATGTCTTAAGCACAATCTGGATATCAGGGTTGATCTGATCCCGATTCGCCCAGCAGCTCACTATGCGATGGGTGGCGTACGTACTGATTTGGAAGGGCGCACCAATGTCCCCGGTTTGTACGCCGCGGGCGAGGTCGCCTCTACGGGTGTGCACGGAGCCAATCGCCTGGCCAGCAATTCCCTGCTCGAAGGACTCGTATACGGTGCGCGCGCTGCCCATGCGATGCAGGAGGAGGCAAAAGCTAACTCCGGCCACGCCCTTCAGAGACAGTCTCCAGCAGCGGTTTCTTCTGCGCAATCCGGGACGGTACTCGATTCCGCCGAGACATGTATTCGGCAGATCCGAGAGCTGATGTGGCGACACGTCGGCATTGTTCGCACCGCAAAAGGATTGAAGTGTGCCATTGAAGAACTGCAGCGGATGGGACCTTCACTTCCTGAGGGTACCTGCCGCCGCTGCTGTGAGGCGCGAAACATCCACCAGACAGGATTGCTTATCGCGCGTTCGGCATTAGCTCGTCAGGAGAGCCGTGGTGCCCACTACCGGACCGACTACCCAACCCACGATGATGCAAAGTACCTGAAGCATACTGTGATTGAAGGCGAGAGAGTCTCATTCAAGTAAGCTCTCACAAATTGTTGTAGCAGCATCTACTCCCACAAATCCGGGTGCATTCTTCCCCGTTCTGAAAACTAGGGGTATGCAAAACGAAAAGCCCTCGATGGTCGAGGGCTTTTCACCACGAGAACTCAGAACTACACACCGATCACAGCGACCAGTTCCTTCACGGCACCGGCGCTCTTTTCCAGACCAGCTTGCTCTTCGGGGGTCAGCTTGATCTGAATGATCTCTTCCAGACCCTTCTCGCCCAGTTTGCAAGGCACGCCGACGAACAGGCCGTTGATCCCGTACTCGCCCTGCAGGTATGCAGCGCAAGGGAGAATCTTCTTCTTGTCCTTCAGGATCGCTTCGGCCATTTCGACCGCAGCTGCAGACGGAGCATAGAACGCGCTGCCGGTCTTCAGGTACTTCACGATCTCGGCGCCGCCGTCACGCGTCCGCTGCACCAGGCGATCCAGCACTTCCTTGCTCATCAGTTCGGTAATAGGAATTCCGGCAACCGTCGAGTAACGCGGCAACGGAACCATCGTGTCGCCGTGTCCGCCGAGCACGAATGCGGTAACGTTCTCAACGCTGACCTTGAGTTCCATGGCAATGAAGGCGCGGAAGCGAGCAGAATCAAGCACGCCGGCCATGCCGATGACACGCTCGCGCGGGAAGCCGCTGAGCTTGTAGGCAGCCTGCGCCATCGCGTCCAGAGGATTGGAGACGATGATCAGAATCGAGTTCGGCGAGTACTTCACAACTTTGCCGACCACGTCGCTCATGATCTTGTGATTGATATTGAGCAGATCGTCGCGGCTCATACCCGGCTTGCGTGGAACGCCAGCGGTGATGATCACGATGTCGGAATTTGCGGTCAGGGCGTAATCCTGCCCACCGACGATGAACGAATCCTTCTTTGCGATCGGCATCGCTTCCAGCAAGTCCAAAGCCTTGCCTTCCGGAACGCCTTCCATAATGTCAACCAGTACGACATCCGCCAGTTCACTTGCGGCAAGCCAATGCGCGGCTGTCGCACCCACGTTTCCAGACCCTACGACGGTTACCTTTTTACGCATCTAAGATTCCTTTCAGTATGTTCGCAACAGGCGAACGGCGCGATCTCAACGCGACCGACAGTTGCGGTGGAGAACAGTCGAGAACCTCAGGATGTGGCCGCGGTTCTCGAGCCGTTGCAACTTACCAGTTTACTTCACCGCCGCGGCTACGGCATCCATGTTCTTGATGATGAAGTCGGCAAATTCGCTCGTCTTCACCTTCGTTGCACCTTCCATCAACCGATGGAAGTCGTAAGTCACCTTCTTCTGGTCGATGGTCTTGCGTATTCCTTCCTCAACCAACTTCGCGGCTTCACGCCAGCCCAGCAGGTCGAACATCATGACGCCCGATAGCATCACCGATCCCGGGTTAATAACGTCCTGATCCGCATACTTAGGCGCGGTTCCGTGGGTGGCCTCGAAGATCGCGTACCCGTCGCCGATATTGGCTCCGGGGGCGATTCCCAATCCGCCGACTTGCGCTGCACAGGCATCGGAAATGTAGTCGCCGTTCAGGTTCGGCGTGGCAAGTACTTTGTATTCGTCCGGCCTGGTAATGACCTGCTGAAAGATCGAATCGGCGATGCGATCGTTGATCAGCAGCTTGTTCTTCCACTGACCATTGCCGTGGGTTGGATAGATCGAATCCAGCACCTGTTTTACTTCTTTGTACACACCCTGTTTGAAATCGTCGTTTGCGAATTCCATGCCGGGCTCGATGATATGGGCAATCTGTTCCACAGTGACGTTCGGGGCCTTGTCCTTGTTGTCCAGAATCCAGCTCTCGCGCTCTGTGACCACTTTGTCGCGGAACTCGCTCACTGCCAGTTCGTAGCCCCACGCCCGGAACGCCCCTTCGGTAAACTTCTGGATGTTGCCCTTGTGAACCAGCGTCACCGACTTAAGCCGATTCTCCAGGGCATGCAGAATGGCTTTGCGAACCAATCGTTTCGTCCCAGTGACCGACATTGGCTTGATGCCAACCCCCGAGTCCTCACGGATTCGTTTGTTCGTTCCCGCAAGCATTTCATTGTTGATGAAGTCGATGATCTTCTTCGCCTTGTCGGTTCCCTGCTGCCATTCAATTCCCGCGTAAACATCCTCGGTGTTCTCGCGATAGATGACGAGATCCATCAGATCGGGTCGCTTCACCGGGGAAGGCACGCCGTACCACTTCACGGGGCGAACACAGGCATACAGGTCCAGAATCTGACGGAGAGCAACGTTGAGGGAGCGGATACCGCCGCCGATTGGAGTCGTAAGTGGCCCCTTGATCCCCACGCGGAAAGTCTTGAAAGCCTCAACGGTATCGTCCGGGAGCCATGTATCGAATTTGCTCTTGGCCTTTTCGCCGGCAAACACCTCGTACCAGGCGATCCGGCGCTTCCCTCCATAGGCCTTGTTTACGGCAGCGTCAAATACCCTCACCGAAGCTTTCCAGATATCACGCCCCGTACCGTCGCCTTCGATAAATGGAATGATCGGGTTATCCGGTACCACGTACTGTCCGCCGCTGTAGGTTATCTTCTGGCCTTGTTCAGGCACCGGAATACCGTTGAACGACTCCGCCATTAGCCCCTCCGAGGATCAAGAAAGCAGATTGGACTGCAAGACACTATGAGGTACCCCGACAAGATACGGGTGCCACCAGCGCACTACAAAAACCAGATTGGATTTACCCCACTGCTGCTGCACCGCGCAGTTCCCACAACCGCGCGCTTGCCATCTATCATCGCGAAACTCTACGGCAGCTGTAAACCGCTATTTTGCACCAGTTCTAGAGAGCGGGTACTCTGCCCGGCTTCACTGTACCATGCGATCGTAGGCAGCCCGAAGATCCAGAAAAGTTCGCTGCATAGTGGCGTCGAAGTCGCGTTCACCGCCTCGGTCTTTGGATTCACAGTCTTCCGATTCAAACGTCAAGCGTTCAACGGCGGCGCGCGACGGTCCAGCGGCGGGTACAGACCTTCGCGTTTTACCGAGCACAATCCTGACCGCATGTTCAGCTGTACGCAAGAATAGTCCGGCAGTGTCGAGTGTCTCGAAATCCGGCTGAGACAGCAATCCCCGTTCTTTCAAGTCTTTGAGGCTCGCTCTCATGTTTCCGCGCTCATGCTGCGACCCATGCCGCACCAGAAGGTAACCGACGATGTAATCCAGATCATAGAAGCCGCCAACGCCGGTCTTGATACTGGCATGATCTGCATCCGAGCGCTCAAGTTTGCGCCTCATCTCGCGGACGGAGGCGACGAAACTTGGGTCACCCGCAAACCGCGCAAACAACTTGTCTCTCGCTGCAAAGGCTTGGACGCTGATGTCCTTGCAACCCGAAACGTGGCGCATCTTCGTGTAGGTGAGAGCCTCCCACGCTCGCGCATCTCGCAGGAAGTAGTTTTCCAGAGCAGCGGGCGTAATCACCAGGTCACCCGAGCCGCCGCTGGGCCGCAGACGCGCATCGACGGGGAAAACGGTTCCCTGCTTCGTATAGGCCGAAAGGGCTTCCATCGTAACTTCTGCCGCCCTGGTCGCCACACCCAAGTCGAGCGACTCGTCGCGAAGAAAAATCAGATCGGCATCCGACAACAGATCGCTTTCGCAGGTACCTAACCGGCCCAAGGCCAGGATCGCCAATCCGTCAGGCTTCCCTGCAATCGCAAATGCTGCACCGACAGCCTTATCTGCCAGGTTCGCCACGTCGGCCAAGGTGTCATACACGCAACGTGGCCGAAGCACATCGTTTGCCGCCAGCCTGAATATCTCGCTGCGATAGTAGCGCCGCAATAGCGCCAACTTGGCATCGTACGGGTCGTCACAGTGCTCCATGTACTCGAAAACGGGATCAGGCTGTCTCGAATCCTGAACCCTCTCGAAAATGCGGCCCGACCCGCGATCCCGCCATGTCCGCGCCCCTGGATCTAAAGAAGTGACTTCCTCAGGGTGCCTTACCAACAGATCCGTTAGATACTCGCTCGTAGAAAACAACTTCAGCGCTCTGGAAACGGCATTTGCATTCTTGGAAACCGCTTCGTACCACTCCGAATTCGTCAGCACCGATGCCAGGAACCTGTGCAAATTCCGGCGCGTATGCGCGTCGACGTCCGAACGCCGTGCAAGGTCGTACAACTCCGGAGCATCATCGGCAAGTCGATCAAGCAACTGACGCTGTTCGTACTCCCAGCCGAATCCGGAAACGGCCGCCGATCTGAAATCCTCCGCCGCGTCCCTCTCCTTCTGGAGCTGCTGATGGTGGATGATGCGTCCATAGATTTCGGAAACGGCCGCCATTCTTTGTTTAACGACGTTGATGATCTCGCCGGGACGAATCGCTTCGGTCTGTTCCGTCGTTATGGAACGCTCGAGTATCTTCAGGTCGGCTTCAGACTGCGGCAGCCTCTGCGTCTGTTGTCCTTGCCGAAGCTGTAGCCGGTGCTCAATGTTCCTCAAAAACTCGTACGCCACCGTAAGGCTGTGAAATTCCTTTCCGGTAATATGCGCTTTGTCGTGGAGTTTCTGGAGCGAGAACATCGTTCCGCCCGAACGCAGCCACAGCTCTGTGCCGCCATACACGCGCTGCAAACATTGCACGAGGAACTCGATATCTCGGATGCCGCCGCGATCGGTCTTAACGTCAATGACGCCCTTAGCTATCGGCTTCCGCCGGCGTGCGATCATCCGATCTCGGGACTCAACCGCCGTTTCTATAGCCTCGAAGTTCAACTGCTTCGTGTAAATGAAGGGCTGCACCCGACGAATGAATTCACGTGCGAGGCGCTGGTCCCCTGCCGAGTGTCGTACCTTGATCAGAGCCTGCAATTCCCAATCGCCCGCGCGATGCGCGTAGTAGTCGACGGCGTGAGCCAAACCGACAGCCGGATCTCCTTCGCCGCCCTGTGGGCGCAGCCTCAGATCAATCCGGAATGGCGAGCCCTCTTTGGTGACCCGCGACAAGATCGCCGTGATTTCCTGCCCAAGGCGAACGAAATACTCGTGGTTTGAAATCGGCGTTCCCGGTTGCTCGATGCCATCTCCGTGAACGAAGAGTAAATCTATGTCCGAACTGTAGTTCAGTTCGTTCCCGCCCAATTTCCCCAACGACAATATCGCGAACGGCGTGTCCACGACTCGTCCATCTCTATCGAGGTGTTGCGGAGCCCCGTATCGGTTCCGCAGAATTACATGCGCTTCCCGCAGCGCCTCTTCGATCATGACGTCCGAAACCGCCGTGATCTCCGCTGTGGTGTCAGCAAGGGTTGCTATCCCAAGCACGTCCCGCAGCATGATCCGGACGTACTCGCGCCGCTTGAATCGCGCCAACAGCAGAGAGATATCCGTATCGAGCGATCGCGAGCGGAAGCGCGCGAAGGCCTCAGCGTAGTCCTCGCGAGACTGCGATAGCTCCAGGCTCCGATCACGCGAAAGGACGTGAAAGAGATCCGTATTTTGAATCAGAGTCTCGCCCAGCCACTGCGAATAGCCGAAAACTACTATGGCGTAGTGAATGAGAAATGGCTGTCGAAGGAAGAGCCTAGTGATATCAGCTCCAGCAGCCTCGATCAAACGCTCAAAAAGGTTCAGAGCCGAATCAGGGTCCGGAGAATCAACGAGCAGCGGCGGAATCGCCTGGGAGACCGCTTCTGGAACCCGAGCCGCCAATCGAGCGATGTTCTGCGCAGCTTGGGCACGGTCGCGAAACTCGACCTCTGCAAGCGCATTGTCAATCTGCTTTATGTCGTCTGCGGAATGTGTCTCTGACACGGTGGTTTGAGGATAGCACGGCTATTCGGAGCTATTACCGTGGAGCGTTAGGAATTGGCCCCGGAGGCAATATCTCCGGCTCTGTGCCCGGGCTACTCCTTCGAGTTGCAATGAACACGGCAGCCGTCCAGGTTGGAATGAGGTCAAGACCCGGCACCAGCTCTGCAACGACCGAAGGCAGAAAAGCCCAGTGCCAGCCCAGAGCACGAATCAGCACGGCTGCGACCACAAAATCAAGCACGTCATTCGCTGGCGACAGAGCACCTCCAGCAAACAAAGGAAACAGTCCCAATTGCAGAGCATCCGCCAGAAGGGCTACCGTCCAAGCGAGCCGGTTCTCGGATTTCGTGATTCCCTTCATTGCCTCTGCCAAATGCATGCTCATCCCCCAAGATGACCCAAAACCCATTCTACCCCTCATCGACAAGCCGTTCCAGAATTCTGACAAGTGAAAAGGCCCAGCTTTCGCCGGGCCTTCACAGTCGTCTACCTCTGTTGTTTAGATGTCGTAGTACAGGGCGAACTCGTAAGGATGCGGACGCAGCTTCACGGCCGTGACTTCCTTCGTGCGCTTGTAATCGATGTACGTGCGCAGCAGTTCTTCCGTGAATACGTCGCCCTTGAGCAGGAACTGGTGATCCGCTTCGAGTGCGTCGAGCGCGTCTTCCAGCGATCCCGGCATCGAAGGAACCTTCGCGAGCTCCTCTGGACCCAGATCGTAAATGTCCTTGTCCAGCGGCTGACCCGGATCGATCTTGTTCTCGATACCGTCCAGTCCAGCCATGACCAAAGCTGCGAACGCCAGGTAAGGGTTGCAGCTCGGATCCGGGGGACGGAACTCAACGCGCTTCGCCTTCGGTGACGCCGAGTACATCGGAATACGGCAGGCGGCCGAACGGTTGCGACGCGAGTAAGCGAGGTTAACCGGAGCTTCAAAGCCCGGAACGAGACGCTTGTACGAGTTGGTGGTCGGAGCGATGATCGCCGACAGGGCCGGACCATGCTTGATCAGACCGCCGATGTACCACAGGGCCATCTGCGAGAGACCCGCATAGCCGTCGCCAGCGAACAGCGGCTTTCCACCCTTCCAGAGCGACTGGTGGCAGTGCATACCGCTACCGTTGTCCTGGAACAGCGGCTTCGGCATGAAGGTCACCGTCTTGCCGTACTGGTCTGCCACGTTGCGAACCACGTACTTGTAAAGCATCATGTGGTCGGCCGCGGCGGACAGAGCGTCGAATTTCAGATCGATTTCGGTTTGGCCACCCGTTGCTACCTCGTGGTGATGGCACTCAACATCCAAACCGCAAGCCTGCATTGCCAAAACCATTTCGGTACGCAGGTCCTGATAGTGGTCCGTGGGAGGAACCGGGAAGTAACCTTCCTTGTAACGCGGGCGGTACCCGAGGTTGTTTTCCTTGCGGCCTGAATTCCATCGACCTTCTTCTGCGTCGATGAAGTAGAACCCGGAGTGCTCGTTCTGATCAAAACGAATATTGTCGAAAATGAAGAACTCGGCTTCCGCGCCGAAGTAAGCTGTGTCGGCCAGGCCGGTCGAGGTTATAAACATCTCGGCCTTCTTCGCGATATAGCGGGGGTCGCGATCATAGCGCTGCTTGGTGACCGGATCAACCACGTCGCAGATCATTACAAGCGTCGGCGCTTCCGTGAAGGGATCCAGCATGAAGAACGAAGGATCCGGAATCAGCAGCATGTCGCTTTCGTTGATTGCGGCCCAGCCACGAATCGACGACCCATCCATGCCGAAGCCTTCTTCGAACTTGTCTTCGTCCAGCATCTCGATCGGATAGGAAACGTGGTGCCATAGGCCCGGGAGGTCGGTGAAACGCAGGTCAAGGATTTTGACCCCGTTGTCCTTGATGAACTGCATCAACGCTTTGACGTCAGCCATAAAATCGCATTCTCCTTTGGCGAGCCCAAGGTGCCCGCGTATACAAGATGGCCCGAATGTCGCACCGCCTGACTACGCGTGCGCTCTTTAGCGGCTGAATTTTCCGTGGAAAACCGAATGATTAAACCGCCGCCCAAAACGATGCTGCGAGCCGTTTTCAGCATAAGGTCGAGCAGCAGCTATTTGGAAATTGATACTTTTTATCTCCCCCATAGAAACCCGTTATGCCCTTTCCGCCCGCGTTGTCCATCATCTGCTGGCTTCATGAGATAGGTCCAAAGAACCCGAACGTGTGGCAGAATACACTTGCAACTAAGTACTAGGTACTCTCTACTAGGTACGGTATGGATTTTGACCAACTAGAGACCTTTTTGGAGGTGGCCCGGCACAACAGCTTCTCTCGTGCCGCGGAGAAGCGCTTCCGCACACAACCGGCCATATCCTCGCTTATCCGATCCCTGGAAGAAGAAGTAGGGGCCAAGCTGTTTGACCGGTCTGGCGGCAAGGTCGCGATGACCGCCGCGGGCAAGCTCTTTCAGCAGTTTGCCGAAGAGGCCCTCCAGCTTCGTCGAACTGCCATCACCAAAATCGGGGAAATGGAACGCGTGCCGCGCGGCGAAATCATCGTCGGAGCTAACGAAGGCACCTGTCTCCATGTCCTACCCGAAGTCTTCGCCCAGTTCAAAAAGCTATACCCGGACGTACAGGTCAGCGTACATCGTGCCGAGCGGGGCCGGATCCTCGATCTGATCATCGACAATACCGTCGACTTTGGCATTGTCTCGCTTCCGGTCACGGACAATCGTCTCACGGTAGTAACCATCCACCGTGACGAGCTTGTCATCATGACTCCACCGACCCATCCGTTGGCGAAGAAAAAGGAAGTGACAATAGCCGAGATAGCTCAGTTTCCCCTGCTGCTGCCGAAACTGGGGCGAACGCGAGAAGCAGTTGACAACCTTTTGCACGAACGCCGTCTTAAAGCCAATGTCTCGATGGAACTCGACTCAAGCGAGTTGATGAAACGCTTCGTCGCCGCCGATGTGGGAATCGGCTTCGTGACCGCGTCTCACGCTAAGGCGGAAGCGAAGGCGAACCTGCTCTCAATCCTGAACATCGCGGACGCCCACATAAAGCGAGATTTGGCGCTGGTCTTCCGGAAAGACAAAGCTCTCAGCCGTGCCGCGCTGGCTTTCATCGACATCGCCGTGAAACAGCGGCCAGCCGAAATTGGCGCGGGAAAGATTGGCTAGTTTGCAGCACTAGGTAGTTCGTGCCAAGAGCACACAAATCGCCTCACCTTGCACACCCAAAAGTTTCCTCCGGTCGCTCAATTTCTTCTTAGCGATTTGGCTAATGGGTGTTATAAAAATATTTCCAGTCAAAGCGGGAGGATCACGAATTGGCACAAAACATGGTTCCCAAGCGCATCTTCTTTACCAAGGGCGTCGGGAAACACAAAGAACGTCTTACGTCTTTTGAGCTTGCTTTGCGAGATGCCGGGATTGCCGCGCAGAATCTAGTCCGCGTTTCGTCTATCTTCCCGCCAAACTGCAAGATTCTGACCCGCAAGGAAGGTCTGAAGCATCTTGAACCGGGTCAAGTGACCTTCGCCGTAGTGGCCGAGAACTCAACCCGCGAACCACATCGTCTCGTGGCATCCAGTATTGGCGTCGCTCTGCCTGCCGATCGCACTACTTACGGCTATCTCAGCGAACACCACTCGTTTGGTGAAACGGACCAAACTGCCGGTGATTATGCCGAGGAACTCGCCGCCGAAATGTTGGCGACAACCCTCGGCGTCGAATTCGATCCGGATAAGTCGTGGGACGAAAAGAAAGAAGTTTATCGGATGTCGAACAAAATCGTTCGCACGATGAACTTCACCCAGTCCGCCGTCGGCGACAAACGCGGCCTCTGGACCACCGTAATCGCTTCGGCTGTGATGATCTTCGAATAGGTTTACAACGGTAGCGCCGCCTTCTGGGCGGCTGTCACGGCGGCTATATTGGCCGCCGTTTTTGCTTTCTCTATCAACTAAACGGGCGCGACTCTCGCCGCGTTTTAAAAGCATTCGGCGATCTACTTGGACCCAGGCTCCTGCCCTGACCGCAAGTAAGCCTCTTCCAGGTGATTACGAATCGCGGCTTCTTCCGCCTTGCGTCCCTTGCGCTGCGCCAGGAGCGAAGCTTCTGTCAGAACGGGTATGGCGGCTGAGAATTCTCGCCGTTTCAGGTATACGAAGCCTAAGGTATCCAAAACCGCGGCACTCTCGGGCGCCAATGAGTGTGCCTTCTGTGCAGCTTCCAATGCGTGGTTCAAGTCGCCGCCGCTGGATGCAAGCAGCCACGCTAAGTTGTTGGCAGCTACACCTGACGTTTCTCCCTGGCGAATTGCCGATTCATATTCCTTCAGGGCTGTTCGTGTATCGGCGCTGGTTTCTGCCTGCACGCCCCGAAGCAACGCCCCTTGAGCCCCGCCCTTTCGCCCGCCCAAGTTGATTGCCGAGAGCTCATCTCCGGTGACTGCCTTGAACTGCGCCAGTTCATTGATCGCGGTGACCCGGTAAGGATCGATCTCAATGGAGCGCTTCAGACAGCGCTGTGCATCGGTGAGCCACCCATTTTGGGCATAGAGCCTGCCGGCGATCTCCATTAGCGGAGCGGAACTAGGCTTTGCTTCCGCGACCTTTTCCAGCTTCGCCAACTCTGGTCTGGTGACTTTGTTGCGGCTATACAATCCCGCCAGACCGTGCATCGCGGTTTCAGAACGCGGCCGCAAGGTTAACGCCTGTTCGTATTCGAACAGTGCCGTTGCCAGATGCTGCTGCGAAATGGCAATCTCGCCCAACAGAACGTGGACATCCGAATCACCTGGGTTGATTGTCTCCGCCCGACGCGCGACCAGTTCGGCGGCAGGATACCGTTTCTGCCCAGTTAGCGATCGGGCAAAGATCTTCAATGCACGAACATTCTCCGGTTCATCCCTCACTACGGGGATCACGAGTTTCTCGGCCCTCGCGTGATCGTTCGTGTCAACTGCATCTCTGGCGAGCGCAAGCCGGGCGGGGACGTAGCTCTGGTCTTGATTGAGCGCCTTTGCCCACTCCAAGCGACCCGACGCAGTATCCCCGTTTCGATACAGAACCAGCCCGTAAACGTAGTGCGCCGGGGCCGATTCTGGGGCTACGCTAAGTGCCCTTTGCGCATGCGCTGACGCCTTCAACAGATCGCTTTCAGTAAGGCTAATCTCTGCTTGTAGCAACTCGGAAGTTGCAGGATCAAGTTCGTCCTTGTATTGCGAGAAATGAAGCCATGCCGCGCCAGTTGTCGGAACCACCAACGGATCTGAATCTGACACGCTCTCCGCAATCTGCAGGTCCGCTTCGATCACACGGACCGCCATCCGCGAGCGAATCTCGTTGGACGATCCGATCGTGTCGCTTTGAGATTCTATCCAGCTCTTCTTCCCAGGGGTGTCAAACATTGGGGAGTTCAGAACGTCCATGTATTCGTCCAGCGCTCCTTTGAAGTCCCCGGACAACAGTTTGAAATCAGCACGCCCGACCGGCAACTCGCGATTCATCGAATCGGCATGAATCAGAACTTTCAGGGCCTCGTCGGGGCGAGACGTCCGCGCAAGAAATGTAGCCAAGCGCGTGTTGGCCTCCACGGAATCCTGGACGCTCACTGCTTTCCGGTAAGCCTCCTCGGCACCTGCAACATTGCCCTCCTGCTCCTCAAGGCGGCCCAACGCGAGTAACGGCAATGAGCTCTTGCCATCAGCTTGCGTGGCCTTCTGCAGCACCTCACGCGCCTTTTCTGCCTCATTTGCCTGGTTGTAGATATCTGCAAGCGCCACGGCCACTCGCGCTTGCTTCGGATCGCTCTTCAAAACCGTCTCAAATGCCTGCTGCGCGAGATTCGAATTGCCAGCAGCAGACGATGCGGCGCCAAGAAGCGCCAGCCCTTCTGTGCTGGTTGAAGCAAGTTCCAGTACGCTGCTGGCTTGTTCCGATGCCTTCTCCGCCGCACCTCCGGCCAGATACATTTCGCCAAGGCGCAGGTGTGCCACTACGCTGGAGTCATCTGCTTCGACTGATTTCTGAAATGCCGAAAAGGCCTCACTTGGGTTCCCCAGTCGGAGCCAGCACTCTCCTAAGCGCAAATACGCCTGAGAACGAAGCCGCTTTTCTTTTAGAGGCAAATGCGCCAGAGCACTCTTGTAGATCTTGGCCGCCTGGGCAAGATCACCTTGACGCTCTGCTCGTTGTGCACGAGCTAGCTCGAATTTCGCTGACAGATTACACCCAGCAAGAGACAGCGTCAGCAGACCCAGTAGGAGGAGATGTAGAGCTCTGGTTTGTCGCATGATCCGGCCAGCACTCAACTTGAGTGTGCCAGTTAGGATGAATCTCAATCCACCAGAGATGTAATTTGGTAGAAAATGCTAAGCTCCGATCTGCACCGTCCGCTTCAATTGACCACATGCAGCGTAAATGTCCCGTCCTCGCGGACGCCGCACAAACACCGGTATCGCCGCTGACCGGAGAACTTCCTGAAACTTCACTACGGATGCTTCCGCCGGCGTCTGGAACGGGATCCCTGGCCCAGGATTTAGTGCGATCAAGTTCACCTTGCATCGCACACCCCGCACAAGTCCTGCCAGTTCGCGCGCGTTCTCAACGCTGTCGTTTACTCCGTGCAGCAGCACGTACTCGAACGTTACTCGCTCACGATTTCGCAACGGAAACTCCCGCACGGCAGCCATGATGCTGTTCAAGTTCCACTTGCGGTTTATCGGCATAACTGATGAGCGGACCTCGTCATTGGGTCCATTCAGCGAGATAGCCAGTTTCGGCCGCACAGCTTCACTGCCGAAGTCGGCAATCCGTGGCACAATGCCCGACGTGGAAACCGTCATACGCGATTCCGCGATCCCAACTCCTTCTACAAGCAGGTGCACGGCTTTCATGAAGTTCTGGTAATTAAGGAAGGGCTCGCCCATACCCATGAAAACCAGGTTGATTCGATCTCTTTCGGTGTCCACTCCTCGGTCATTGAGCACTGCTATGATTTGACCGACGATTTCGCCCGCTGTCAGATTCCGCTGAATACCGAGCAGTGCTGTCAGGCAGAACTGACAATTCACAGCACATCCGACCTGGCTCGATACGCAGATCGTGGCGCGGTCATAGTCCCGCTCTTCTTCCGCTCCAGCCTCGGTTCCGTCGCCGGATTCTCCTCCATCACCTTCCGGCATCCAGACCGTCTCCACGCTCTGGCCATCGCCGAATCCGATCAGGTACCTGATGGTCCCATCGACCGAGACATAGCGATTCTGAATTGTTGGAACGCCGACGGTGAATTTTTCCGCAAAGCTCGTCCTCAGCGCCTTTGAGAGTGTCGTAATGCTCTCCAACTCCCCAAGTCTCTGCCGATAAATGGCCTGAAACACCTGCTCGGCCCGGTATGCGGGCTGCCCCAAGGAGCTCATTAAGTCTGTAAGTTCTTGTAAATCAAGGCCTAATAGTTCGCTTTGTTTCGAAGTCGTCATGCATCCAATTACCTGTTTACAGTTTAGAATCAAGCAAGGCCGTAACGGAAGCAGACCGAATCCAGCAAAATCAGAAACACTCGTCATAGAGCACGGTGTATTCGATTACATCGTAAATATCTGGCAGGTACATCATCCCGGCATATTTAATACTGAGGGTCGGGCTCAGAGGTAGAGTGTGGCGCAAGCAATCTCAATGAGACCAGCAACTGCGGAAGAGGTTCGCAACATTCACCGCACAGTATTGCCTAACGGCCTCACCTTGATAACTGAAGAAATGGAACACATCCGTTCCGTCTCAATAGGTATTTGGGTGAAGACAGGTTCTCGCCACGAAGATCCCGCCGTCAATGGAATCAGCCATTTCGTCGAGCACATGGTATTCAAGGGCACCGCTACCCGAACCGCCGAGGACATTGCCCGCCAAGTGGATTCGATTGGCGGTAATATGGACGCCTTCACTGCAAAAGAGTGTATCTGCTTCAATATCAAGGTTCTCGATGATCACCTTCCTATCGCACTTGAAGTCTTGAGCGATATCGTCCTCAACCCTGTCTTTGATCCGAAAGACATCGGCCGCGAACGAAGCGTGATTCTCGAGGAAATCAAAATGGACGAAGACAGCCCTGATTACCTCGTCCACGAGATCTTCACGCAGAACTTCTGGAAGGATCATCCACTTGGGCGTCCCATCCTGGGCACAAAAGAAACAGTGCGCCGGTTCGAGCGCGAAGCTGTTCTCGACTACTGGCGGCACCAGTTCTCGCCCGGGAACATTATCGTCTGCGCTGCCGGTCATCTGGAGCACCAGAATTTCGTAGACCTGGCTAACAAGCACTTCGCGCAACTCGCGCCGGGGGAAAATGGATTCCATCAGGTAGCACCCAAGTCGTCCGCCCGCATCATCATGCGAAACAAAAAGGCTCTGGAGCAGGTGCAGATTTGCCTTGGCGTCCCTTCGCACCCGATCTCGCATGAAAAGCGGTACGCGTCCTACGTCCTCAATACGATACTTGGTGGCGGAATGAGTTCGCGACTATTCCAGAATATTCGCGAACGGCAGGGGCTCGCCTACGCTATCTTCAGCGAACTCAACCCTTATCGTGATACTGGTTGTCTTTCCGTATATGCGGGCAGTTCTCGAGACAACGTGCCACGTGTTGTCGCTTCCGTTGTTGCCGAGTTTGGGCGGTTCAAAACCGAGCCTGTGCCTCATGATGAGTTGCGTCGGGCCAAGGACCAACTCAAAGGCAGCTTGATGCTCAGTCTGGAATCCAGCACGGCTCGTATGCTCAATCTTGCACGGCAAGAAATGTACTTCGATCGATTCTTTACCCTTGACGAGGTAATAGAGCGCGTTGAATCCGTAACGGCCGAAGATATTGTCCAGCTCTCGGAAGAGTACTTCCGGGCAGAGCAGATCGCAGTCACCGTTCTGGGGAATCTGAGTGGCCTAAAACTGTCTCGTTCCCAACTCGTGTGCTAGAAAGGCCGTTCAGGTTTTCACCTAATTACCTTTTTTGACAACACGCGTCTCACATGCGTAGCATTTTTGTAGTGAGACTTGCTGCCTTGGAACGTAGTCGCTTTATGGCTTCGCCTTGCGTCCATCCCAATGGACAGCCCTATCATCAACTTACAATTGCGGGATACACGATGCGAAGAGAAATACGAAATCAAAAGGGCTTCACTCTGATAGAGCTGCTGATTGTTGTTGCAATCATTCTGATCATTGCGGCGATTGCTATTCCCAACCTCACCCGTTCCAGGATTTCGGCAAACGAGGCCTCTGCGGTGGCTTCGCTACATGCTATTGGAACCGCTCAGACTTCGTACTCGACCTCCTACGCTCAAATCGGGTACGCAAGCAAGCTTTCGCAACTAGGGCCCGCGCCGGACGGAAAGCCCACCGCCTCGAATGCGAACCTTATACCGGGAGATCTTGCAAACAAGGGGGCGAAGAGCGGTTACACCTTCACGCTCACCGGCGGCGGCTCGGGGTACACCATTGTCGCAACGCCTCAAGAGCCGGGAAAAACCGGTATCCGTTCGTTCTGCTCGAACCAGGACGCAGTGATCTACTTCAGCGATTCAGAGTCTGGCTGCACGATTGGTACCAATCCCCTGCAGTAGGTGTGTGTTCAGTCGTAGCCTGTAGTGCCAGTGGGCTGCACTAAAGTCACAATGCCATCTATGTTCCCAGACATCTTCTCTGGGTTAGAATCTGAAAAACCATGCGACCAGCTATTCAGACTTTCGCGCTAGAAAAGTCCTATTCGGTTGGGTTCTGGCACAAAAGCACGAAGTATGGCTTGCGCCCGCTGACGCTCACCGTAGAAGAGGGCGAGATATTCGGCTACTTGGGTCCCAACGGCGCGGGTAAGACCACGACCCTCAAGCTTCTGATGGGACTTCTCTTCCCGACCGGTGGCTCAGCCAAAATTCTCGGTATGGACATCGGCGACCCCAGGATGAAGGCACAGATCGGTTTCCAGCCCGAGCAGCCGTACTTCTACGACTATTTGACCGCGCCCGAGCTGTTGCACTACTACGCCAAGATCTCTGGCATTCCGGCAGGCGACCGCAAACGCAGCGTAGAGTCGGTCCTGCAACGAGTAGGTCTGACAGACGTTGACAAGCTGCATCTGCGCAAGTTCTCCAAGGGCATGCTACAGCGAGTGGGACTGGCGCAGGCGATCATTCACGATCCTAAGGTTGTCTTTTTGGACGAACCAATGTCGGGCCTCGATCCAATCGGCCGACGCGAAGTACGCGATCTGATACAGACCCTCAAGGATGAGGGAAAGACGGTGTTCTTCTCCACTCACATCCTTTCAGATGCAGAGGCTTGCTGCGACCGCGTCGCCGTCCTGAACAAGGGCGAACTCCGAGGAGTCGGGGTAGTCGCCGACCTTACATCCAAGCTGGTTGGCCAATTCGAAGTCATATGGGAAGGAACGGATGCCGGTCGTGCGCTAGCTGACTTGGGATGCGAGTGCCGCTGGAACGGCGAAATCGGTCGCGTTATGGTTTCGGAATCCCGGTTGAATCGAACACTTGAAGAACTGCTCCGAAACGACGTCCGGATAATTTCCGTCAACCCTGTGCGAAGCACGGTGGAAGACTACTTCGTCGAACGACTCTCAGCCGAACCCGAGAAGGTGAATGCATGAATCAGCGTATCGGAACCGTCGCCTTCAACACCTTCCGTGAAGCAGTCCGCGATAGGGTGCTTTACAACCTCATCGTCTTCGCCTTGTTGCTCGTGTTGTCTTCGTTCCTATTTGGACAGATATCCATCGGAATAGAGCGCCTCATTCTCGTAAATCTCAGCCTCACATCCATATCGATCTTCGGCATAGTAATCGCGATCTTGATCGGCATCGGCTTAGTTTCGAAGGAGATGGACAAGAAGACGCTCTATACGATCCTGGCTCGTCCTCTTAGCCGCTGGGAATTCATTCTGGGCAAGTTCTTCGGACTGAGCGGCACGCTCGTCGTCAACGTGTTCTTCATGTCGATTGGGTTCTTTGCCGCCCTCTTCTTCCAATCGCATCGTTTCCAATCGCAAGATAAGTGGCTGCTGGTGGCGTTATACTTCATCGTTCTTGAACTGATTCTGGTTACCGCCATTGCGCTGTTGTTCTCGACCTATTCGTCTCCGCTGATATCTTCGATTTTCACGCTCTCTGTGCTGGTCATTGGCACTTTCGCCGCAGACCTTCGCGCTTTTGCCTCCGCCATGCACGGATTGTCCCGTTTGCTGGCAACTGGTGTCGCTTATATCGTCCCTAATTTCGCTTCGTTCAATGTGATTACCGCGGTCGCGCACGGGCAGTCTGTAGCGGGCGACCTGATTGTCTACAACACCATGTACGCGGTTCTCTATTCGGCGGCGATCCTCGCTGGAGCCGTACTGATTTTTGAGCGTCGCAATCTCAAATGAACTCACGTAAACGAACTACGACGATTGCCGCCGCTACACTGATTGCCTCGCTGGCATTGTCCCTGGTAGTTCTGCACTCAATCGAGAAGCTTCAGGCATATGAAAGCCTTGAACAGGTGTTGTATATCCCTTCCGCCAAGGTTTTGAAACGAGCCAGCCTCGGTTACGACGGTCTGCTGGCGGACATCTATTGGACACGGGTCGTCCAATATTTTGGTCTGCTCCACTACCAGGGTGCGACCCGGTATGACCTGCTTTATTCTCTTCTCGACATAACCACAACACTTGATCCTCATCTCGTGCCTGCTTACCAGTTCGGTTCGATCTTCCTGTCCCAAGGCGGGTCCGAAGGTGCAGGACAACCCGAAAAAGCAATCGAACTCGTAAACCGCGGAATCGCCGCGAATCCTTCCGAATGGCGGCTTTACTACAATCTCGGCTTCATCTATTACGACATGAAAGACTACGCCAGCGCCTCACGTGCGTTTGGCGAAGGGGCGAAGATTCCAGGGGCTGCTCGGCAATTGAAGCTTCTTGAAGCAGCCATGCTTGAGCAGGCGGCGGACCCAGAAACCGCAAAGATGATCTGGCGCGAACTATATGAAACCTCCGAAGACCAATCGATACGTGCCGGAGCACTCCGCCATCTGGTCGCGCTGCAAATCGATGAGGATGTGATCAAGCTGGCGAAGCTTGTGGCTGCATTTCGCGAGCAAACAGGCCAAATGCCATCGAACTTCCGCGAAATGGTCGCCGCTGGGTGGCTGAAAGAAGTCCCTATGGACCCGACCGGAGACCCGTACCAGCTTAAGGCGGACGGTCGAGTTGAGATCGTTGGCCGTAAGCCTTTCGTTAAGTTCGGTCTTCCGGGTGGGCCGCAGGGCCCAGAAGAGCCGAAGGCATCCTCGGCCCAGTAACGAACTTCCGCAGTCATCTTCTTGCACTTGGGCCTGCAAATGCCTGACACTGTATTCTCATGCTGCGAACTCGCGGATTCATCGTTCTCTTTCTGTTGTTGCCGATCTTCTCTCTTGCCCAAATAAACGTGCACGAGCTTGCGGATCGGGTCGACCGTCATTACAACTCGCTGCGCTCCCTTCAAGCCGATTTCACCGAGTCCTATCGCGGTGCCGGGATGTCCCGAACGGAATCGGGCACGCTCTGGCTTAAGCGGCCTGGTCGTATGCGTTGGGAGTACTCGACACCGCGCACCAAATTGTTTGTCACGGACGGTCGCACCGCATGGTTTTACGTGCCGGGTGAAAAGCAAGCTCGCAAAATGCCCATCAAGTCCCTCGATGACTTGCGGACCCCGCTTGCTTACCTGTTAGGCAAAACTCGGCTTGAGAAGGAATTCACTGGACTCTCTGTCGCACCGGACGTCAGGCCTTCGGTTCCAGGCAATGTAGTACTGCGCGGCGTCCCTCGCAATATGTCGGATCGCATCTCCAGCGTCTTGCTTGAAGTTGCCAGCGATGGTTCATTTCAACGGATCGTCGCCCATGAGATAGACGGATCCACGACTGAGTTCGTGCTTCGCAATCAGAAGATTGATATCCCTACTCCCGAGGGCCGATTCAGGTTCTCTCCTCCTGCGGGCGTCGAGATCATACAGGCCGGCGAATTGGGACAGTAGGACCTTATAGCTGCGCAAAATTGCGCCGTTACGCTCTCTTTTTTCAGGTAGATGCGTCCTACAAGCGAGGGTTCCAGCTTATTGCTTTTCGCCGGAGCGATGGCCCAGAACTGCAGCTCGGAAATGTTACACTTGTAGTAAGCATTAGAGCTCACAATGGCTGAATATCTAGTTAAGGTTGCTGACGAGCGTGGACACATGCTCGAACACGTCGAGAATGCTCGATCGGAAGCTGAGCTGCGCGACCGCTTTTCTCAACAGGGCTACTTGGTCTATGAAGTTAAGCCCCGCAGCGTCTTCAATTCCGGCACTCTGAAGCTACCTGGGCAAAGTAAGGTAAAACTTTCGGAGTTCGTGATTTTCAATCAGCAGTTCGTGACTCTGATAAGGGCAGGGCTTCCGATCCTAAACGCGCTGGATCTTCTCATCAAGCGCCATAAACCGGGCACACTTCGCACTCTCCTTGAAAATGTGAGAGGGCGAGTGAAAGGTGGCGAACTGCTCTCGGAAGCGTTCGCGGCTCAGGGTGCTTTTCCGAAGATCTACACGACCACGCTGCTCGCTGGCGAAAAGTCGGGCAATCTCGACGAAGTACTCACACGCTACGTAACATTCCAGCGCATGGGTATCTCCTTTCGCAAGAAACTGACGGCGTCCCTGGTATATCCGGCATTGCTGGTTACGATGGTGGTCATACTGCTCACGTTTATGATGGTCTACGTTGTTCCTCGTTTTGCGGAACTATACGACCAACTGGGTGCAAAGATACCCGCCCTTACGATCTTCATGATCAGCGTCGGGCGTATGGCGCAAAGATACTTCCTCCTGGCATTCATCTTGCTTGCTACCGCGGCTTTCTTTTTCTGGCGGTACAGTCGCACCGAAGCAGGATCACGCAAGATAGACCGGATAAGGGTGTCGCTCCCAATGCTGGGAGGCATTTGGCTGAAATACCAAGTAGCTTTACTCGGCCGTACTCTGGCAACCTTGCTGACAGGTGGTTTGCCTCTAGTGCCTGCACTTGAGACTGCCGGTGCCTCTATCCAGAGCCGGTACGTGGCAGATGCTGTGGCCTACGCGACACAGAAGGTTCGAGAAGGCCGTCCGCTGGCAAAGAGCATGGAAGAAACCAAGGTATTCCCCGATCTCACCGTCGAAATGATTGAAGTCGGCGAGTCCACCGGGGCTCTTCCGACCATGTTGACCTCCGTCGCTGAGTTCTTCGAGGAGGACGTGCAGAACGCGCTAGCGGCGGCAATGTCCTTGATCGAACCGGTTATCTTGATCTTCATGGGCGCGGTTGTTGCCTTTGTTCTGATTTCGTTATACTTGCCGATCTTTACACTTGGCGGTGGCGGCCTTCACTAGAATTCGCGAATTGCATTAAGTAGGTTTATGTCAAACACGCAAACATTGTTCGTTAACGGCAACGGCCACATCATTCCAGCGGGTACCCCTGTGGAGGAAGAACAGCGCGCGCGCGATTTAGCCGAGCGCTACCGTTGCGAGTTCCTCGACATGCGGAACTTTCACTTGAACAGTGAGCTTTTCCGAAGCATCCCGGTCGACCTGATGTTCCGGTATAACTTCGTTCCGCTCGAAGAAGCCGACGGCCGCCTTTACATCGCGATAGCGGACCCCAGCCAACTCATGATGATCGACGAAATCGGTCTCATGCTTGGCAAGCGTATCAAGACCAAGGTTGCGACGCTCTCGCAAATCACCGACATACTGAAGAAGACCGAGCAGTCGCAACGCGTCCTCGAGGAAGCCAGCGAGGGCTTCGCGTTGGATGTGATACGGGAAGACGAAGCCGGCGATGAAACGATCTCGATCGAACGACTGACGGCCGAATCGGACATTAGCCCAATCATCCGTCTGGTTGACACCACGATCTTCGCGGCCCTGCAAAAGAGAGCCAGCGATATTCACATCGAGACCCGCGATGATTCGGTTTCAATTAAGTACCGTATTGACGGCGTGCTCACGCAAGCAATGCCGCCTATCGGCAAGGAACACCATTCGACCATCATCTCGCGTATCAAGGTCATGTCCGAGTTGGACATCGCCGAGCGTCGTGTTCCTCAGGACGGTCGTTTCCGCGTAAAGTACAACGGTCGACAGATCGACTTTCGCGTCTCCGTGATGCCGTCCATCTACGGCGAAGATGCCGTGCTCCGCGTACTCGATAAAGAGTCGATGAGCGAGAAGTTCCACAAGCTCACGCTCGACGTGGTCGGATTCAGTGACGACGATATCAAGAAGTTTCGACGCTATGTCAGTGAGCCTTACGGCATGGTTCTCGTTACAGGACCTACAGGTTCCGGCAAGACGACTACGCTCTACGCTGCTCTGAATGAGATTAAGACCGATGAAGACAAGATCATCACGATCGAGGACCCTGTCGAATACCAAATTCGCGGCGTGACTCAGATTCCCGTAAACGAAAAGAAGGGACTGACATTCGCCCGAGGCTTGCGCTCGATCCTGCGTCACGACCCTGACAAGATCATGGTCGGTGAAATTCGTGACCGCGACACCGCCGAAATCGCAATACAGTCCGCCCTCACCGGGCACTTGGTGTTCACCACCGTCCACGCAAACAACGTGGTCGATGTTATCGGCCGATTCCTTCACATGGGAATCGAGCCCTACAACTTCGTCTCGGCGCTCAATTGCGTTTTGGCCCAGCGTCTTGTGCGTGTCATCTGCCCTGACTGCAAGAGGAAGGTCCACTACCCCACTAACGTTCTCGAAGGCTCCGGCCTTGACCCTAAGGAGTGGAGTGCGGTTCCCTTTTATGAAGGTGCGGGCTGTATAGAATGCGCGGGCACCGGTTTCCGTGGACGTACCGCCATCCACGAACTCCTTGACCTGAGCGACCGCATCCGAGAGATGATTCTGGCGAAGCGCCCCAGTTCTGAAATCCGTCGGGCGGCGCGTGAGGAAGGAATGCAATTCCTGCGCGAGTCAGCGTTAGATAAGGTCAGAAACGGTGCGACTACACTGAAGGAAATCAACAAGGTTACTTTCATCGAAACGATGCGGTAAGGACCTAGTTAGCTGCCCAAGAGGGCGCAGAACAGACGAAGGAATGAACGGAACTCCGAAACCCGAACGCAGACTCAAGTTGGCCTGCGAGATATCCGCCGAGCATGTTGTTGCGGCGCGCGCTTCTCGACAGGGTAATGAAATCGAAGCGTGTGCCGTTCGCTCACTACCGCCAGGAGTCGTAGTCCCTGGGCTGACGAGCGCAAATGTCGCGAATCCCGACTCTCTGAGAACGGTGCTTGCCGACGCTATCGCCACTGTAGGCAGCAGCGGTCACGACATCGTCGCCATCATTCCCGACGCTGCTTGCCGTGTCACTCTGCTCGACTTCGAGAGCCTGCCATCCAAGCCGGCTGAATCCGATGCAGTCGTCCGCTTTCGGCTGAAAAAGTCGTTGCCCTTCGAAATTGATCGAGCGATGCTCTCCTACGATATTCGTCCGAGCAACGGCGGCATTCGAGTCGTTGCGGCCGTCTCACCACCGGGAGTCATTGAAGAATACGAATCGGCTTTTCGTTCAGCCGGTTTCGCACCGGGACTTGTAGTTCCATCGACAATCGCTTCGCTTGGCACCGTTGACGCAAGTCGTCCGACTCTCGTGGTCAAGATTGCTTCTGGAACGACCACTATCGCGGTTGTGAACAACGATGACCTTGTTCTTTACCGCGCCACGGAGAATTCTTCGACAGAATTGGTCGATCCCGAGCAGATAGCAGACGATGCGTATCCGTCGATCATGTTTTTTCAGGATACCTACGGCTTGAAAATCGAACGGATTATTGTGGGGGGAACGTCCTCTTTTGAACTCGTAGCCAGTGCCCTTGAGGCCTGCACGGGAGTTCGCGCTCAGGAATTGGTGCCTCAGCATGCACTTTCATCCGCCGTTGTTGCCAATGCGCAACGGCCTTTTGTGGCAGGCATCGTGGGAGCTCTGATCTCGTAATGCAACTAAACATCAACCTCGCAACTCAGCCGTACCAGGATGTGCGGCGGTTTCTTTTCCGTTGGGGATTCGCCGTCGCAGCCCTTGCCATTGTTACCGCAGCAATGTTGTGGATTGCCATCGGTGCAACCATCTCGTGGCGCAAGAGCTCCGCGCAGGCAAATCATTTTCGGGAGGAGATCGCGAAATGTGACCGCCAAGAAGCACAGGCTAACGCCACGCTCAACCTGCCCGAAAACCGTGCGACGCGTGACAAGTCCGCGTTCATCAATACGCTCATAGCTCGCAAAGCCTTCTCGTGGACAGAAGTTCTCATGGATCTTGAACGGATACTGCCGTCCGGCATTCAAGTGACCGCTATTCAACCAGCGGTCAATGATAGCGGACAGCTCGAAATTCGGCTGACCGCCTCTGGACCATCACGAGATCGAGCTGTCGATCTAGTCAGCAGGATGGAGTCTTCGCCCCATTTCCGGAACGCAATGATTCGCAACGATACGGTAGCCCAGACGCAGGACCCAACCCATCCTCAGGTCATGTATCGATTTGACATCGCCGCCATCTATGTTCCCTCCTATGAGCGTCCTACCACGGCGCAATCCGGAGCACTGGTTGCTCAACAGGGAGGACAGTGATGGCAGATATCAAGCAAACTCGTCGGCAACTGTCCATCGCACTCATTGTGATGCTCGTTATTAATCTCATCTGCATCATTGTGCTGGTTTCGCCAATTGGTCGTGGCGCGCGCGAGGGACGGCAAAAGGTTGATCAACTGTGGAAGGAGTCGCAGGCGCGAACCCGCGAGACACTCCCACTTCAGGGTCTCGACTCCAAGATCGTGAACGCAAAATCTCAGATCAAGGACTTTTACCTGGAGCGATTCCCGGAAACATTTGCTGCTGTTCCGCAAGAGCTTAACAAATTGGCCTCTGCTCATGGAGTACTCTTAACTGCTGCGAAGTACACAACTGAAGATACGGGCATACCAGGGCTTCGTGCTGTTCGGGTGGACGCTGGTATTGACGGTGATTACAGCAAGGAAGCGAGATTCATAAACTCCGTAGAGCGCAACAAGACTTTCTTCATCATCGACAGCATCGCTCTCGGTGAACAACAGAAGGGTAACGTTCACCTTCAGATCGTTTTTGAGACATACGTACGGAGTCAGCCCGCGTCATGAAGCTAGGCACTGAAAACAGGAACAAGACGATTGTCGCCACTGTACTGCTGGGATTGGCGCTCATCCTTGTCGCGCGCTGGCTATTCACATCTGATTCATCGACGACGGCGGCATCGCCCGCGCCCGTCCGCAGCAACCCGAGAACCGCGAGCGAGCCGACTCCGGACAATGCTCCTGCACCGAACCGGCAAGCTTCGCGGAAATCTGATCAGAAGTACATGACAGCGGTGTTTAAGCCGTCTCTTGATCCAAGTCTGAACCTGCAGACGCTCCAAAAGAGCGAGAGCATCGAGTACAAGGGCACAAATCGCAACATCTTTGGGATGACCGAAGAACCGGAGCAGAAGATTCCTGTACCCATTCAAGGTCCGCGAAATGCGGCGCCGCCGCAAAAGCAGGTCAATTTGGGGCCGCCTCCACCTCCACCGATCAACCTGAAATTCTATGGCTTCTCCACAAAGAGTGGTCAGAAGACGGTGTTCCTCTCACAAGACAAAGACACAGTGTTCGTCGCTCATGAAGGGGACATTGTCGGCCGGCGCTATAAGGTTCTACGCATCAACCCAAACTCAGTCGAGATAATGGATTTGCTGACGAACAACAAGCAGACCATTTCACTCACGAGCTAAGAACGAATCAGCCGTTATGAAACTCGGAAACCTACGCCGTGGACCGACGACAAAGAAGAGCGAGGCAGGATACCTCCTCATGGCCTTGATGATCATGGTCGCCGTGATCATCATCGCCAGCATGGCGCATGTGCAGAACGTAGTCACCCAGCTTAAGCATGATCGCGAGGAAGAACTGGTGCATCGCGGCGCTCAGTACGCTCGCGCCATTAAGAAGTACTACAAGAAATTCAATCAGTACCCGGTCAGCATTGAGCAACTCGAAAAGACAAACAACATGCGCTTCTTGCGCAAGCGTTACAAAGACCCTGTTACAGGTGGCGATTTTCGTCTGGTCCGGATAGCAGACTTCAACGCCAGCCAGCTCAGTGGTGGTGGCAGTGGCGGAGGCAGTCTCAATGGGCCAGCCGCACAAGGTATTCTGAATGCAACTGGCTTGGGTGGCGGACAGCAGAATCAGAACACTCAGCCCGGTGCCTCCCAGTCTGGCTCGCCATCCGGCTTTTCGCAGCCGCTAACCAGCTCCGGTCCGACCGGTCCGACTTTTGGTGGCGGTCCTTTTCTGGGGGTCGCCAGCACAAGCACCAAACTCTCCCTCATGGAGTTCGATGGCAAGAACCACTACAAGGACTGGATGTTCGTCTACCTTCCCAACTTCGACCGCGGTGGCTTGATCAAGGGCCCCTATCTTCGATCGCAGGCCATGGGCGGCATGGCTCCGGCTACTGTAGGCACTCCCGCTGGGAATCTGACGCCGGGAACAAACTCCGGTCCAAACAACGTGCCCATGTCTGGCAGTCCCCTGAACGCGCCAAATGGAATAACAAACAATCCTTAACACCTACCTTCGGCTGGACGAAGTAGCCTGATCCAACAGTCAAAGCTGACGATGCCGACGCCGTTGCGAAACGCCAAATGCCCGTTCCATCGATTAACTTACGAGGTGAGGTGAATTCAGGCAGCGAAAGACATCTCGATGGCTTAGGCCTTTTTATCCAAAGACTTACCGGTCAGCATCGGGGATATCCACCGTAATTGCCGCAATAACAAAGACTTGCGGCTTTGGGATGATGAAGGAGGAGCCGAGAGCATCGGATGCGAACACTCCCGCCCAAGGTCAGAACACGGCCTCTCTCGGCTCACATTTTAGACAGGCGGCACTATCGCTGCCTGACCTACATCTGGTTCAGGCCCCTCCAGAGCCAGAGGCCGAAAATTACCAGGATCAGCAGACCGGAAGCCGAACCGAGTAAACGAAGCGGCCACTGCAACCTGTTCATTCGAGCCATAAGTGCCGTCTGCTCTTTTTGCATGTGAGATTCGGATTGATCGATGAAAAGCTGATTGTCCTCATGAATACTGAGAGTGCTGCGGTAGATCAGGAGAATGATCAACACCGTGGTTAACACTCCCCAAATGATCCCTAGGATCGTAATCAGCGACATAGGCCACCTCGATCGGTTCTGAGCGTACCCGCACTACGCAGTGCTTATTGCCAGCGCGCCACGTACCAGGGGCCGCGTGCCGCACATTATATCTCCGGTTGCCCCTTGTAGGCACCTTTTTCGAGTGGCGAGCCTCCCCCGATAACAATGCTGATTCATGCGACCTCCTGCCCACACTCCACATCAAAAAACAGTAAGAGTAATCGGCCATGTTGGGCCCACTGCTATAATCGAACGAGTTTAGGAGACGAAATGGCAACGACCCCAGAAGTAACGACCAAAGCTGCTCCGGTGAATTTCACCCCTAGCGCGATTTCCAAGGTCAAGGAAATCATGGCCCAGCAGAACCCCCTTCCCTCCGGACTGCGCGTAGGAGTCGTTGGCGGCGGATGCTCCGGGTTCCAGTATTCCATGCAGTTTGAGACAGGCGCCGGCGCAATGGACAAGACTTTCGACTTTGACGGCCTAAAGGTTTACGTCGATGCGACATCGCTCATGTACCTGACCGGGGCGACTGTCGATTACGTCGAGACCCTGGAAGGCGCAGGCTTCAAGTTCGAGAACCCCAACGTCCGCTCAACCTGCGGCTGCGGTTCTTCGTTCCAAGTCTAGAAACACCAAGTCCACCAACTTTGTGCAGAGAGCCCTCCGCGAAAGCGCGAGGGCTTTCTGCTTGGCATGTCCTCTGCAGACACGCCCTGAGGTCTCTGTGTGGATCCTTCTGGATTGAAACAGAGATAGGCCGAAGAGAGCGGCGGAACTCAAGTGGGGGAATCAAGCACCTAAATTGATGAGTGATTGGTTCTAGAAGAGAAGAATGGTGAGTGCGGCAGGATTCGAACCTGCGACCCATGCCTTAAAAGGGCATTGCTCTACCAACTGAGCTACGCACCCACGAGTGCTGACACTTAAATTTATCACACCCGTTACACTCGCGACAGAGCTTTGAAGACTCGCAGTTCGGCAGATCATCGAGCGATCCCGCTCTTAGTGATTGGGACCGCTCGAGTTGAACTCAGAAGCGAAATTGTGGTCCGAAGGTGATTCGGAGGTTGTGGTTCGCACCACGATCGAAGTACATTAGGTCGCCGATATCAAGGCGCAATCCGATCGGGCCGAGGAAGCCTTCGATGCCACCTCCAGGATAGAAAACGCCATTTGTGTCACCACCCGAAATCTGGGTGAAAGCGCTTCCCGCGCCAGTAAGAATGCGCGAACGATTGTTGACGCTGAAATTAAGAAACCCACCTTTGGCGGTGAAAAACACCCGCACTGGGCCACTAGTCCCGATCTTGGGGCCGAACAGACCGTGCAACAATCTCAGGTCGGTTCTGCTCGTGGTGAGTGTTCCACCGGTGACCGTGCCGGTAGTGAACGCCTTCCCGAAGTCGTACGATATTTCGCCTTCGAGTTGAACGTGCTTGGTTGCATTGAACCCGACACGGCCACCAAGGCCCCAGTAGTTCGCATCATTCGCATTGTGGAGTCTGACGTAGTCGGCGAAAGCTCCTATTTCTCCGTGATTCTGTGCAAACGCGGCGGACGCCGAGAGTACCAGCGCAAAGACCGCCACCAACGCTTTCCGTTTCATTTGTCTTTCTTCTCCTGGCATGTCCCCGCCCCGCGAGCGCATGGTCGCGGAGATCGAGGCCGATCTCTTGGAACATCGAGTGATTGGATGGTCGCTGCTACTCAGGGGTGGGCTGAAGTGGGGGGAAGAATGTCTCGCGAGACGAGATGCTGCTGCTCCGAACCAGGAGCAGCACACTCTCAGCGTTCGATGATACCTTCGAGCGTTTGGAAAAACTCCGGGAACGATATACGTGCAGCATCGGCACCGCGGATCACCGTTTCGCCGTTAGCACGCAGGGCGGACACAGAGAACGCCATCGCAATCCGGTGGTCGTCAAAGGAGTCGATCTTGGCACCCCGCAACTGCTGTCCTCCAGGAACACGTAGACCGTCTTCAAACTCTTCAACCGTAGCTCCCATCGCCCTCAGGTTTGCAGCAACAGAGGCGATGCGATCGGATTCTTTTACGCGCAGTTCGCGTGCATCCCGGATCTCAATTCCCTTCTCTGTGTATGGCGCAATTGCTGCCAGAACTGGCAGTTCGTCTATCAATGCAGCTGAAGTAGCCCCGTCTATTCTGAGGCCCTTCAATGCACCGGACTGCACATTCACGGCCCCCGTGGGCTCGCCGTGATGCTCTTCCAACTGCAGGACATTCACCTTCAGCCCAAGTGCAACCATCACATCGAGCAACGCAGCTCGGGTGGGATTCAGCAGTAGGTTCTCAAAGAAAAGGTCGGAGTCCGGAAAGATCGCGGCAGCGCACAGAAAGAATGCCGCCGTCGAAATGTCGCCAGGTATGGTTGCTTCGATAGCATGCAACTGCTGTCCGCCACGGATCGAACTTACGTATCCACTCACCGACCCATCGGAGTTTCGGGCGACCTCGCGCCCGACTTCCGCGCCGAAAGCAGTTAGCGCCACTTCACTGTGATCGCGCGTTCGCACAGGCTCAGTAACGCTGGTTGAACCGTCAGCATAGAGTCCGGCAAACAGCACAGCCGACTTGACCTGTGCACTTGCTACTTCCATCTTGTAATCGATTGCATTCAGTTCTGCGCCTTGGATTCGTAACGGCGGCCGCCCATCGTTTGTCTGAACGCGAGCGCCCATTCGCGCAAGCGGCTCCATAACGCGTCGCATCGGGCGTCGTGACAAAGAATCGTCACCGAAAAGCTCCGTCTCAAATGGCTGACCGGCGAGAATCCCAGACATCATCCGCATCGTTGAACCGGAGTTTCCGCAGTCCAGCGGCGCACTCGGGGCGCACAGAATCGGCCCTCTTCCTGCAATCTCGACGCTTGATCCACTCCGAACAACTGTTGCGCCAAGTGCGTCAATACATGCCAGAGTACTTGCGCAATCAGCACCGGTAGAGAAGTTCTGGAGCTTCGTCGTTCCGTCCGCGATCGCTGCCAACATCGCATAACGATGTGAAATTGATTTATCTCCCGGCAATTTCAGCGTGCCCTTGATACCCTTCGCCGGCTTGACCACAACGTCGGTGTTTTTCATGTCTGTCACTATCAACTTTTTGATTGGTACTGTTCTGTCCAATATACATTCAGTTGGGCAACTAAATACTCCCCGTTTCATCTCAGCCACGTAGCGCGGATGTTTGATCGCGCCGGGCTTCGACGTGAAGACTGAGTGATCCCTGGCACCCTGTTCCCGAACGAGCTCGTTTACTTTTGTTGCAGGTAGCACAATGCTTTACCGGGATTGGGTCTTCACAACCGCAGCCGCAGTGTTGTTAGCTTTCACGCCTTCCGTTTACGGACAGGCGTTTCCCTCAAGTGATGGCTTAATGAGCATTCCCGACAGCTCTGGATGGGAATCGGCACGCACCGTTATGTCGCAAGCAGCTATCAGTGGAAACGTTTATGGAGAGCGCAACTCTCCCATTGGCGACGCGAAAATCGAAATCAGAAATCTGCAGAGTGGGCGGACGACAGCATACGGGTACACTAGCCCAAGTGGCGGCTTCGAACTTTCGGATTTGCCTCCGGGATATTACGATGTGATCGCCACGTCGGGCCTGTCAGAAACCCACGAACAAGTGAGAATGGAAGGAAGCCCGGTTCAACTGACGCTTCGGTTATCCCGCGATCCGAATCCAACGGCGAAAGGCAGTAGCACCGTTTCTGTCCAGCAACTGCGCATTCCCAACAAGGCACAGAACGCTCTGGAGAAGGCGCAAGACTACTTCAACAAGGGCAAATTGGATCAGGCTCGTGAACAGCTTGCGAAAGCCCTCTCCGCGGATCCTACATACTCTGACGCCTTCGCTCTGCGCGGCATAATGGCCCTGCACGACGGCAACACTGAGGCCGCGATCAGTGATCTGGATCATGCGATTCAGACGGATCATAACAACGCGATGGCCTATGTGGCCATGGGATCCGCTTACAACCAGAAGAGCCAGTTCGACGATGCGCAGCGAGAGCTTGAGATGGCGGAGTCGCTCAATCCGGCTCTCTGGCAGACTCATTTTGAACTAGCGAAGGCAAAACTTGGAAAGGGCGATCACGCAGCCGCGATGCAAGAGGCCAACAGGGCTCAAACACTTCTTGGGCCCCGCCCTTTCGGTCCCATGGAAGCGTTGCGAGGCCAGATAACGGCTGGGATGAAGGCATCTGCCAATGCGGGTATCGAACTTCAGAAACCCCTGAACGAGGACAAAGACAATTCCGCTGTTTCTGGGGATAGGGACTTGACGGAACAGAACAAGCCGTCTGCCGATTCGACGAACTAGGGATTCTGTTTCAATATCTCTGGCGAAACCTCCGTTGCTTTCACGGTGAACTCGAATCTGGGGGTGCCCGCGCCGCGCCCCCAGCGATTCACTTCCCAGTGCGCACGAATGAACTTAAGCTCGGAGTTCTGCGAAAGATCAAGCAGAATGGGCAGCTGCCCCCGGTAGAAGCATTGAGGAAAACTAGCAAGTGGTTTTCCTTCCCAGGTTTCACCGTCCACCGATCCCCAGAGAGTCACATCGATCGACTCTTGTTCAATTGCGTCAGTGATTCTCAGTAAGACCAGCAGGGTTCGGTTCTGGGCACCGCTGACTTCAACGGACTCGCCGTCACCTTTGGCAGTTACAACAGTCTTCTCAGGGACAAGATAAGCTTCAAACATGGCCGAGTTGATTCTAGCAAACAGAGTACAGCACACTGGTGCTTGTTTTCCGCGCGCGGCCACATCGATTTTTCCGATGCTTCCCTTCCGCATTACGCAAGAGGCGAATCCAGCTGTATGGTTTATGATTGAGGAACACAGTTTTGGCGATTCTTGCCTACATACAGACGAATGGAACAGAAAAAGATCCCAGTTGGAATCCTTGGCGCTACCGGTGTAGTCGGTCAGCGCTTCATACAACTTCTTGAGCACCATCCGTGGTTCGAGGTGGCCTGGCTGGCGGCATCCGACCGCTCGGCCGGACAGACGTATGCTAAAGCGGCGCGTTGGCGCCTGAAGACAGCCATTCCGAAGCGCGTGGCCGAGATGGTCGTTTCACAGCCCGATCCAAAGACAGCGCCGAAGGTGATCTTCGCCGCGCTCGACAGCAAGATTGCCGCCGAGTTGGAGCCCCAGTTCGCGGAAGCCGGCTGCGCTGTCGTTTCCAATTCCAGCGCACTACGCATGTATCCCGACGTGCCGCTCGTGATCCCCGAAGTCAATGCCGACCACATGGCGCTGATTTCCGGCCAGCAGTGGCGCAAAACGTCCGGCGGATTCGCTGTGACGAATCCCAACTGCTCGGTCATCGGACTGGTGATGGCGCTGGCTCCGCTACATCATGCGTTTGGAATCGAGAAAGTATTCGTCGTCACCATGCAGGCTGTCAGCGGTGCGGGATATCCGGGCGTGGCTTCGCTCGATATTCTCGGCAACGTGATTCCCTACATCTCCAACGAAGAAGAAAAGATGGAAGAGGAAGCCAGAAAGCTCCTTGGCACTCTGAGCGGAAATTCGATCAACATGGCCGGGTTCGACATCAGCGCGCAATGCAACCGCGTCGCCGTTGAAGATGGTCACACCGAGTCGGTTTCGATCAAGTTGAAGAAGAAGGCAACGGCGGAAGAGATCCTAAAAGTATGGCAGCAGTACCGCGCCGTCCCGCAAGAACTTGATTTGCCGATGGCTCCTCCGGAACCGGTGATCTATGACGCGGCGCCTGACCGCCCGCAGCCTCGCTTCGATCTTGAGCGCGGCAAGGGCATGGCTACCAGCGTTGGACGCCTACGCCCATGCGGCGTATTCGACTGGAAGTTCACCGTGCTTTCGCATAACACGATCCGCGGAGCAGCGGGCGCGGCGTTGTTGAATGCCGAACTGCTGAAAGCGCAGGGTTACTTCGACTAGTGTGGCCCGTTCAAGTATGAGCTTGGCTTGAGCGGTATTACAATTCAGGGTTGAGTGATGGCACGGTTCTTACCGTGCCGTTTCAATGCAGGGTCTCTTCAGATGATTGTGATGAAATTTGGCGGCACCTCGGTTGGGGACGCCACAGCTATCGACCGCGTCGCGTGCATCGTTCGCGCACGATTGGCTGAAAAACCGGTGGTGGTAGTCAGCGCCATGTCGAAAGTCACCGACACGCTGATTGCAATGTCACAGGCCGCAGGCGCTGGCGACCGAGCCAAGGCACTCGAACTCTGCCGAGGACTTCGCGAACGCCACTACGCTGCCACCAGCGAGTTGCTGGGCACGACCGAGTTCACTGAAACTCACAAGGATCTCGAGAACGAGTTCAACCATCTTGACGACCTGATCAGCGGCATCGCAGCCGTCGGCGAACTTACCGTGCGCACTACCGACAACGTGCTGTCGTATGGGGAACGCCTATCCAGCAAAATGGTCACAGCGGCATTTGCGGTACGCGGCATGAATTCGGCTTTGGTGGACTCGCGCGAGGTCATCGTTACAGATAACCGCCACACCCGCGCCGTGCCGCAGTTCGAAGCCATCGATTCGCGCCTTCACAAGAGAGTACGCCCGCTGCTCGAACAGGGTCACGTGCCCGTGATGGGCGGCTTTATCGGCGCGACCGCCGACGGGGTTCCCACGACCATCGGTCGCGGCGGTTCGGATTTTTCTGCCGCTATCGTCGGAGCCGGACTCAACGCCACCCGCATCGAGATATGGACTGACGTCGACGGCATGAAGACGACAGACCCGAATCTCTGTCCGGACGCGCACCGCATCAAGGTCATAAGCTTCGAAGAGGCCGCCGAACTAGCGTATTTCGGAGCCAAGGTTCTCCACCCTGCTACGCTACTGCCTGCCATCCAGAAGAACATTCCGGTGCTAGTGCTGAATTCCCGGAACCCGGAGAACGAAGGCACGCGGATTCAGGCGCAGGCTCCACCGTGTCGCAATCTGTTCAAAGCCGTCGCGATGAAGAAACGGATCACCGTAATCGACATCGTCGCGGCCCGAATGTTGATGGCACATGGGTTCTTGAAAACTCTGTTCGACATCTTCGACAAACATAAGTGCCCGGTAGATGTCGTTTCCACCTCGGAAGTGAGTGTCTCGCTCACGGTGGACTCGAACGAAGCCATTCCGGCGATCGCCGCCGATCTTCAGGATCTCGCGGACGTGAAGTATGAGGGCCGCAAGGCTATCGTCTGCCTGGTCGGCGACAACGTGCGCGGCACACCGGGGATCGCAGCCAAGACTTTCGCTGCCATCTCGGACATCAACGTGCGGATGATCTCCCAGGGCGCATCCGAAATAAACATCACCTTTGTCGTGGACGAAGACGATGCTCCCGAGGTGGTACGCCGACTGCACGCGACGTTCTTCAACGAAGTAGATCCGGAGGTCTTTGAATGAACATCCTCGTACTCGGAAAAGGCAAAACCGGGTCTCTCGTAGCCGAAATCGCCCAGCAGCGTGGTCATGCTGTGACATCCATTGACGAATTCGACAACGTGGATGGCTCGGCCCTGACTGCGGAAAAGCTGAGTTCCTATGACGTGGCGATCGACTTTACGGCTCCCAGCGCCGTGATGGGTAATATTCAGGCGCTCGCGAAAGCCGGCAAGAACATGGTGGTCGGAACGACTGGGTGGTATGACGAAATGCCCAATGTGCAGAAACTCGTGGAGCAGAGCGGGATCGGGTTCATCTACGGCTCGAACTTCTCGATTGGAATGAATGTATTCTTCGAGATTGCGCGAACCGCGGCGGCAGCGCTGAAATACGGCTACCGGGGTGAGATTGCCGAACGCCATCACGTTACGAAGAAGGATGCCCCTTCAGGGACGGCGGTGATCATGCAGCGGATCGTGCAAGAAACAAGCGGAGAAGAGCTGAAGATCACCTCTGTACGCGAGGGAGATACGGTCGGCATGCACGTCCTTGTGCTCGATTCCGATAACGACACGATGATGCTGACGCACGACGCCAAGAACCGGCGCGGCTTGGCGGAAGGAGCCGTTCTAGCTGCGGAGTGGATTGCCGACAAGAAGGGTTTTCACGACTTCAAGCGGGTGTACCGCGAGATGAAGCCCTAGGCAGATGCGACTGCTGGAATTGCGATAATCTATTCAAACGAGAAATCTATGAACCTACGTGGATGTGGCACAGCTCTTGTAACGCCCTTCAAGGCAGACGGTTCGATCGATGAAGCCGCTTTACGATCCTTGGTCGCATGGCAGGTGGAATCCGGCATCGACTTTCTGGTCCCCTGCGGAACCACTGGCGAGACTCCGACGCTGGATCGAGACGAGTGGCTGCGGGTCATCGAGATCACGATCGAAGTCACTGCTGGGCGCGTGCCGATTTTAGCTGGCGCGACCTCGAATGAGACTCGGGATGCCGTCAAGAAGGCCAAAACGCTGGCCGCAATCCGCGGAGTAGACGCTATCCTTACCGCCTCGCCTTACTACAACAAACCGACACAGGAAGGCCAGTACCTGCACTTCAAGGCGATCGCAGAGGCCGTAGACAAGCCGATTGTTCTTTATAACGTTCCGGGACGCACGGGCACCAATCTTGAACCGGAGACGGTCGCGCGGCTTGCACAGGTTCCGAACATTCGCGCCGTGAAAGAAGCGAGCGGCAGCATCAACCAGATCGCCAATGTGCTCAACCTTGTACCGAGCGATTTCCTCGTCATCTCGGGTGACGACGCTATGACTCTGCCCGTAATTGCCGTCGGTGGCGTCGGTGTTATTTCCGTAGCTTCGAACGAGATCCCGGCTGAGATGACGCAGATGACCCAAGCCGCGCTCAACAACGATTGGGATAAAGCTCGTGCGCTCTTCCGCAAATACCTGGCTCTGATGCAGGCGAACTTTATTGAGTCCAGTCCGCTGCCAGTAAAAGCGGCGCTGGCGATGATGGGCAAGATCGAAGAGGTCTATCGGTTGCCATTGTGCGGGATGAAGAAAGATACACGGACGAAGCTTGAGAAGATCGTCACGGAAGCAGGGTTGTTGCAGAAGAATGTGGCTGCGCGATAGCTAGGCCGCCTTAGTATCCGCCTTCTTCCCCAGAATGCAACGGTAGAGGTTCTCGTACTCTGCCGCCATTCGCCGCGAATCAAAGAGTTGTTCAACGCGTGCGCGACATTGTTCAGGACTGATGTCGTTCACGCCTTTTGTCGCTTCGGCCATTTCCGCCGGCGAATCCACAATGAATCCCGTTAGCTTATCCGAAACGACTTCGGGCAAAGCGCCACGCCGGAATGCGAGCACCGGCGTACCGCACGCCATCGCCTCCATGCCCACGAGCGAGCTGGTTTCATCGATCAACGCCGGGATCAGTAGTGCACGGGCATTCTGAAGCAGGTTCAGCTTCTCCGTGAAGGATGGCTTTTGTATAAACTGCACTTTCACTCGCGCTCGTTCAATGCGCGGCGCGACCTCTCGCGCGAAATACTGCTGATGATACGAAAACGGATATACCTGGCCGACGATGATCAGCGGTAGTCCGGCTTGCTCCGCCACGTCGATAGCTACGTGAGTTCCCTTCTCCTCGCAAATCCTGCCCATCCAGAGCAGATAGTCGCGATTGGTGGTGCAAAAGGGAAATCGCGAAACATCGATGCCGTTCTCTATCAATCTTTGCATTCGCGGCAGGTGAGTGAAAGCATGCAATTGTGATTGTGAGACGCAGTTGAAAGAAACGTTGCCGGGGATTTCTGAGAAGGCATTGCCGTCGTAAAGCTGCGGAGGCAGGTGCAGGGTAGCTAGAACGGGGGCTGGAATAGCTGAAGCGTACTTAAAGAAGTGGCCGCTTTTGTCGTGGACAAGGTCGAAACCGTCTCCTCGGCGCTGCACGTCTCGAATGAGATCAATGATCTTGGCCGTGTGCTCCCTGTCGCGCTCTTCGAAACGGTCTGGATCAGAAGCGGCCGCCCCGGTAGAAAGCAACTGTGCTGCGACCCGGGAACCTTCGCAGGCCGCCACGGTGGTCAGGTGACCGCGTGCATGCATCTCGCGCTCGAGAATGCAGAGCATCTGCTCGGCACCTCCGGCGCTTTCGTCCGAGACGGGCAAGAGTGGATACGAGACGTAGAGAATGCGAAGCCGGTCATTCCGCGTCATCGAGCCACCTCGGACTGCGACTTAGTGAAGTTTCGGTGAGCATTGCAAACGTGCTCGCCCTTAATGGTCCATCCCCAGGCTTCGTAGTTGAGAAGTCCCTCGTGCGGCCGACGCGTGTAGTCATATTTGGGCTGCGGACGGAATCGCTCCACGGCGGCGTCGAACTCCAGCAGAAATGGATGCTGCGAAGCGTAAGCGTCCAGCATGGCTCGTTTGTTCTTCGACTCTTCAGGCGAGATGTCGAGTTGCACTTCCTCGTGTTCGTATCCATGGGACAAGAAGCCTTGGTGTACGAGTTCTCCATTCAAGTAACGGCGATATAGCGGGATCTCCCATACCGGCACCTTGCTGTCGATCCCCAATCGCGCCCCCAGGATGCTGCAACAGTCGTGGTCCGGATGGCCTCCTTCGTAGGCCAAAGTGAGAATGGCCTCAAGACGATGGCGCGTTATCAATGATTGCAGCATCTCATAGGCTTCGAAGAGGTGCTCGTGCAAGCTCTGATCGGCAATTCCCTCGCCTGCCTGCGATGGCTGATTCCCGAAAAATTCGATTTCGTTAACCCCAATGATCGACAGCGCCTGGCGCGCTTCTTCCTCGCGTATCCTCTGATAGCGCAGACGCGAACCGTACTTATCCCAGAAGTATTGATCATGGGGTGCGCCGTCGGTTGCAAATACAACGATTGGCTCGGCGATGCGCTGAAGCAGCGCACCACAGCCCACGGTTTCATCGTCGGGATGAGCGACGAGCACTAGAGTTCGCCCGAGAAGTTCTGAGATATCAGCCACGAAAGCGTAAGATGCACGATTATTCGTTTCGGCGGCATAACGAAGCTTCAACTTTGATGGTCAGAATTCGGTCGTTCGCTTGTTATACTGCCGCTACGATGAGCGACTTGAAGACCGATATCGAACGCCTGTTCGCAATGGGCTCTGACGCCAAGAACGCACCCGAAGCATGCGACTGCTTCAACGAATTTCGTGAGCAACTGACTGCAGGAAAGATCCGTGCCGCCGAAAAGATCGACGGCACCTGGCGCACGAATGCGTGGGTCAAAGAAGGGATACTTCTGGGCTTCCGCATCGGCGAGATGGTAGAGATGGGTTCGGCTGGGTCATTGTCTTTCGTCGACAAGTCCACCTTCCCCGCCCGACAGTTCGCTGTCTCAGACGGCGTGCGTGTTGTCCCCGGGGGATCGTCAGCGCGAACGGGTGCTTATATCGCGGCCGGCGTGGTCTGCATGCCCCCTATGTATATCAATGTCGGGGCATACGTCGACGAAGGCACCATGGTCGATTCTCACGCACTCGTTGGGTCATGTGCGCAGATCGGCAAGCGCGTTCACCTGAGTGCTGCCGCGCAGATCGGAGGCGTACTTGAACCGATCAACGCCACGCCCGTCATCGTCGAGGACGACGTTCTCATCGGTGGCAACTGCGGTATCTACGAAGGCACGCAGGTCCAGGCTCGCGCAGTGTTGGGAGCTGGAACGATTTTGACCCGTTCCACGCCGCTCTATGACGTCGTTCGTGGCGAGGTCTATCGCGCTACTGCTGAAGAACCGCTAGTCGTTCCGGAGAACGCTGTTGTCGTCCCAGGCTCGCGGGCGATTGACCGTGGCAAGGCGACTGAGTGGGGACTTTCTCTTTATGCCCCGGTCATAATTAAGTACCGCGACGAAAAAACCGATCGCGGATCGGCTTTGGAAGACTTGCTGAGATAGGCGCCCGCTGGCGCGAGGCGATGCATGAAAACCAAGCTTCTGATTGCCGCGCTTTTTCTGCTTCTAGCGGCTGCATTACTGTCGCTCGGCACCCACTACGGGTTACTGCATCTGCCGACGCCGATTCTGATCGGCTCCCGCTGGCTCTTTATTGCCGCCCTTTTCGGATACGGCATCGCCAGGCGAAATCTCACGACGTGGATACTCATCGCCATGGTGGCTGGGGCCGAGATCGGTCACGACTGGCCTGGCATAGCGACGAACCTCCGACTTATCAGTCTGATATTCCTGCGCATGATCAAGGTCATCATTGCGCCGCTGCTCTTCGCAACGCTGGTCAGTGGAATCGCGGCGCACTCAGACCTCAAACGTGTGGGACGACTGGGCATTAAGTCGCTCGTCTATTTCGAGATTGTGACGACCGTGGCACTACTGATCGGACTCGGCGCAATCAACCTGAGCAAGGCAGGAGTCGGCGTAAAGCTTCCTTCTACTCCCGCCAACGAACTAGCGGCCACTAAGACCACAGCGTCTGAGGTCATCCTGCATGTTTTCCCAGAGAACATCGCAAAATCGGTGGCAGAGAACCAAGTTCTTCAGATTGTCGTTTTCAGCATCATTTTCGGCATCGGCCTGGCCATGGTTCGCGACGAAAAGCGGCGGCCAGTTCTGGCCCTCACAGAGGGCTTGGCCGAGGTGATGTTCAAGTTCACGAATATCGTCATGCTCTTCGCCCCGTTTGGCGTAGGTGCCGCGATGGCCTACACGGTCGGGCACACAGGAATCGGTGTACTGGCCAATCTGTTCAAGCTCCTGGCAACGATGTACGTGTCTCTGTTCGCTTTTCTGGTACTAGTTCTGTTGCCAATCGCCTACTTCGCTCGCGTGCCCATTAGGAAGTTCATTTCGGCCGTGGCAGGGCCTGCATCTATAGCTTTCGCGACGACCAGTTCTGAAGCCGCTCTTCCACGCGCGATGGAGGCCATGGAAGGCATCGGGGTTCCGCGGGCGATCGTCTCTTTCGTAATTCCGACCGGCTACAGCTTCAACCTCGACGGCAGCACAATGTATCTGTCGCTGGCGTCCATCTTCGTGGCGCAGGCAGCGGGTGTTCACATGACCATCGGACAGCAGATCGTAATGATGCTCACGCTCATGCTCACCAGCAAAGGCGTTGCCGGAGTTTCCCGCGCTTCACTGGTCATACTGCTCGGCACCGTGGGCATGTTCAACCTGCCCGTAGAACCAGTGTTCATCCTACTGGGAATTGACGAATTGATGGACATGGCCAGAACGTCTGTAAACGTAATCGGCAACTGCCTGGCATCGTGCGTTGTGGCGCGCTGGGAAGGTGAGTTTGGGAAAGAAGCGTCGTTCGTCCAGTCGGTCTAGCTACCCTCAATCAACTGACTTTCGTTCTTAGCTGCGAGCATTCTTAGTTCGGCCCGTTTTCGGAGATGCTTCTCCCGGAAATGGCTGAGTGCCCGTTCGCCCCAAACGCGGAGGAAGTAGTAGTTCAATCCGGCGCCGATAGCAGAACTCAAGACAGGAATAAGTCTCCCCGCCCACTTCTCGACGACTTCGCCGCTGGCCTGCACGGCTATGCGCTGTATGACTTTTGGAACGAAGCGATTAACAAGCTGCTTTTCGAGCAACTCACGGCTGATGTCTACGCCCGCGGCGCTGGCTGCGGCTACCCAGAGTTCAGCCACCTCATCATCCGTGTTGAATTGGAAACCGTAGACGAGACTCAGCTTCTGAACGGTTCGCATGGTAATCGCCGCCAGTATCCCAAGATCCGGAACGATGGTTAGTATGCCGCCCAAGCCGAACCCAGCGCCCTCCACAGCAGCAAGCTTCATCCCAGCGCGAATTACGTCGGTTCCCACAGCATCGAGTTGCTCAACCGGAACAGAGAAGACACCCTCGTATGTGCGAATGGGTAACGCGTACGCAGCTCGCAATTGCACCAGAAAGTGCTCTGGATCGACCTTTACCGTTTCGTAGGCATTCGTGAATCCGCGCCGAATGGCGCTTTCGACTTTGCGGCGAAGCCATCCTTTGTTCTGATCTGGCATTGCAGACAGTTTAGCGCAAACAGCAGTGCTGCACGTGTGCTAGCATCAAGTTTGAACAACATGGCAGAAGGAAAGTTACAGATCGTGCCGCTTGGCGGCTGCGGCGAATTTGGAATGAATTGCACCGCAGTGCGGTGGGGCGATGACATCATCGTTATTGACGCCGGCATGATGTTCCCGGAAGCGGAACTGCTGGGCGTCGATGTAGTTGTTCCCGACATCACGTACCTTCGCGAAAATCGCGCTCACGTCCGCGGCATAATTCTGACGCACGGTCACGAAGATCACATTGGCGCAGTTCCCTGGATTTTGTCCGAACTGAACGTTCCCGTATACGGGACCGAATTCACCCTGGCGTACGTCGAAGATAAACTCGACGAACACAAGCTACTCGATGACGCCACGCTGAACGAAATGGTGCCGGGCGAGCGGTTCACGATTGGGCCGTTCACAGTACACCCCATTCAGGTCACTCACAGCCTCGTGGATTGCGTTTCGCTTGCAATCACTACACCGGTCGGAGTCATCATTCATAGCGGCGACTTCAAGGTTGATCCGACACCAACTGACAATCGACTGTTCGATCTGCATACTTTTGCGGAGTACGGAAAACAAGGCGTCCTGGCGCTTTTGCAGGATTCGACCAACGCCGAGCGTCCCGGCTACACACCAAGTGAACGAGCCGTTCGCCCGCGGTTCGACGACGTTTTCGCTCGCGCGCAGCAGAAGATATTTGTCGCCTGTTTTTCGTCGTCGATTCATCGCATAAAGTTGGCCGTCGAACTCGCTTACCAACATAACCGCAAGGTCGCGCTGGTTGGACGCTCCATGACATCCTCTGCCGAGATAGCACAGGACCTCGGCTATCTCGATATCCCTGATGGCACACTGATTCATCCCGGTGAGATCAAGAACTATCCGTCAGAGCGTGTTTGCGTGATGATCAGTGGCACGCAAGGCGAGCCCATGTCGGCACTCTCTCGAGCGGCTGTCGACAACCATAAGCACGCCAAGATTGAAGCTGGCGATACGGTCGTGCTTTCGTCGCGTATCATTCCCGGTAACGAAAAGCCGATCTATCGCATGATCGATCACCTTTTCAGGCGCAACGCCAAGGTGATTTATGAGGACGGCTCGAAGCCTCCAATACACGTAAGCGGACACGCCAGCCAGGAAGAACTTAAGCTACTCATCAACCTGATCAAGCCCAAGTTCTTTATCCCCATTCACGGCGAGTATCGTCAGCTAAAAGTACACAGCGAGCTTGCCGCATCGATGAAGGGCGTGGTCGGGCAGGTCCTGATGATGGAGAGCGGCGATGTGGTCGAATTCGACGGCATCGGCGTGAAGAAGGCCGAGCGCGTTAACGTGGGCCGAGTCTGTATCGATTCTGGCTCGATGGGCGAAGTGGTTGAAGACCTCGTCATCAAAGACCGCCGCCTGCTCAGTGAAGACGGATTTGTGCTGCCCATCATCGCTATCAATAAGCTCACAGGAAAAGTGGAAACCGCCCCTGAGATCGTCATGCGAGGCTTCGCCGGCTTTGGCGAAAACGGATTCCTTGCCGAGGCGCGCGCAGTGGTCGCGCGGACACTCGAGGAGTCGAGTGACGAAGAGAAAGCCGACTACGGAGTTATCAAGGAGAAGATCCGCCAAGACCTGAAGCGTTTCATCGTGAAAAACACCTCACGCCGGCCGCTCGTGATGCCTGTCATACTCGAAATCTGAGCTGCGCTCCAGCGACTGTTCACACGTGTTTTAGCCGGTGCTGGCGCGAGTTCTCGCATTCGTGTGCTCCCCGGTTAAGGTCGACATCTTCGCCCCGCCCGCAGCCATCCAACGGCTTAAATAGGAACAATCGCTTGCATGACTGGGGAGGGTCGATGATTATGTCAAAGAAATTCTGGGCCGTGGTATTGTCGGTCTGTCTTCTTTTGATGACCGTACCTGCGTTCTCAGCAGACACACCTAAGCCCATTCAAGACCTGAAGAACAATAGCCCTCTGCGGCACAAATACTTCTTCTCAGTGCTTGGGGGAGCTGCCATTGGCGCTGGAGTAGGCGTGCTGCTGGGCGGCGGCAACGATATCACTAAGGGGTTGCTGGTCGGGGGTGGTGGAGCATCTACTGCATTCGTCCATAGCAATCGGCGTGCCGGGGGAGCCTACCGACCGTGGTACATGCTGGCCGGCCACACGGCGCTGGGTAGCGGGCTCGGTTGGACCATCTGCGGCTGCAACGACGGCCTCGGTGCCGGAACGCTGGTAGGCTTCGGAGCCTCTGCTCTGTGGCAAACGACTCATCCGACGCGGGTCCACGGAACGGCGCAGCAGCGACAACCCTCACGTCCGTAAATCTCCGCTTCAACGCTAGCAACGCCTTTTTATTGTTCTGCTACGGCGTTGCGTAGAGCTTGCGATAGATGCTGGCATTACGCACGATAGCCTGCACGTACTCCCGTGTTTCCGTAAACGGGATGGATTCGACGAATTCCTGAGGATCGCGGTAAGGGCCGTTCGCAAGCCATGTGTCGACTCTCTCAGCACCGGCATTGTAAGCCGCCAGGGCGTATTCGTATTGGCCATTGTAGCGATCCACCATATCCCGAAAATAGCGCGTTCCGAGCTGCAGGTTTGTGCTGGGCGTCAGCAACTGAGGAGTGGAAAATCGCTTCACCTTCAAGCTGCGCGCTACCGTCTTCCCAGTCCCTGGCAAGAGCTGCATGAGCCCGTAGGCGTTGGCGCTCGACATCGCTCCGGGGTTGAACTCCGATTCCTGGCGAATCAATGCCGCAACAAGGAATGGGTCCAAACCATTCTCCTTGGCATACCTACTCAGGTCGTTCCAGTAAGGCCGCGGGAATAACATCTCCCAGCAGTCTCGCGGCAGCTTCTCCGTCTCCAGGGCATAGTACGACGGAATGGCGCGCTTCAGAGTCTGGAGCGCGCGGTCGTGACGGTCGTTTTCCTTGAACGTCCGCGCAATCTCCCGATTTGCCCAACCAGAGTCACCGTCGGTCGCGGCAACGCGCAGCTCGCGGACTGCGAAGTCCAGGAGTCCGCCGTTGTCCAGAAGCTTGCTTTTCTCCAGCCTGACGTCTTCCGCCGGAGTGTCTACCACAACCCAAGCTGGAACTGTGGGCGGAGGTACCTTCTCAAGGAAGGGATTTGCCGGAGGATCGCCTGCGGCTGTTCCCATCTGCTTCAATCGCGTACGTGCGAGGTCAGCGTAGTAGTACTGGCGAAAATTGGTCGCGAGTTTCTCGTAGTATTGCCTAGCTGTACCAGGATCGCGGTCTTCTTCTGCCAGACGCCCGCGCCAGTACAGCGCATTTGGCACCTCCGCGCTCGTGGGATACCACTGAATCTGCTCCTCGAACAGCTTCTTCGCTTCCGGTGTTCGACCCTGCCGCAAGCTCAGCCATGCTGCTTTCCAATGAGCGTAAGATCCGCGCTTGTTATCCGGGAACCGTTGCTGCAACTCGCGGAAGTAATCGATGGCATGGTCGTAGTCGCGCTTCAGCAGATACATGTTTCCGCCAAGCAAGAGCGCTTCGGCGAAGTAAGGGCTCGAAGTATTGTTCTGCCTCAGTCGGGCTATGATGTCCGTAAAGCGAGCCTCGTCATTGGCACTGCGGGCCATCTCGGCGAGGGCTAACAGGCGTTTCGCGTTATAGTCCTGAGGCGAGTCGGGCAAGGAATCAAGAAAACTATGTGCATCGCGGTCATTCCCGCTCCGATGCAGTGCCACCCCTAAAGCAGCCAGGATGTCGTTTCGTTGCTCCGGCGAAGCATCATTCAGCAATTCTTTGTATTCCCGAACAGCATCAGAGAACCTTCTGGCGTTCGCCAACAGGTCGGCCCTCTGCTTGCGATCGGAGAAAGAAGCAGCTGCTGATATCCCAGCCGAAGACAATGAATCCAGCCCCGCACGCGCCTCCGAAGCTTCCCCTGCTAATGGAATCGTGTAGTAAACATGGCTGAACGTCTCGGCGGCTTTTTGAGACTGGCCAAGCTTCAGGTATGCTCGGCCAATGTTCAGCTCAATGTCGGCCCGTTGAGGCTGGCGGTGCTTGCTCAGAAGCGTCAGCGCCTCTTGCGCTTTCCCGGCATTAACCAGGGCCTCAGCATACATCACCGCTGCGTCGCGAACGAATATCGAGCCGGGGTGCTTGGTATCGAAGTCGCGCAGGGTGGATGCCACTAGATTCTGCTGCGCCATTCCGTTGTAGGCAGTTGCGAGGAAATAGTCGTAATAATCGCCGAGATCCCCACCGTGCAAGGATGCCTTTTTCAACGGTACGGCTGCTGCTGCATACTCTCGGTCAAGAATGTGGGCATAACCAATTACCAGTTGAGCCATTGCCCCAGCATCAGTGCCAGCGTGCTTCTGCGCGAACGCTTCCACTCCTGCGTATGCGGGCTTTGTGCGGGACTGCAGCAACTGGCGCGCCATCGGCTTCAGTGAACTGGACGCCACAAAAGCCTTGTTCATTCGCTTCAGCTGGCGTTGCGCAGCGACTCGTTCCTTTTTGCGGACCGCAGCCGACTTCGCAGTGGTTTTACCCTTGGCTGCAGATGCCTTCTTCTTCGAGGCATGTGCGGCCGAAGTAGTGGACAATGACTTCGTGCCCTTGGCGGACTTGCTCTGGGCAGATGCGCTAAGGCCAATGAGAGACACTAACAGCGGGATTAAAAACAGATTCCGGATACTCACGTTACTTCTAGTTTAGCGCGGAAAAGTGCTGCCGAGCAGAATTGGATTGTGATCAGCCAAACCCGCGATCAAAGCCTGGGTAAAATAGTCAGCCCGACTGACGGAGGTCTGGGCATAGCGCTTGTCATAAGTCGCCCGGCTCTTCTCGATGTCGTCCTTGAGTCTCTCATAGAGATCGTGATTCTGACGCCCTTCCAGCACCTTGTGCTGGTTATAAAGAACGATCTCGTCGACGAGAAGTTTCGCAAACCGTCGAGCTTTCTTATGGAGTTCCTCATCCTCCGGATCTACCACAGTAACCGGAGCCTGGGGCATCGGCAAATGCTGAGTCGCCTGAGGAGCAGGACTGGGGACTGGCGCAGGCTCTGCCACAAACACAGGAGGTGGTTCCGGTACAGCGGGTGCCGATGCATGTATCACCGTCTCTGAAGCTTGAGCTGCGGCAAATGTAGAAACCACACGAGGTGGTTCTGGAACGTCGACTTGCTCCGGTTCAGGTGCAGAAACGCTCGGCAAATGCGGCGCTGCTAGTGACTCGGCCGCATGCGATGACAATGTAGGAATCGGATAATGAGCTGGGGCCCCAGCGGCCTTTCGAAGCGCTTGCAGCTCTATCCAGTCGCCTGCCGCACGGCACAGCAGTTCCAGCACCGCTAAATCGACCGGAACGCCCTCGTCTCCACTATCCGCATACAACAACGCCGCAACCTTGCCCCGAACAACCAAGGGCACCAACACACATTCACCATCCAGCGGTGCTCCCATGGCCGAAGCAAATTTGGGATCGAAAAGGGCTACCGCAACTTTCTCTATCACATAGTCGTGGATAACGTTCTTGATCGTCCCGCTGCCCGTTTCGATTACGATCGCCTTGATGACGTCGTTGTCCGCAAAGCCTCGTGCCTGCCACCCCACAGCCATGTTGCCGCGCAAGATAAACAAAGCCGTTCGCGCGCTAAAAGCAGCCGCGCCTTCCAGCAGCGTTTTCAGTATCTCGACTTGCTGTGATGCGCGCTGAAGAGCGACGATAGCGACGTTCAGATCACTCGCCGTCGAGCCAGCTACGAAACTGCTGGCCGGCGCCGGTGGAGGAACACTCTGGAGCGTCGGAGCGATGGACAGCATTACACGAGCCACCACATCGTCGTGTAGCAGACGCAAGTGCTCATCGAGAGTCTCGGCAACAGCAGCCTGAACTAGCTCGCGGATTTTCTCATCTTCAATCATTATCGACCAAAGTCGCTCAGAATGGCGATTATAGGCACTTTAGCGAAAGAGTCAACGCACTGCCTTTATCATACGGTTACGTTGGTGTTACACCACCGCAGCCACTGTCCGGCTTTTCACCGCAGCGCTTACCAATATCTCCGCCAGACAATTAACAGTCAACAAGTTCTGTCATGGTTTTACGCTCTGGCAAACGATTTTGTCTATTTGTAAAATTGCACTCACAACGCGCTGGAAGCAATTACAATTGATGGTAAGCGGTATTTACTTCCGCAAATTCCTGAATCGGCTACATAATGGACGCAATCAAAGTTAATGAGAACGAGCCCATCAGCGAAGAACTGATGTTGGTCCGCGCCGCCAAAACCGGCGACATGGGTGCTTTCGAAGAGCTCGTTAAGCGTTACGACCGAAACGTCTTTCGAATTGCGCAGCATATCACGCAAAACCGAGAAGACGCCGAGGACGTAGTGCAGGACGCGTTTCTGAAGGCGTACGGTAATCTGAGCCAGTTTCAGGAGCAATCTAAGTTCTACACCTGGCTGGTAAGAATTGCCGTTAACGAGGCGCTGATGAAGCTGCGCCGGCGTCGTCCCGAGCGGACCGTATCGCTTGATGAGGACGTTAAGACGGACGAGGATTCGATTCCGCGCGAAGTGGCTGACTGGTCACCGAACCCGGAACAGCAGTATAACCAGGCAGAACTGAAACAGATACTTTCGAAGACCATCAACGGTCTGCCGCCAAGTTTTAGAACGGTGTTCGTGCTGCGAGACGTTGAAGGTCTTTCGACGGAAGAGACAGCGGAAGCGCTGAATCTCAGTATTCCGGCGGTTAAGTCCAGGCTGCTCAGAGCCCGTTTACAGTTGCGGGAGAGACTGAGCAAGTACTTCAAACGGCACGAGAACGGAGACGGGCGAAAGTGAACTGCTCTGACTTTTTGAAAGAGCTTACCGATTATCTTGACGGCGTCATCGACGCCGACACCAAAGCAGAGTTGGACGAACATCTTGCCTGGTGCCACAACTGTTACGTCGTGTGCAACACGACAAAAATGACCATCGAAATCTATCGTGGATCGGAGCTATACGAGTTACCCGATGATCTTCGATTGCGTCTTCGTTCGGCGATCCTTCAAAAGTGCGCTGAACAGAAAAAGCCTGCTGTTAGCTCGGGAGAAGCCACCAACAAGAGCGGCGTTTGAGATAAGTAAACTCTCAACTCACCAGAAGATCTTGTAAGTATTGCCTCGGAGTTACCCTCGCTGGTTACCCTCTAGTGTTCTTTTCTCAAAACCTTTTCTGCTGGAAGCGAATCTAAGTAGCTGACAGAGAGTTCTGGCCTCCCGGGCAAGAGTCGTGGAGAGTCTTTTTTGTGGGGGTGGCAAGATGTTGGCTGGTGTATTCGACGTACTATTTGGCTGTACTCACAGGCGTTACAGCTTTCCGATCACTTCGAAGTCAGCTGCTCGAAGAACGCAAGCCTCAAAGGCAACAGGCACTTATGTTGTGTGCCTGGACTGCGGCAAGGAATTCGGGTACGACTGGAATCAGATGAAAGTTCTTTCTAATTCCCCTGCCAAGGTGCCTGATACAACAGAAACGGCTGTCACGCTTAAGGCAGCCTAGTTTTGCGCCGGGGACCCGAGTACCCTCATTGCTGACCTCATGGTTGAAACAACTCGCTAACAGCTCCAAGCTTCATAGGTATCGATGAAATTCGCTAGTGTCAGACCCCGTTGGATACTGATTTGCGCTCTAGCAGTTGGACTGGGGTTTATGACTGCTGTCTCAATTCAGCAGTCGCGTACCATCGACGCACAAGATTTGCTGATCCACCAACTCTCGAAGGACAGCCTGCGCCTTAGCGCGCTGCGCCTGCAAGAACAAGAAGCCTCAAGACATAGGCCGTAGACCGCGCCAAAAAGAAGAACGCCGGATTCTAGTCCGGCGTTGAAGGGCGGGCGTTAGGCCCCCACTAATCGTTGTCCCTGCGCTTCAGCGTCGGACGATCATCATCCCCCGACTTGTTAGTGTCCCCGCTATCGGTGTTGCCGGTATTAGACCGGCGCAACGACGGACGATTCTTGTCTTCCTTTTCATCCACGATCTTGCGGCGGTTTTCAATGGCCGCAAGACGCGCTTTCACGTCGTCGAACTCAGAGGTGCTGACTACGTACTGGGCACGCGCCGGGAGCACGTGCGCAATCTCGTCTTGTGACTTCTCGATACGATCCGGCGTCTGTGGGTGCGTTGAGAATGCTTTCGCAAGCGCGCCTGGCTTCTTCTTTTCCTTTGCCTGAATCTTTTCGAAGAAGCTGATAAAGGCCTGTGGATCGTACCCGGTCTTGTACATGTATTGCAGGCCGAGATAGTCGGCTTCGGCTTCAAAACCGCGCGAGAAAGTAAGGAACGTCATCGGTAGCCCCAGGCTAGCTGCTGCACGCACTGCGTATCCGATACCCCCACCCACGAAGATGAGAGGAATGGAACCGATATTTGCCCACTGCGCTCGGGTCATTTGACGAGTCGCATGACGGGCCGCAACGTGAGCAATCTCGTGGGCCATTACGCCAGCGAGTTCTGCCTCTTCATCGGCAGCAAGTATCAGCCCTGAGTTCACATAAAAGAAGCCGCCAGGTAATGCGAATGCATTGATATCGTCCGCGTCGATGACCTTAATCGTGAAAGGTACCCGAGCATCAGAGTTTCGCACCAAGTTCTGCCCGATGCGGTTCACATACTCGTTCACGACCGGGTCTTGGACCAACTTGACCGTCGATTCGACCTGCTGGGCATATTCCTTGCCCATAGCGATCTCTTTTTCGAGCGAATACCAGTTACCGAGACCGCCCCCTTTGCCGACCTTGCGGTTGCCGATCGAATCGAGATCGTTCTTCGATCCGTCGTGCTTCTCCTTGTCGGCCTTCATCTCATCCGTCTTTGACTTGTCCTTCTTTTTCGTGTCCTTTTTCGCGTCGGGGGCACTATCGGACGGCTTTTGCTCCGAAACGTCAGGAGTCTGACTGGCAGCAGGCGCTTGCTGGCCAAGGTCGCCCTGTTGGGAAGACGCTGTCGGCTGCTGTGCCGCAGGATCCGGCGAAGTCGACTGTGCTCCTGCAATCGGCAACATAAACAGAAGGCCGACGAGCACAACGGTGACCATCGACAGCATTCGATTCCTCATAAGCTACTCCTTCAGATCAATCCACGACAAAAGTGCGGGCTGTCCACCTCAGATTATACCCTCCCAGGGCACTTCGAAACGCTCACAACACCGCTGAAACGCGCTAGAACATACTTCCTCAGGTCAGAGAAACTTAGGACGCAGTCCTGGCCGCCACCAATCTGTAACCCTGTTGCCCATTAGTAGTTTCGGCGCGATTACTGGCAAGTGATGAATCGGAGCCCTCTCCAGTGCCTGAGTCCTGCCCTTAGTCCCCTTGATGCTCAGAATCTCTACCTCGACCGCCCTCCAAGCTCCCTTGCCATCCTGCTCAGCGGTGACCCTGACTTCCGCACCTGCCGCCAATGATCGTGCCGGAACCCGCTTACGGTCTGATTCTGGAACCTCTTCGCCGTAGATCACCGTCGCCTTCCCGACATAGACCAGCCGGAGAGAATCATTTTTCCCTACCACGTACCACCATCCCGGCTTTGAGTCCGTACCCTTGTACAGAACACCACGGAAGCTGCCCGGAGTACCAGCGAAAGCATTAAGTGCAACCAGCAATACAGGAAATACCGCCCGCCCCCATCGCATTACTGCTAAGATGCTCTGCCACGAGTGCCGGAAGCACGATTATTGGCCACAGAAAAAGGCCGCCAAACGAAGGCGGCCTTTATACGAATCTGAAACTCAGAACCGATTAGTCGTAATACTCGAGTCCCAGGTGAGTGATCAATTCCTCGCCCCTCATGTGGCGCAAGGTGTTCTTCAGCTTCATCAACTGGATGAACAGATCGTGCTCCGGATAGAGGCCCGGAACCGTCATCGGGGACTTGAAGTAGAAGCTCAGCCACTCCTGAATGCCAAGGCCTTTCAGCTCCGGTGTGCGCTTCGCCAGATCCATGAACAGTACAACATCAAGAACGATCGGGGCGGCAAGGATTGAGTCGCGGCACAGGAAATCGACCTTGATCTGCATCGGGTATCCGAGCCAGCCGAAGATGTCAATATTGTCCCAGCCTTCCTTGTTGTCGCCGCGGGGTGGATAGTAGTTAATACGTACCTTGTGGCAGATGTTGCCGTACAGTTCCGGATAGAGCTGCGGCTGGAGAATGTGCTCCAGGACGCTCAGCTTCGACTCTTCCTTCGTCTTGAACGAGCCCGGATCGTCCAGAACTTCACCGTCACGATTACCTAGTATGTTGGTCGAGAACCAGCCGCTCAGTCCGAGCATACGCGACTTGAAGCCCGGCGCCAGAATGGTCTTCATCAGCGTCTGGCCCGTCTTGTAGTCCTTACCGCAGATCGGAGCTTCGTTCTTGCGCGACAGTTCCAGCATTGCCGGAATGTCGGTCGAGAGGTTCGGTGCGCCATTCGCAAACGGCACGCCTTCCTTCATCGCGGCGTATGCATAAATCATCGACGGCGCGATAGTCTCGTCGTTATCGACCAGGGCCTTTTCAAAACCTTCAACCGTCTCATGTGCTTTCGACTGCTTAATGAAGACTTCGGTTGAACCGCACCAGATCATCACCAAGCGTTCAGCGCCGCTCGACTTCTTGAAGTTGCGGATATCCGCACGAACCTGCTCCGCAAGATCCATCTTGTTCTTGCCGGTCTTGACGTGCTTGCCTTCCAACCGCTTCACGAAATTCTGGTCGAATACGGCAGGCTCGGTCTTCACGGACAGGAGGAAGTCCTTCATCTGATTCAGCAGATCTTTCTCGAGCACGCCTGACTTCATGGCGGAGTCATACGCGTTGTACTCAAGAGGGTCCCAGCCCATAAACACCATGTCATCGAGGGAAGCCAACGGCACAAATTCGTCAATCTTAGGCGAACGGCCGTCCGTGCGCTTTCCGAGGCGGACTGTACCCATCTGGGTCAACGAGCCGATCGGCTTTGCGAGTCCTTTGCGCACTGCTTCCACGCCGGCCACAAAGGTCGTCGCTACGGCACCCATGCCGGGAATCATCACACCCAGTTTGCCTTTTGCGGGCGCGATGTCACTTCCCTTTCGTGCCGCCGTGTTCTGTTGAACGTTCTTCTGCTCAGACGCCATTTTGTATCGTCAACTCCAGTAGGATAAGGTGTTAATGAATAACGAGTAAGTCTCTCTCACTGAGTTGAGATTTGCAAAACAAACCACTCAGCGGCTAGTAGCTGCATTGAACCGTCTCAATTCTGCATTGGGTGGAATCGCGATTTGGCACTCTAGGCCGTCTCCCGGACGCCGTTTTCCACCTTAATCCGGTGTTTCCATCGCGAGTACACGAACCATATCGCGCCCAACAGGATGATTCCAGCGATCGCGAAGTCAAATCGGTGAAACCATATCTTAAGCCGTGGATCGCTGTCCCACTTCTCGCCCAGCTTCATGCCAATCCACGCTAGCCCCAAACACCAAGGCCACGAACCGAGGAAGGTGTAAACGTGAAAACGCAAGCGCGGCATCCTCGCGACCCCCGCTGGCAATGCGATGAACGTACGGATCACCGGCAGCAATCGACTGAGGAACACGGTCGCATCGCCGAAGCGCTTGAAGAATCGATCCGCCCAACTTAATTCCTTCTCGCTCAAGAAGATATACGACCCGTACCTCTCCACCAGGGGCCGTCCGCCATAGTAGCCGATCTCATATGCCACCAGTGAACCCAGATTGCAGCCTAGTGCGCCGAAGGTCGCGACCCAAAGAAGCGAGAACTTGATGCGCAGAATGGGATCTATCGCGCCTGCGAACACGTTATAGCCCGAGAACGGCATAATCACCTCAGAGGGCAAGGGGATACACGCCGATTCGATCGCCATCAGCAGCATTATCCCGAAGTACCCACTCTTCGCTATAACCGCGATGATGAACACACTTAGTAGGGCGATTATTTTGGAAATCATTTAGCTTTCGTTCGTCCTTGGTCGCTTAGTAAGTATTTACGATGGACGCCGGGCTGGCAACTACTCCAGACATCAACACGACTGAGATGCGGACTAGAAATCCGTTGTGTCCTGGGTGAAGGTATAGCCAGGTAGGGTCAGACCGTCATCGGTACGCAGTACTTTTAAGCGAATGGTATCAGCGTTCGCGGCATCCTGGGTTCTTCGCAGCATTACGAATTGAGTGAAAAGCTCGCGATAAAGCTTCGTGACCAGATAATTCTCGCCGGTGTCGTCTTTTCGCCACACTTGTCCGAGTTGGATTGCCTTAATTGCCATGCGTTGTCAGATTATTCGTGCAACTCCGATACGTCAACCTTGGCTTTTGCTTTGAGGTAAATTCCCATTCAGAAGGCTTCCAAGCTGAGCCGCCGGAACCCGAATACCAACATAGAACGCACCAAAATTCGAGTAAACGGCGCTGACCTCGTCGTAGCGCATTTCAGCGATCAACTTCTTGTAGACCAGCGGATTGTTGGCGAACAGGTCAACTCCCCATTCCCAGTCGTCGAACCCGATCGATCCACTGATGATCTGCCTGACCGTGTCGGCGTAACGCCGCCCTACCGTCCCATGTTCGTTCAACTGGCGCCCGCGTTCTTCGATCGGCAACGTGTACCAATTCTTGTCCTCGCCACGTTTGCGATCCATGGGATAGAAGCACACGTAGCGCGTGTCAGGAATTTTCGGGAACAGCCGTGCGTGCATGGCATTCTTCTGCCGCTGCAAGGTTTCCGCTACTTCCCTGTTCCATTCTTCCGAGTGAGGCTCAACCCCCCGCTCAGCCAGCGCGCGATAGAGCTTGATTGTCGACTCGTACAAGCCCAACTCGATCACCGACAGATACGATGACGAGAGGCTCAAGTAATCGCTCAGTGCAAGACGGCTCAGCCGAAGTTCCGCGGCATTCAGATCGTCAAAGCTGTCTCGAAAGTGCATGACCATCAGATCAGCCTTGTGACCCAGCATCGAGTAGACAGCCGTGTAGCCCTTGCCTTCCATTTCGCCCAGAACAGCCGTTGCCTCTTTGACGATCTCTGCCTTGTCTCCCTCGGACAGGCGTTTCCAGGCATTCCATTTGAAGTGCACCATCTGGTGCAGCACAGAATAGCCTTCCAGCGTGAGTGGAACTTGCTGTAACTCGGCAATCGCCGTCTGAACATTTGTCGACATTAACGATTCTCCAGGATGATCAATTCTTTCTGCGCTGCACAAAACCAATGTCTTTGGCGATCCGCCAGGCCGCGCCGTACAACGATGGAGCCCAACATAGAACGGCGAGAGTGGCAGCGACCATCACTCCAAGCACCCACTCGATGCTCGTCAGTACGAAGTCGCTCATCGAGCCATTCTAGCCGGACCACGGCGCCATCGGCCAACCCGCTATGTACAAAGATGTTTCCTATGCCCAGTTCGTTCCTTTTCTTGCTATGATTTCCGGTTTCAAGCACGGCAGTGCCGCGCAGGACGGTGAACCATGAACGCGAAAGAGTCGCAACGCCGGCAGTTCGTTAATTTTTCTTTCTTCAAAGTGGCGTCCGAGTGGCGCCGTTTATCTCTGGCGGAGCGTGAGGAACACCGCCGCGAGTTCGCCGAGGTAATCACGAGGTGGCAGGTTGCCGACACCATGCGCACGCTCACCTACTCCACCGTCGGAATCCGCGCCGACTCGGACTTCATGATGTGGCGCATCTGCTACTCCCTCGACTGTTTACAGGAAATGGCTTCAGATGTCCTTCGCACCCGTCTAGGCGGCTACATCACCTTGACCCGCGCCATGTTGGGCATGACTCGACATTCTCAGTATGCCATCGGAGACGAGAAATCCGACCACGCCCTTCGCGGAGTCGCCCGGCCCGGCGGATACCGTTACCTCTGCGTCTACCCTCTTATCCGCACGCGCTCGTGGTACATGCTCCCGTTCGAAGAACGCCGCCGCATGGTCCACGAATTGATCAAGCTGAGCAGTGATTTCCCGAATACGCGCTTGAACGTCGTCTACTCCTTCGGCCTGGACGAGCAGGACTTCATTATCGTCGTCGAAACCGACAGCCCCGACGAATACCAAGACCGAATGATGCAGGCCAAGGAGATAGATATCAGCCCCTACACTGAGCGCGACCAACCCCGAATCACCTGCGTACGCGTCTCGGTGGAAGACATGCTGGAGCGGATTGGTTGATTCACAACGGTGCCCCACGTTCGCGCAGCTAACGTGGGGATTTCCCCTCCCTCGTATTACACTTGTGCCATGGTCAGAGGAACGATTCCCCGCCAGCCATCCAAAGCCGGACGCCACGAAGGCGTGCCCAAGGCCGCAGCAAAGAGTAGTCCGATCGTCTCGAAGACGCCAAAGAAAACTACCGCGCTCCCCACGCCCAAGAAGGCGAAACCGACGAGCAAAACCCCAGCTGGCTACAATCCAACCTCACCCGATCGCGTTTCCGATATCCTGAAGCGCCTCGACGCAACTTATCCTGCAGCGACCTGCGCTCTCCACCACAGCAGTGCATGGGAACTCCTCGTGGCTACCATCCTCTCTGCGCAATGCACCGACGCCCGCGTGAACATGGTCACCCCCAGCTTGTTCCAGAAATATCCGACTGTTCAGGATTTCGCCGCCCTCAGACCCGAAGAGCTTGAGCCCGACATCAAGTCCACCGGCTTCTTCCGGAACAAGTCGAAGTCCGTCGTCGGAGCAGCACAAGCGATAGTCAACGATTTCGGCGGCAAGGTTCCCGACGACATGGATCAACTCCTCTCGCTGCCCGGCGTCGCCCGCAAGACGGCGAATGTCGTTCTCGGCACCTGGTTCCACAAGGCCGAAGGCGTCGTCGTGGACACTCACGTCCACCGCATCTCGCGCCGGTTGGAGCTGACCACCAACGACGATCCCAAGAACATCGAGCAGGACCTTATGCGCGTCATCCCGCGGGACAAGTGGATTGTCTTCGCGCACCAGATCATCCTGCACGGACGCGCCCTCTGCGTTGCCCGCCAGCCTAAATGCGCCGATTGTCTTTTGGAAAACATCTGCCACGCCGCTGACAAGACGTGGAGCACCGTCGAGATTCACAAGAACGCGAAACCCTAGGTAGCGATGGCGCCCCGTTCAAGCCTGATCTTGGTCTGAGCGGGGTTTCGAATTCAAGATTCAAGACTCGTCGTTATCGCCTCAACCAGGCCGGGGATCGTATACTCCTTCGCCCTGATATCTGCCTTCAATCCCAGTTCCTTCAATGTGGCCGTTGTCACCGGCCCGATTGACGCCAGCTTCACTCCGTCCAGCATCCCGGAATAAGCCGCCCGCTCACCGATGAGTTCCACAAAGTTCCTCGCCGTCGACGAGCTAGTAAACGTGATCACATCCGGACGCTTTCGTGCGTCCTTGAAAGCCTTCATCAGCTCGGCGCGCGATGTCTTCGGCAAAACTGTCTCGTAAGCCTCAATCACATCCACCGCCGCGCCTGCTTTGCGCAGTTCGTTCGGAATCACATCCCTCGCGACTTTCGCGCGAACCAGTAGCACTCGCCTTCCTTCAGTCCGCTTCTTCAGCGCCTTCACCACCGACTCGGCCACGTACTCCTTCGGAACCACGTGGACATCCAGCCCATGCTTCTCGATTGCTTCCTTTGTCGCCGGACCAATCGCCGCAATCCGCAGATGTGCAATCCAGCCGACCTCCAGCTTCAGCTTTTTCATTCGCTCGAACAGCGCGTCGACGCCGTTCACGCTCGTCAGAATCAGCCAGTCGTACTCAAGTATCTCGCGCAAGGCAGTGTCGAGCGGCTTAAACGACTTCGGTTGACGAATCTCAATGAACGGAATCGCGGTCACTTTAGCGCCCCGCTCGCGCAACAGTCTCGCCAGCGATCCCGCCTGCGCCTTGGCACGGCCAATGATGATGCGTTTCCCTGCGAGAGGCTTCTTTGATTTCTTCGACCGTTTCATAGTCTTCGTCTTCCCGATCTACCAAGTCGTATTGAGTTCCATCGCCATGCGATAGTACCGCAGTTCCTGGTTCTCGCCGACATCCAACTTCTCATCCGAACACTTCCGATATCCGCGAGCCGAATAGAACCCAAACGCCGGAAGTGATGCGTCCAGAACCACTCGGCTCAGCCCCAAGTGCCGCGCCTCGTCCTCAATCCGATCCATGATGGTCTTGCCGATGCCGTGGCCCTGCAATTCCGGCAATACAAAGACGCGGGCTATCTCACCCCGCGCCAGCGTACCGGTGGCGACCATTCGCCCATCAACGAACGCGACGACGACGAACGCCGAAGCTCCATCCGCCACGATCTTTTCCGGCGCATGATGCTCTACGAAGAACTGCACTGCTCTTGGAGGATAATGGGCCGGATACGAGGTACTAACGGTGTGAACAACTAGCGCATGCAGTTCGTCCAAATCCCGCTGCTCGTACTGCCTGACTTCTAAACGAATGTCCATTGCTCGAAACTATCAAGTATGCTTGGCCACATGCAATTCAACTATGACGGGCGCGTTTTTCGGAGCGTCAGTAATTCGCCCAACGGCGAGGTGAGCAGTGAAACGCTTTTTCACTACCACCAACAAGATCGCATCGTCTGGGCAACTTACGGCGGAGGAAGCATCGTTTTCGGGACGCTGGTCGCCAAGTTGGAAGCTGACGGATCTCTGGACATGCACTACGAGCACGTCAACAGCGAAGGCGACTTCATGACGGGCGAGTGTCACTCCGTTCCTGAAATCCTGCCAGACGGACGATATCGATTACGCGAAAACTGGCGATGGACTTGTGGCAATCACTCTGAAGGCGAGTCCGTGATAGAGGAAATACCGAAGTAGAGGCTACGGTTGCTGTGGTGCAGCCGCCGCCTGACTGTACACCTCGTCCAAAATCTGCTGCCCACCCTCGGCCAGCAACTTCTTCCCAACTCTCTCGCCGAGTTCAACCGGATCCGTCCCAGTCATCTGCTCACGAAGTATGAGCGTTCCATCCGGGCGAGCAACAACTCCATAGAGATGGAGCTTGCCATCAGCAACTATCGCATGCGCCCCGATCGGAACCTGGCATCCACCGCCCAATTGATTCAGCAGCGCCCGCTCGCAGCTTGTCGTCGCTCGCGCATTCTTGTCATCAAGGAACTCGAGTATCTCGCGCATGCGCGTGTCGCCCGCTCGTATCTCAATCCCCAATGCGCCCTGCCCTGCCGCCGGGCACATCATTTCAGGTGCAATCACCTGCTTAACAAGTTGGGTCTTACCCAGTCGATTCAGTCCCGCTGCCGCGAGAATGATCGCATCGTATTCGCCTTGCTCAAGCTTGCGAATGCGCGTATCAACATTTCCCCGCAGCGGATGAATATCCAAATCCGGCCGCAGCACTTTCAACTGAGCCTGCCGCCGCAAGCTGCTCGTCCCCACACGCGCACCCTGCGGCAATTCCGCGACGCTGTTGTATCTGACTGACAGAAATACGTCGTTCGGATGCTCTCGCGTGGTAATCGCCGCAATCTCGAAATCGGCCGCCAACTCCGTGGGCAAGTCCTTAAGGCTATGCACTGCCAGATCGACGCGCCCTTCCAGCAGCGCGTCCTCGATCTCCTTCGTGAACATGCCCTTCGTGCCGACCTTCGCGAGGGCAACATCGAGAATCTTGTCGCCAGTGGTCTTGATGATCTCGATCTCGACATCGTGCCCCTTCTCGCGCAGCGATGCCGCTATGTGGTTCGCCTGCCAGAGCGCAAGTTGAGAACCACGAGAACCGATTCTGAGTTTCGCCATTATGTTCCTGTTTCCTGGTCGCCGCCGGCATCCGAATCGCCTGCTCCAGCGGCTTTGCGGGAGTCGCGCAGGTTGAAGATGCGCCGGACAAGATCCACTACGGTCGTCGCTTCCTGATTCCGTGCCGCGCTCTTCAGAGTCGTGATCGGCGTGTGCATAATCTTGTTGATGATCCCTCGCGACATCGCCTCGATGGCCATCTCCTGTTCGGGAGTAAGCGTTCCCAGCTTTCCTCGAACACGATCGATTTCCGCCTGCCGTATCGTCTCCAGATGGTCCTGCAATGACACGATCGTTGGCACAACGTCCAGCGTCTGCAACCGGGCCATGAACCGCGCCACTTCATCTTGAATGATAGCCTCGGCCCTCGCCGCTTCCTGCCCGCGGTCCTTCATGTTCGCCGTGACCACCTGTTGCAGGTCGTCGATGTCGTACACGAAGATGCCGTCCAGATCGTTCATCCCCGAATCGACATCCCGCGGCACCGCTATGTCGATGAAGAACATCGGACGATTGCGTCGGCGGTTCAAGAACTTCTCACCATGCTCACGCCGGAAAATCGCGTGCGGTGCTCCCGTCGAGGTGATGATGATGTCGGCACGGTCTAGCGTGTCGTAGATATTCTCGAACCGCATGGCTTCGCCGTTGAACTTCTCTGCCAGAACCACCGCGCGCTCGTACGTACGATTCGCAACGAAAATGCTCCCCGCACCATGCGCCAGCAAATGCCGCGCCGCCAGCTCGCTCATCTTGCCCGCGCCCACCAGGCACACGTGCTTCCCTGCCAGCGAGCCAAAAATCTTCTTCGCCAGATCCACGGCAACCGACGCGACCGACACCGCCGACGTCCCAACCGCCGTCTCATTCCTTACCTTCTTCGCCACAGCAAAGGAACGCGTAAACAGCGCATCCAGTTGCGAGTTGACCGTCCCTACCGCACGCGCCGTCGCGTAGGCCTCTTTCACTTGGCCCAGAATCTGCGGCTCTCCTATTACCATCGAGTCCAAGCTTGATGCCACCCGAAACACATGCCGCACCGCGTTCTCATCACGATGATCGTAGAGATACTGCTCAAATTCCGTGCGAGGTACTCCGAAATACTCAGAAAGGAATCCGTGTAGATCAGCGCTGCCGTTCAGCGTCCGTGCCGCAAACTCAACGCGGTTGCAGGTCGAGATGATCAACCCCTCTTCAATTCCCGGATGCTGCACAAGACGTTGCAGAGCGTCTGGCAATTGCTTTTCGGGTATGGCAAAGCGCTCGCGCACATCCACCGGCGCGGTCTTGTGATTCACACCCGTTAGTACAAAGTTCATGGAGCCACAAACCTATGCATCACGCTGAAATAGCTGGCAGCCCAAGCACCAATGGCGGCCACAAACGCCACCGTAGCCAGGTACGCCGCCCTGCGTCCGCGCCATCCCGAATTCCAGCGCGTGTACAGCAGCACAACATATACAGCCCACATCAATAGAGAAAGCATGACCTTGGGGTGCATGAAGTACATCGAACCGAAGCTGCGCTCGGCGATCACCGCACCCATCACAAGGCCGATCGTCATGAACGGGAAGCCCAGAATCAACGACTTGTACCCGATATCATCGATCACTTCCAAAGCCGGCAGCCTCGAGAAGAAACCTCCCGCAGTCGCATTCTTGAGTTTCGATTTCAGATTTCGCGTCTGCACCAGATAGAGCAGACTCGCAACAAAACTCAGCACCAGCGCCGCATAGCCAGCAAATATCAGCGCGATATGAATGCCGACCCATCCGTTACGCAGAACTGGATTCGACAACGCCAGCGGACGCTGCCCGATTGCCGACGCAAATGTAAGCAGGAAAACCAAAGGAAAAACAAATATCCCCGGCGACGTGGTCTTATACCGGACCCTGACCACCATGAAGAGAAACATGATGAAAAATGCGAGCACCGACTCGGCGAAATGCACCGAGCCCAGTGTCATGTGCTCAAGCACTATCCCCTCAACCAGCGACACAAAATGGAACAACATGCCAAGTCCTACGCAGGGCAAGATGAATCCGCGCAAGAGGTAGTCGCCTCGTTTGTTGAGCAGAGCGAGCGCATAGAGCAGTCCCACCGCGTAGAAACCAACGGCGACTCGCAGCCAAATCAAGGGCATAACTTGTATCGTCCCACGAACCAGTCCGTGCCAGCGGGCCGGCTACTCAGTTAAATCGATTATAACTTCTTACAAATCAGTGTACGGAAAGACAGTTACAGACGCCAGCGACCGCCGTGACCTGTTCATTAGAGATCCAGAGTCTCTACAAGGCTTTCAATTATTTCAGGAGTCACAACGAACCGCCGCGCCGAACCAGCTACATCGCTCACTTCATCGAACGCCTGGAACAGAGCCATCTTTCCTATCGCGTACTGCTCCGGCTCCGATAGTCCTCTGCCGTGACTCGCGGCCCATGCCCGCAACGCGCTCTCCTGCACGAAAATGCTGACCGCAAAGAAGGACCGTCGGTCGCTGCTAACGTCGAACACATACTCGGTGGCCGGCTCACCCTCAAGCGCCAGCCGCTGGCCCACAAAGTAGTACTGATATACATACCCGGTCTGCCCCGTGTACGTCTTCAGACGCCGTACCGCCATCGCTACTCCAGCTTGGCTTCGCGCAGTTTTGCCGCAGCCGTCTCGGAACTCACGGGAGTGAAGTAGGTCTCCTTTACCGTGTAGCTCTTGGCCTTGTTCTTCAAAATCGGAAGAATCTCGATGTGCCAGTGATAGTCGTCATCCAGCGTCTTCCAGTACCCAAGCACGGCAGACTTGTGCAACGTGTTTGGTGACGTATGAAGAACCATGTGGAAGTCAGTCGTCACCGTGCGTATCCGTCGCAAGGTGTTCTTCAGCAACACTGCCAAGTCCCGCACCGCGCCGGCCCTAGCCAGTGCGAATCTCTCAAATGACGCATCATGTGTTCGCGCGGTAATCCAGGTCTCAAACGGCACACGCGGCGCATACGGACACAGCGCCAGGAAGTCCCCGTGCGTCTCGACCAGCCGCACCGCCTGCCGCTCCTCCTGCGCCAGAATGTCGCAAAAGACACATCGCTCCTTCTCCGCGAAGTACTCACGGCCCGCCCGCAGTTCGTACAGCACGCGCCGCGGAACGAATGTAGTGGCGATCAACTGCGACGTCGGGTGCGCAAAATCCTGCCCTGCAACCTCACCGTGATCCTTGTAGACAGTGATGTACTTGAATCGCCTATCCTGCTTCAGATCGATGATGCGCTGCGCAATCAGCAGGAGATACTGCTCGATCTCCTCGGCGCTTGCGTTCCATAGCTCGCGATCGTGTCGCGGATTCTCGACCAGCACTTCATGAGCCCCAACCGCTCTCATGCGGTCGTAGATGCCGTCTGCCCTTCGGCCCGGGTCACCTTCAACGTGATACAGCGCCCCCGGGTGGACAACTGCCCGCGATGACCACGGCCCGCCATCGACCGATGGCCTGCTCGAGACTACTTGCACCTTGTCACTGTGCTCCGGACAATAACGGCAAACGCCTTCTTCCGCCGGAGGCCCCGGCAAATCATCCCCGGTGATCACCCATGAACGCGTAATCGGATCCTTACGTAGCTCCATGCACAAATAGTAAACGAATCAGCGGCTCGCGTGCTCTTCGCCAATCTTTTTCGATCACCCGATCACCAGATCACAAATTCACCCGATCTCTTGCTATACTCCGATTTCCAGCGATTCACGATGATGACCGAGGCCTCCACACCCCTGATGCGGCAGTATGCCGCCATTAAAAAAGAGCATCCGCACACGCTCGTCTTCTTCCGCCTCGGCGATTTCTACGAACTCTTCTTCGACGACGCCGTGACTGCCGCTCGCGAACTCCAAATCACGCTAACGTCACGCAACAAGGAAAAGGGCGTTGCCGTGCCCATGTGCGGAGTGCCCTACCACGCAGCCGAGAACTACATCTCCAAGCTCATCCGCAAGGGATTCAAGGTCGCCATCTGCGAGCAGATGGAGGACCCCAAAAAGACGAAGACCATTGTGCGCCGCGAAGTGACTCGCATTGTCACTCCCGGAACCGCGGCTGACGCGTCGCTCAACTCCGAGGAAAACAACTTCCTGGCCGCAATCGCGCACCACCAAGAATCGAACAAAGATGGCGGCAGCGTGGTCGTCGGCTTCGCAGCGCTTGACCTCAGTACCGGAGAGTTCCGCGCTACCGAATTCCGCGGCCACGACGCCGAACGCCGTATCTGCGACGAACTCGAACAGCTCCGTCCAAGGGAAGTTCTGTTCGGGTCGTCGATTCCCTTATTCGAAGCGAAGCAAACAACGGTGCCCCACGTACGCGAAGCTAACGTGGGGAATCTCCAGCCCGGTCTGAACGGGAATCCTTACGCGCTCACTCCCCTTGAAGACTGGATCTTCGCCCCCGACTACGCCCTTCCGCAGGTCGAGAACCACTTCGGCGTGCTCTCGCTGGAAGGCTTCGGCCTCTCGGGCAAGACCGCCGCTGGCTGCGCCGCCGGAGCTATCCTGCATTACATTCGCACCACGCAGCGCGGTTCGCTCGATCACATCGACCGTATCGGCTACTACGAGCGCCAGAACTGCCTCGTGCTCGACGCGGTCACGGTTCGCAATCTCGAACTGATCGAGCCTATTTTCGCCGCGCAGGGTGATGGCATCACGCTCTTCCGCGCACTCGACGCGACGATCACGCCGATGGGCAAGCGCCTGCTGCGGGCCTGGATGCTGCGGCCTTCGATTGATCTGGTTGAAATCAACGGACGCCTCGACTCGGTCACTGCGCTGCATGCCGACATGATCTCGCGTGAGGAACTCCGGCGCTCACTCGATGGCATCCTCGATATCGAACGGCTGCTGAGCCGGATCACGCTGGAAACCGCGAATCCGCGGGACGTGCTGGCCCTTGCTGCTTCCCTGCGAAAACTGCCTGCGGTGCGTATCTCACTAAATAAGTTCTTCGATCCCGCGCAAGCCAACGGCGGGCTTGAACGGGGCACCACGTTTCCGCGACTCTCAACTCTTCACGCGAATATCGACGAACTCCAGGATCTGCGCACGCGGATCGAAGGCACCATCGTTCCCGAGCCGCCACTGACGTTCAACGACGGAGGCGTGATTGCCGCCGGACTCGACGCCACGCTCGACGATCTGCGCTACGTGAGCCACAACTCCAAGCAATATCTCGCGCGGGTTGAGGAGCGCGAACGCCAGCGTACCGGAATCACGTCGCTCAAGGTCAAGTTCAACAACGTCTTCGGGTACTACATCGAGATCAGCAAGGCCAATCTCGATCGCGCGCCTGACGATTACGAACGTAAGCAGACGCTGGTCAACGCGGAGCGCTTCACCACGCCCGAGCTCAAAGAGTACGAAGCCAAGATCCTCGACGCGCAAGAAAAGATCATCGACATCGAGCGTCGCATCTTCGCCGAACTCCGTGCTGCAATTGCCGCAGAAGCCAAGCGCGTTCGTCAGACTGCGTTGGCGCTGGCAGAAGTTGATGTTCTGGCAAACTTCGCGCACATTGCTTTCGAACGAAATTACTGTCGCCCGCAGTTCGATGACAGCAATGACATCGAGGTCGTCGAAGGGCGTCATCCCGTTGTCGAACGGCTCGATCTGACCGGCGGCGCTGATCGCTTCATTCCTAACGATCTCTATCTGCATCCGGAGACACACGCCGTACTGCTCATCACCGGACCGAACATGGGCGGCAAATCTACCTATCTGCGCCAGGCCGCACTGCTGGCCATCATGGCGCAGATGGGATCGTTCGTCCCGGCGCGCTCGATGCGCACGGGCATCGTCGATCGAATCTTCACGCGTATCGGAGCCGCTGACAACCTCGCCCGCGGACGCTCGACCTTCATGGTTGAGATGACCGAGACGGCGGCGATCCTGAACACGGCCACTCCGCGCTCGCTCATCCTGCTCGATGAGATCGGACGCGGCACCGCGACTTATGACGGCTTGGCAATCGCGTGGGCCGCTGTCGAATACATCCATGCGCGCGTGCGGGCCAAGACGCTCTTCGCCACGCACTATCACGAACTCACTGAGCTCGAAGACAAACTCAGCGGCGTGAAGAACTATCACGTGTCGGTGAAAGAGAACGCCGGAGGCATCGTCTTCCTGCGCCGCGTCGAACCCGGAGCGGCCGACCGGAGCTACGGCATCGAAGTCGCAAAGCTCGCCGGACTGCCCAACGAGATGATCGATCGCGCCCGCGAAGTGCTGCACGAACATGAATCCGCCGGACGCCGCGTCACCGACGAACTCGAGTCGGACGATCACGACGCATCGTCGAACGTGCAGCTAACGATGTTCACGCCGCTGTCGCAGCAGATCGTCGATCGCCTGCGCGAAGCCGACATCAATCGCCTCTCACCCATCGAGGCGCTGAACCTGCTGTTCGAACTGAAGAAGCAGTTGGACTGATTTGGAGCGCTGGTCTCCGGCTGGCCCGGCGGCATCTTGCCGGTTCTTGTTCGTAGCGTCGGCGACTCACCGTCTTTCGGGACGGGGCTGTGCCCCTTCGGTAAGAACCGTAGTCCGAATTTTGTTGCCCTACGGCTTTCGTGTTGATTTAATTGTGCTCCGACAAACAGGGGCATTGTGCAGCGACACTGCTGGCGTTTCCGATCATTGATCGGGTTACGAGAGGAAATGCAACTATGCTGGTCGGAACACGCTCGGCTCTTCTTCTCTTCTTGCTGTTGGTAGCGGTTTTGACTTTCTCGACACCATCTCTATGGGGGTGTTCGTGCGTCTTTGATGCTGTGAAATACGGTTGTGCGGGAGCGGGTAAGGGACATGCTGCGGTGTTTGTCGGTCGGGCAATGTCGGAGGAACTGGTTTCAATTCCTGCGGCCAACGGCAAGCCGGTGCGCTGGGCCAAGAAGACATTGTTTTCCATCAGCGAAAATATGGGAAATCCTTTGCCTAAGGAGGTGGCGATCTATACACATGCTTCTCCGCCCCCGGCACGTAACGAACACGGCCAACTCGTAAGCACGACAACCAGCTGTGATTTCTCGTTCAGCGTCGGTAAGGACTACCTGGTTTTTGCGGATCTCACGGATGACCTTCTCTACACAGGCTACTGCAGCGGTACGCGTGAGGCGGACCCGAACGATTGGATTCTCGACAGCTTTCGTCACCTGCCGCCCCCCGGCACCGGATACCTAAAAGGCGTGGTGGAAGAGCTACGCACCGATATAGAAAATAGTAGTACAAATCAAAAACCCCTGTCAGGCATTGCGCTGCGCATAGAAGGGCCCGTTTCGCGCGAAACGCGGACCGCCGCAGACGGCACGTTCCGTCTTGATTCCCTTCCGTCCGGCGATTACATCGTGAAGCCTGAACTCGACTCGCAATACTCCCCGGCCGGGACCAAAATTCATTTGGTGGACCGGGGGTGTGTCGATTTCCCGATATGGACACGGCTTCTTCGCGGCCGTATCGCTGGCCGGGTCATGACTTCGAAAGGCAAACCAGCCGCGAAAACGGAGATCGAACTGCTGTCACCCCGTTGCGACACTCACCCTAGGTTTGTAGGCGGGGTAGAGACAGACGAACTCGGATTCTTCGAGTGGGCAGAAGTGCCTCCGGGGAAATACATGTTGGGTGTCAATACCATGGACGCCAGGGCCAGTGATGAGGCCCTCTACCCTCCCAGTTATTACTCCGGAACTGGGACCTCCAATTGCCGCCATGCGAAGGTCATTGAAGTAGGCGTGGGGCAGAAGATTACGGGTTTGATCTTCACGCTTCCCAAACCATTGCCTCGACAGAAAGTGGAACAACAGGTGACGGTCCTTTGGCCGGATGGGCGACCCGTGTCCGGTGTCTGGTTTTCGGTTCACGACCAGCGCTGGCCCGACTCCGCTGTGGGCGACTGGAGGACGGACCAAGACGGACATGCCACCCTGGAGCTTCTCCAAGGCACGCAGTATAAGATTCAGGCGTACATCAATATTAGCGGCCACCACTTCAGCCAGTTTAGTTCTGACCCAAAGACAATCAGCACGGCGGGAACACCGTCCCCACTTACGCTAGTCCTGAGGTGCGATCCTGGTGATTGCCCAGGAGATACGCGAAAAAAGAGTCGATGATCAAACCCGGGCTTGAACGGGGCACCGGGCAGTTACGGTAATTGCCCCAGCGGCTAAAGCCGGTTCTTGATGTGAGTCAATTGCGTCCCGACTAAAGTCGGGCCCTACCGAACTCCCACCCTTGCTTCGCAAGGATGCGGCACCCGCGTCACAGATAGATTCCTTCCCGCAACATAATCCGTGGACAGAATGCTGCCGCAGAAGTAACTTACGGTCATAGCATGAACACGGCAAATGCAGCCCTGGAAGCACTTCGCGGCGATGTACTCAATATCGTCCTGGGGACGGTCTTCCTAGCCGTTGGAGCGACGGCCAGCGTGATCGCAGCGATGCGCGGGCGCAGGGGTGTTCGCACTCTGATATGGTGGGGACTTTTCAGCGGAATGTACGGCCTGCAAAAGCTGCTGCAGACGGCCACGTTCCTGACGATACTTCCGCAATGGCTGGGATCTGCCGTTCCGTATGTGTCTACCGTAGTCAGGTACCTATTGCTGGTGGCTGCCTTGTGCGCCTGGCGACAACTAACGACGGGCAGGCTCAGACGCCTGGTGCAACTGGTAATCTACGCGGGGTTGGCGATCGCCGCGCTGGGTATTGGCACATTCGTTCGCGGCGGTCCAGCCGGCAAATGGATGTTCTACAACAACCTGCTTGCTGTGCTTGGCATTGCGATCCTGCTGAGCCCCATACTGATTCCAAGATTTTCCAAGCTCCTCGTCATTCGCAACCGAGTGGTAGCTGCTGGCGCCGTCATTTTCGCGCTAGAGGTTCTGTACTACAACCTGGAGACCGTGCTGCGCGGCACACGGCTGAGTTATCGTACGCTGCCTCTCGTCGACTCGTTGGGCTTTGCCATCCTTCTGTTTTCGCTGGGCTACGCAACGCTGCAGATATTGTTTACGAACGAGCGCCGTCTGCTCTCGATCGAGACGGAACTGGAGACGGCCAGGCAGATACAAGCTTCAATCCTCCCGGCGGAAGTTCCCGAAATTAATGGTCTCCGTATCGCCGCTTCTTACCGTCCGATGACCGCTGTTGCTGGTGACTTCTACCAGTTCGTGCGCCCGGACGATCACCATTTGGGCGTCCTTGTCGCAGATGTGTCTGGACATGGGATTCCAGCCGCACTCATATCCTCGATGATCAAAGTGGCCATGCAGACGGTCGCCGAGCATGCCGACGATCCCGCGCGAGTGCTTGGCGGTCTGAACCGCATCCTGTGGAGCGAAGCGCAGGGCCAGTTTGCCACGGCAGCTTACCTTTGGATCGATACTGAGAATCGTAAAGCACTCTACTCGGCGGCGGGGCATCCGCCGCTGCTGTGCTGGCGGAGCGGGTGCAGCGAAATGCAGTCCATCGAAAGTAATGGACTGTTGTTCGGAGTGCAGGCTGATTCTGAGTACCCCGTGTGCAGCATGTCGCTTGAACGATGCGATCGTTTGCTGCTCTATACCGACGGCGTGACCGAAACAGAGAATGCCGCGGGAGATGCTTTTGGAGACCGGCAGCTGGAGTCTATCGTCCGCGACAATCGATCGCAGGCCGCCTCTGAGTTGTCGTGCCAAGTGCTCTCGGAGCTGCAGACGTGGCAAGGGGCTGCAAGCCAGCAAGATGACCTCACGCTGATTGTCATCGACATTCTCTAGCGCATCGTTTGAGCAAGGCTACTTGCCTTAGTGCTTCCTTTTCTGTTCCTGCACTTTCCTGAACTGCTCTGCCATCGCATCGACCGTAGCTGAAATCGACTCGGGATGGCGGTACAGATTCTGGAACATTACACGAAAGTCCTGATGGTTACCCATGTCGAGGAATACTCGTTGTTCTGCCGCCGTGGGAGGCCCGCCGGGAGTGCCGTGTTGCGGAATGGGGGAGGGCAGTTGCACGGCGTACATGCTGCCGGCGCCGAGCGGTTCGTGAGGATACTCCATTAGCCACGTGCAGTTGTGCACGTCCGTAATTACGTTTGCCGAAACGACGACCCAGTGGCCGGCATCTTCATCGCCCGGATTCTGGCAATCCCAGAGCACTGAGCCTGGAACCGTCGCGGCGGTATCGGTCATCCCGTAGTCGTCGATCTTGAGGCGTTGAATGCCGTGCTGCGTAGCGAAACGGTTTACCTCGGGGAGCGCCTGGTTCCAATCGACATTGCTGTCGCTCATCAGCGTGTATGGCGGTTTTCCCAGACCTAGTGCGTTGACGTACGGCATGTAGTACGGATACTGGCGCACGGCGGTCACGACGCAACTGGCTGCAAGCAACACCGTCAACGTAATCGCAGCAATTCCAGTGAGCGGAGCCCTGAGACGCAAGCGCTGGAGTATCAAGGGTAGTGGTGCCAGCAACACCGTCATCAGCACCAGCGGGATGTTGAAGTGGCGGTAAGAGACGTTCAGGTGGCTGACGATGAACAGTCCAGCAAAGACAATCAAACCGACCCACAGCGCTCGCCAGTGGGTCGTCAGTGCAGCGGGGATCACTGAGCCCTGTTCGTTCTTCGAGAACTTTCGCCACAGGGCTAATGCGCCGGTCAGGATAGTCAGGCCCAGGAAGCCAACAGTCGACTTCAGCACCAGGAGTACCGGGAAGTACAACCAGGTGCCGTGAGGATAGTGGTGTCCGAGCAGGAACGTGGGGCGGCTGCCGGTAAGCACGACTATGAGCAGGCCGCGCACGAATACCAAGGCAGGCATCAGCGGGCGGAAGAGAATGGCGGCGACGTGTCCTTGGAACGGCGTCGGCTCGTTCCACGAGAACACGAGATACACAATGTACGTCACGACTGCTGCCCAGAAGATTCCCTTGTACGTTGCTCTTCGACGAATGCGACGCCAAGCCTTGAACTCGGATTTCTCACGCGGCTGATCTGGGAGCGGCAGCCAGCGCAGACTGAGAACGATCGCGATAAATGCGAAAAAGAGCGCACCGGCCGAGAACTTTGACAGCAACGCGCCGGCCAAGCTGAAAGCAAATAGCGCGGTGTTTCGGCGTGTCGGTTCTCGCCACAGCTCGGCAAATGTCCAGAGCGTCAAAAGCGTGAAGAGGGTGATCGCGACGTCTGTCAGTACAAGTGGCCCGAAAGTTATGAACACCGGGGCAGTTGCGTAGGCGACTAGCGCGAGCAATCCGCCCCAAGGGCCGCCGAGACGACGCCCGATAGCGAAGATCACCCAGCCCAATGCGATCGTCAGCAACAGCATCGGGAAGCGAGCCCAGGCCAGAACGCGTGCAGGCTCGTTCCAGTGGCTCAGGACGTATTCGCCGAAGATCCACTGCCCCATCCAGGCGGGAAAGAAGTTTTCACTTTGCGTCCATGAGGGATGGGAGTAGTCGGCGTGGGTTCGCAGCAATACCAGTGGCAGAGCCGAAAGCAGCTTGGCCATCGGAGGATGCTCGGTATTCATTCGCATATCGAGCCGCTGCCAATAGCTGAGTCCGGCGGCGACATGGGCCACCTCATCGAAGGTTACGGACTCGCGTAGCGCAGCGCCGCCCGACAGTAGGAACATCAGCGCGAGAAGCAAGACAGCAGCGCCGGACACGACACGAGAACTTGTCTTGGGAGTCCTTGCAGGTGTTTCCGATTGCACGGTCGAGGTAACCATATCGTGCCCTCTTTCAGGGTAGAAGTTGTATTGTCTGAGTGGGGCCCGGAGGTACGGAGCGTTGCGCAGAACCACTCTAGCACTCAAGTGCTAGTTATATGAAGTGTGCACCTGAAAAGTCCGGCGAGATTTGTGCCTAAGGGGCAGGCCGTTAATGCAAATCTTTGCGCCTAGAGTCTGCATGTACCGCGCCGAAATTAGTGTTGTCCTACACAGAGTCGGGCAAGTATATTCACACGGTATAAAACCGCAGGCCATTCCATATTGGGAGAGACTGAAATGAAAGTAGGTTCCCTCGCAGTAAAGGCCGCGTTGTCCGCAGTCTTGCTTACCTTCCCAGTGGCCGCTTTCGCACAGCTGCCGCCAGCGAGTGGTGTTCTTCCGTCTGAGTTCAAGTTGGTTGGGGAGAGGACCCTCGGTGCAACCATGTTCATCGAGGCCAAGAAGCCCAACCAGAACTTCCCAAAGCCGCACATGGACCAGGGCATTGAACTTAAGATCAGCTGGTCACAGAACCCGATGGCCGCACAAATTCTGGGCATGTTGGCCCAACAACCTGAAGAACCAGCGGGACGGAGCCCCGGCTCCGCAACCCGCGAAGAGCCTTGTGGGAAGCAACGTTACCGTGATGGCGTTCTCACCTGTCGCAAAGTGATCATCCCGTGGATTGGTGCCGGCTCAGGCCCCGACCTGGTTACATACCGTATCGGTTGGGCCGGAAAGAGCCCGACTGGCCTGTTGGGAATCAGCATCAACAATTTTTGTGGCTCTAAAGAGATGGCTATTGGATGGATCGACTCGATCATTCCCAAGATCACTAAATCCAAGTAGTGCCAAGGCTGTGCACGCTTGATTTGAAGAGGACCCATCTTCGCGACAACGATGATGGGTCTTCTACTGTGGACGCGCGTTTCGCGCTGCCCCTGCTCACGGCCTCCTTCGTGATACAACATTCCGAGTGGAAGACGAGACTAGAACATCTCGCAACGTGACGGCGTTCGGCGCGACGTCGTTCTTCAACGATACGGCGAGCGAGATGGCGTACTGGATTCTTCCGGCCTTCCTCGTTTCTATCGGCGCGGGACCGGCAGCGCTCGGCATCATCGAGGGCGTTGCTGAGAGCGTCACGTCGTTCGCTAAGCTGGGCTCCGGATACTGGAGCGACAAACTCGAACGGCGCAAACCTGTGGTCGTTGCCGGTTACGCTGTAGCCAATGCAGTCAAACCGCTGCTCGCGGTGGTCGGTGCGTGGTGGCAGGTATTGCTGATCCGTTTTGCCGACCGCTTCGCGAAAGGGGTACGCGGGGCACCGCGGGACGTGATGGTAGCCGAGTCCGCCGCCCCCGAGCGCGTTGGCGCAGCGTTTGGATTACTTCAGGCGATGGACTCTGCCGGCGCCATTGCAGGACCACTGCTGGCCCTCGCCATCCTTCCCGTATTCGGATTCAAAGGCGTATTTCTGGCGGCGGCTGTCCCCGGCCTGATTTCGATCCTCGTCGTTTCGTTCTTCGTTCGAGAGCATCATCGGACAAAACCAGAGCGCGCGAGCACGCAGGATCGATTGCCGGGACGAACGCTCCCGAGACTGCCTGCAAGCTTCTATTACCTGATCGGTGTCATCGCGCTGTTCTCGATCGCAAACTCGAGTGATATGTTTCTGGTGCTTCGCGCAGAGAACGTCGGCATATCCGTGAAGCACACGCCCTTGCTCGGGCTGGTTTTCAACATCACTTACACGCTATTCTCCTGGCCGGCCGGTCGTTTGAGTGACTCCCTCGCACGTACGGCTTCCGGTCCCGGGTGGGCAAGCCTCGGTCGTTCGCGACACCTAATGGCGGCGGCTGGTTATGTTGTTTTTGCGATTGTCTATGCGGTTTTTGCGTGGGCCCCGTCACGCGCGGCGATCTGGAGCATGATGGCGCTTTACGGGCTCTACTACGCTTTGACCGCGCCGGTGTTGAAGGCCATTGTGGCCGCCTCCGTGCCAGCCGAAGTTCGCGGGCGAGCGTTTGGAATCTTCGCATTTGTCACAAGTGTTACGACGCTGTTCGCAAGTTTGTTGACCGGACAGCTCTGGAAGCACTTTGGTGCGGCGCTTCCCTTCTGGTTGTCGGCGGGCCTGGCTCTAATTGCCGCACTGGCGCTGATCGTTGCACCGTCACGTCCGGAACAGAATCGGCAGACGCCGGTGGTAGACTCAGGTCATTGAAGCGCGTCGGCGCACGGACAAGACACTGATGGCTATTTCGAAACTGAAGACTCTCCCCGAACAAGCTGGACAACTGCTCATCATGGGCTTCGAAGGAACCGAACTCACGGCGCAACTGCGCTCCACGCTTTCAGCGATCCAGCCCGGCGGAGTCATTCTCTTCGCACGGAACATCGTCGAACCGCGCCAGACGTGGGAGCTGTTGCGCGAGTGCCAGAAGTGTGTCCGCACGCCGCTTTTCATGTGCGTCGATATGGAGGGCGGCACCGTCGATCGACTCAAGGACATCATCGCTCCCGCACCCTCGGCCGCTGACGTCTTCGCCATCGGCGACAAGAAAGCTTTTCGCCTTCACGGCCAGATAATCGGGCAGGAAGTCTGCGCGCTTGGTTTCAACGTCGACTTCGCACCCGTCTCGGATCTTGCGCTTCCGCCGTCACGCGCGATCCTGACTTCACGCACGGTGTCAGCCGATCCGAATGAGACCGTTACGTATGTTCGTGAATTCCTGCGCGGCTTGCGAGACAAGAAAGTACTCGGCTGCGGCAAGCACTTCCCCGGATTAGGCGAAGCGAAGCTCGACACGCATAAGAAGCTTCCCGAGATCAAGAAGGGGATGAAAGCGCTCTGGAACGAAGACCTCGTCCCCTATCGCGAACTTCACCGCAACTTCCCTTTCATCATGGTCGCGCACGCGGCATATCCCGGCGCGATCAAAGAAGAGCTGCCGGCATCGCTCTCAAAGAAATGGCTCACTGACATTCTCCGCAAGAAGATCGGCTACAAGGGCATCATCCTGTCTGACGATCTTGAGATGGGCGGGGTTCTCGCGGCGGCATCCATTGGCGATGCGGCTGTGGAAACCCTTCGCGCCGGTAGCGACATGTACCTTGTTTGCCGCAAGGACGATTACGTTTGGGACAGCTTTGAAGCGGTTCTCGGCGCGGGCCAACGCGACAAGCGATTCGGCCGCAGGGTCGCCGACTCCGCCGCCCGCGTGCTGGCGATGAAGAAGAAGTACGGCGTCGGCACTCACCGCGTCAACGCGCCGAATGACAAGGTCGTGAACAAGCTCCGCGCCGCTCTCTGGGAATTCGCCGAGGATGTTCGCCTCGCCTCAGCAGCGATGTAGAATCGGAGTAGCTTTCCACCTTAAGGTCTCTGAGTACCGAGTACTGTTCTTATGATCGTCGCCGGCATAATGAGCGGAACATCCGCGGACGGGATCAACGTAGCGCTTGTGCGCCTGATGGGCCGCGGCTTTCGGACACGTCTCGAACTGCTGGCGCACGAAGAGTTCACCTACCCCGCCAAAGTTCGCGCCACGATACTTTCGGTCATGAACGCCACCGCGAGCGTGGCCGATCTCTCGCGCTTAAGCTTCGTACTCGGCGAACTCTACGCCGAAGCGGTTCAGGAAACCTGCCGTCGCGCATCGCTTACAGTTGATCTGATCGGCTGTCACGGTCAGACTATCTATCATCAAGGTGACCCGGCAAAGTTCCTCGGACGCAATGTCGCTTGTACCTGGCAGACGGGTGAAGGCTCCGTGATCGCCGCCCGCTGCGGAGTTCCCGTCGTCAGCGACTTTCGTCCGGCCGATATGGCCGCCGGTGGCAAAGGCGCGCCGCTCGTACCGTTCCTCGACTACATCCTTTTCCGCCATCGCCGCCGCGGACGCATCGTGCAGAACATCGGTGGTATCGGCAACCTGAGTGCAATCCTGCCGAAAGCCACGCCTGAGCAAGTGGTGGCATTCGATACAGGACCGGGAAACATGGTCATCGACCAGGTGATGGACCGCCTCTATAGTAAGCGTTACGACAAAGACGGCCAGATCGCCGCTCGCGGACGCGTCCTCGACACCGTGTTGTCGGAGATGCTGCGCCACAAGTTCTTTCGACGCAAACCTCCCAAGACTGCTGGCCGCGAGGACTTCGGCCGCGAATTCGTCACCCATTTTCTGCGCCGTTGCGGGAAGGCGCGCAACGAGGACATCGTCGCAACTGCGACGGCCCTGACGGCTCGATCCATAGGCGAGGCGGTGCGATCACTTGTTCCTGAAACTCAACGCCACGGGCAACGCACCGGCAAGTTGTTTCACGACTACATTGTTTCCGGTGGAGGCGCGAACAATCCTGCCCTGATGCGCATGATCGAAGATGAACTTCGTCCCTACGGTCTCCGCATCCGTCGGTCGGATGACCTTGGACTTGCTTCAGACGCTAAAGAAGCAGCCGCGTTCGCCCTGCTCGCCTACCAGACCTGGCGCCGCGAACCGTCGAATATACCCTCTGCCACTGGAGCCGCGCGACCTGCTATTCTCGGCAAGATCAGCTATGCGTAGATCAGTTTTGAGTTTCGAATTTCGAGTTTCGAATTTGCGGAAATTTCTGCGCCCACTCACAATTCACAACTCAGAACTCAAAGTTCTCCTTCTGCTGATAGTTGCATTTCTGTGCCTAACGTCCTGCTCCCCCAAACCCTCGCCCACCACTCTCGTCATGATCATCGAGAGCAGCCCGGCTAATCTCGATCCGCGCGTAGGAACGGACGCCCAGTCTGAGCGCATCGACAAGCTCCTGTTCGACTCGCTTGTCCACCGCGACGAGCACTTTAATCTGAAGCCGTGGCTTGCGGAAAGCTGGGATGTTCCCGATCCTCTGACGTATGTCTTTCATCTTCGACACGGCGTTCGCTTCCATGACGGTCGTCCGCTGACCTCGCGCGACGTTAAGTGGACGTTCGACTCCATCGCAGACGGCAGCATCCGTACGCCCAAGGCGAGCACGTACAAGTTTATCGATCGCATCGACACGCCTGACGACTACACGGCAATCTTTCACCTGAAAGAACCGTACGCGACTCTACTTTGGAATCTGTCTGACGGTGCAATCGGAATCGTGCCTTATGGCAGTTCGACCGAGCTGACCTCGAATCCGATCGGCAGCGGGCCTTTCAAATTCGTTCGCGCGTCGCAGGACAAGGAAGTGGTCGTAACGCGCAACGACGACTACTGGGGCACACGTGCCCATGTACCGAACGTTCAGTTTCTGGTGGTTCCCGACACGATTACACGCGCGCTCGAACTCCGCAAAGGCAGCGCAGACATGGCGATCAACGCGTTGACAGCCGACATGGTTGGCGCGCTACAGCGCGAGAAGAGTCTCGTGGTTCAAGTTTCGCCCGGGACGATGTACCAGTACATTACGCTGAACCTGCGCGACCCGATCCTGAAGGACGTACGCGTCAGGCAGGCGCTTGCCTACGCAATTGATCGCCAGACCATCATCCACAATCTTCAGCGCGACCTCACCGTTCCGGCGGCGAGCGTGCTCCCGCCGGAACACTGGGCTTACGATCCGAATGTGCGCAAGTATGATTACGATCCGCAGCGCGCGCGCAAACTGCTCGACGAAGCCGGATATCCCGAGCGCAACGGAGTCCGCTTTCACCTCACCATGAAGACCTCGACGGAGGAGGAAACGCGGCTGCTTGCGGCCGTGCTGCAGGAGCAATTCGCGACAGTCGGTATTGCTCTAGATATCCGCAGTTTCGAGTTTGCAACTTTTTATGCCGACGTTCAGAAAGGTGCGTTTCAGCTCTACTCGCTCAGGTGGGTCGGCGGCAACGAAGATCCCGACATCTTCGAACACATCTTCCATTCGGCCAGCTTTCCACCCAAGCGTGCCAACCGCGGCTACTATTCGAACCCGAAGGTCGACACCTTGATCGAGGAAGGCCGCCGCACTGTCGACCAGCAGAAGCGCAAGCAGATCTACGCACAGCTTCAGGAGATCGTCGCCGAGGAGCTGCCCTATATCAATCTCTGGTATCGCGACAACGTGCTCATCCATTCGCGCCGCGTCAGCAACGTTGAGGCCAGCCACTCCGGCAGCTACGATTTTCTGGTGACGGCGGAGTTGAATCCGTAGCTCATTTCGTCTCCAACCTGTTAACCTTTTCGAGTACCTAGTACCCAGTACCTAGTACCTAGTTGCGGTGTTGAGAAAACTAGGTACTAGGTACTCGGTACTAGCAACTTCTTTTTATGATTTATCGATCCGACAATCGCACGCCCGACCAGCTTCGTCCCATAACCATTACGCCTGACTTTATCTCGACCGCCGAAGGCTCGTGCCTGATCGAGTGCGGCAACACGAAGGTGATCTGCACGGCCTCCATCGATGAAGTCGTGCCCTCGTGGATGCGCAACACCGGCAAAGGCTGGATCACGGGCGAATACGGCATGTTGCCACGCGCAACGCTCACTCGCACTCCACGCGAATCCGCCAAGGGCCGCATCGGCGGACGCACGCACGAGATTCAGCGCCTCATTGGACGGTCGCTGCGCGCCGTCGCCGACATGAAAGCCCTCGGCGAACGCACGATCTTCATCGACTGCGACGTCATACAGGCCGATGGCGGCACACGCACCGCCTCCATCACCGGAGCCTACGTCGCGCTGGCCATCGCCATGCAGCGATTGGTCGAAGCCGGGACGATCAAGTCCGTGCCGCTCAGCGACTACGTTGCCGCCACCAGCGTTGGCATCGTGGACGGCACGATTATGCTCGACCTCGCCTACGAAGAAGACTCCCGTGCCGACGTCGACGGCAACTACGTCCTGACCGGCAGCGGCAAGATCATCGAAGTCCAAACCACCGCCGAGCACGCGCCGTTCGAGGAAGCGCAGCTACAGGCGATGCTGGCTATGGCAAGGAAAGGCATTGCGGAGTTGATCGAGAAGCAGAAAAAGGCGCTCGGCATTTAGGAAGGGTGCGACTGGTTTTCATTGGTTAACCGACCATGTAAGAACAATAAGCCCCTACATTGAGGCGTCAAATGTCCCTTAATTTGTTTCACATCGCCCGAGTCAGTTTTTGCTTAGGCCTTCTTGCCTGCTGTTGTGCCTGTCAACGACAAAAGCAACCAGAAACCCATGGTGCGGATGGAATCGGCTCCATGAAGGAGTTACATCCGAAAGTTGATTACGCAACGAATGAAGCACAGCGAGACATTGTCATGAAAGCGGCAAACCACCTGGAACTTGGGACTTCAGTCGAAGCGGTTGTCCAGTCGATGGGGTCACCATCCGTGGACAAAGCGCTCTACCATAAGGGAGCAACCCCAGCCTTTAGAGCGCGAATCCTGAGATACTACCTTGCCCCGGATACAGGGAAGAACAATGATCCGGCGGTAGATTTGGTTTTCGATGAACGGAATCGGCTGATCGAAGTCTATTCCACGGTTAAGGAAGTCGCGAACCGAAGGCTACCGAATGTAACACATACGGATTCGACTCCGTAGGACATCTCTCAAGAGGGCCGATTGCCGCTACTATGTCATCTTCTCAAGTGAGGCATCACTAGCCCGAGGCAACCGACTGACGCAATTCTGCTAAGAAAACAAAGCGGGCTGTAAGCTCTCGCTCACAGCCCGCTTTTCAATGGCCCGATGACCCGATGGCAAGATTGATTTATTTCGCCGCCGCTGCTCCCGCGTAGCCCTTCGCCATGTCGGCAAGAGAGACTGGCTTGTAGTCGCCTGCGTGTCCGGCCTGGCCGAACTGGGTCATGCGCAGGGCGACGACTTTCTTCATCGCTTCGCGTGCCGGCTTCAGGTAGTCGCGGGGGTCAAACTTCTCTGGCGTCTCGGCGAACACCTTGCGGATCGCACCCGTGATGGCCAGCCGGCTGTCGGTATCGACGTTGATCTTGCGCACGCCGTTCTTGATGCCCAACTGAATTTCTTCGACCGGAACGCCCCACGTCGGCTTCAGCTTGCCGCCGTACTGGTTGATGATGTCCTGCAGGTCCTTCGGCACGCTCGATGATCCGTGCATGACGAGATGGGTCTTCGGCAGCATCTTGTGGATCTTGATGAGCAGGTCCATTTTCAGGACATCGCCCGTCGGCTTGGCGGAGAACTTGTAGGCGCCGTGGCTGGTGCCGATAGCGATGGCCAGTGCGTCAACGCCGGTGCGCTCTGCGAACTCAACGGCCTGGTCGGGATCGGTGACGTGCTCCAGACCGCTGCCACCTGCGCCGTGTCCGTCTTCGATGCCGCCCAGCACGCCGATTTCGCCTTCGACCGACACGCCCTTGGCATGCGCCATCTCGACCACGCGCTTGGTGATCTCAACGTTCTGCTCGAACGTTGCCGGGGTCTTGCCGTCCGGCAGCAACGAGCCGTCCATCATGACGGAGGTGAAGCCCAGCTTCACAGCCGACTCGCAGGTCTCGAAGCCGTTGCCGTGATCGAGGTGCAGCACCATCGGGATCTCCGGGTACAGTTCGGCGGCCGCCAGCATGAGGTGATACAGGAAGTTGTCCTGCGAATACGCACGCGCGCCGCGGCTGGCCTGAACGATTACCGGCGACTTGGTCTCGCGCGCCGCTTCCATGATCGACTGAATCTGCTCCATGTTGTTGACATTGAACGCGCCAACGCCGTATCCGCCCTTCGCGGCTTCATCCAGTACCTGACGCAACGAGACTAATGGCATAGAACTCTCCTTCTGAATAAGTGCACTGTGAGGGATTACAACCAGGTATTAATCCGACTCAATATTATTCTAAATGGAATACCTGATCTGGAAATCGGAAAATCGCAAATACCGGAAATTGCAGAAAGGCACCTGCAAACGAGCAGGCACTCGGTATCCAGGTTCACGCAATTGAAGCGCGCTACGTCGCGGCATTCAATATACGGTGTACAGGAGAGGGTTGCAGACTGAGTCTCGAAAAACGCCTACTTCACCCGTTACATACCCGCTGTATCACCTAGGAATTGCTGTTCAGTGGATCTCCCAGAGAAGAAGTCACACGAAAGGCTGCACTCGTCTTGTACCTCGGATTCAAAGAAGACATCGAGCGCTCCACGGAATCTGCCAGCACCGTAGCGAAGCTGCCCGTAAGAAGGTTCATATCCAGCATAAAGGAACCTTCACCGTATGTTCGGAATACGGAGAACGTACCCAAATGCTTGCCTTTGGTAGTGGTGAGGCCTAGCTTCAACTGCCAACATGAAGTCGCCGAAACGGCGTCTTTCGACCACTCAAATATGACCTCGTTCCCACGAATTCTGAACCGGGGCACGACTTTACTCAGCGCTGGCTCAGATATGGCAAGCTCAAATCCATCTACGTCGTTATTCGCAAAGCCATGCTCCAGAGCCGAGCAGACTTCATCGAACGAGGTAGCTTCCCCAATCTCATGTTGCGCGCGCCGGACGGCGAGGTTGTTGATGATTATCTGCCTCTGCTCCAGCGTGCGCTGAGCAACTCGCCTGAGTTCGAAAAACTCGATGTACCCCAACCTTTGCACCCCGAGCACCACGACCGCGCCAACCATGATCATGACAGCGCCGATGACTCGCCCGCCTGGGTATCGCAGGAACAACGCCACCAGACCAAATGCCGCCGATACTGCATACAGGACAAGCACAACCTGGCGCTGCGTGAACCCCTTCTCCAGCAATTTGTGGTGGATGTGTTCGCGATCTGCAACAAACAAAGGCTTGCCACTGATGAAGCGCCGTGCCACTGCGAGAGCGGTGTCCATGATCGGCAATCCCAGGGCTACTACTGGTAGAGAAACGGCAACCAGCGTGGGTGATTTCTGAGTCTGTGCAAGCGCAAGCGCGCTCAAACTGAAGCCGATGAAAAGACTGCCACAATCCCCGAGAAAGATCGTCGCTGGATTGAAATTGAAACGGAGGAAACCAAGGATCGCCCCGGCCAACGCCGCCGTAATGAACTGTGTCAGGACGTCACGTGCAATCACGGCATTCAGGAACAGCACAAAGGTCGATAACAGTGCCGATCCGGCAGCAAGCCCATCCACCCCGTCGATGAGGTTAAAAGCGTTCGTTATCCAGACTACCCACAAAACGGTCGCCGCGAACGCCGTGAAGGCCCCAAACTCGTGCCCACCAAAAAACGAGCGTGCGTGAATGATCCTCAGCCCTGCAAAGTAGAGCATCATCCCCGCAACTATCTGCGTGGCAAACTTCCACAAGGGGCTAAGCGAACGGATGTCGTCCCACAAACCGACCGCAAAAATCAAGGAAGCCGTTACAACTATAGGCAGGAGCTTTTCCGTGTCCACGGGGAAGCTACGCCCCGTCACTTTACAGATAAGCGCTGCGGCTCCGATGCTGATCAAGAAGGAAAGGTATATTGCGATCCCACCAAGCCGGGGAATCGGGGTTTTGTGTACGTGGCGCGCCGAATTTGGCGAAGCCGTCCAACCGTGCGCGTGCGCTAGCCTCGTGACCCTCCACGTAAAAAACATGGACAACGGCACGCAGACCAGAAACGACACCAGGCAAATCAGCAAAACGGTCCCCCAACACTGCAACTAACGTTGGCCGTCAGGAGTACGGCCTTTCCATCCCTCAGAATTTAGTTAAGCTACTACTCTGCCCGGCAGAATTCAATCCTCAATTCCCTCCAGAAGCACTCCAAAGTACTACCCTCGAACGCGTCCAACATCTTGAACTTAACCTCAATCAAAAGGGCCGACCAGGAAGATTCAGAAGAGAACAAAGGGCGGTACATTCCTGGGATGGCTCAGTTCGAACCACCCAGAAGAGGAGCGAGAGTTCGCTCCGCGAGACCCGTGGATACACGGTGCATGCCGCCCCGGCGACATAGCGTTGCAGATTAGCCCAATCCGCGAAGCGCAATTTGCACTACCTACTTAGGTTTTCAGTTAAGATACATAAAACGGAGCGTGGAACTTGCCTAAGTTTGAAGAATGCTTGCAGCGTTTGGAGCAGATTGTCGGCGAACTTGAAAAGGGCGAAATCCCGCTCGAGAAAGCGCTTGGCCTTTTTGAAGAGGGCATTCAACTGTCGAACTCCTGCCGTCAGGAGTTGGAAGACGCAGAAGGCAAAGTCGAAGTTCTTTTGAATCGCAGCGGCAAGATGCAGGCTGAACCATTTGAGCCCGCCTCCGAGCGGGCCGAATCCAAGTAGTAGGCACATTGCCGAATTAGCAGATTTTAATCTGATAGCTGCCTGGTTTGGCGTTGAAACTGTCTAGCTCCGAACCGTGTGGCTCAATCGTGGCGTCAAGCTTCCCTCGTGTGCATGTGGGTCACACGCGGCTTCGTTCATTTGGTTCTTAGGGCACTGCCAATAGGGCAGGTACTTCGGTGCGGTTCGACTACGCCACCTTTGCGGGGCCTTTAGCATCTCTGAAATCAAGGAACGTCTCTGTAACGTCAGAAGTAGCAGCACAGCGCTAGTCAGAAGCCGGACAGGCATTCATCGGAGGGCTGTAAATGCGATCTATGGACGTAGTATTAGCACATAACGACAAGAAGTCGGCACAGGCTCTTGCCGGGCTGTTGCATAAGGTTTTTCGTTCCGTACAAGTAGTAGGCTCTGTTGACGATTTGAGATCCGCTATTGCTCGTAACCGAGCCCGCCTGGTCATTACGGATCTGGAGACGATCGGATTCAAGCAGATCGAGGAACTCCGCCGCGAGTTCGACGTCGAAATTGTCTGCACTCACCGCATCCCGGACGAGAGTATGTGGACCAAAGCATTAGGATTGGGAGCTCTAGACTGTTGCCATACCTCCGACGTGCAGGCAATCATCCAGGCGGTCAATCGCAATATGAGCCGGTCACACGCTGCATAGCACGCAGCATCTACGAAACTCTTTCGAGACTGGCGGGTTCTAAGAAACATAACCATTCTCTCTCACATTTGGAGCGCCTCGGCGCTCCTTTTCGTTCCTGCATTCCCCCGCTCATCGCTGCTAAATCACTTCAATTCGGATTCACAGTAGCTCAGTTTTTCTGCGGTTTCTCCTAACTTATCCACATGCACTCAATGCCAAGTTGCGCACTCCACTCCGGTTCCGAGCAACTCCTATCTGCGAAACGCTTAGCTATTTCGCAACCTTGAACCAGTGCGCCAAAAGGATTGCACCAACTCCGCTGCACCCCCCTGTGGACGAGCTGCACTCGACTGAAAACAAAGGGAATAAAGTTCTACCGAAAATCTTGACTCTGTTTGCAGCAGGAGTATGTTGACAATCGTTCTTTGACATTCTGAATGTACTTCCCGCTGGACGCCAAGTCCGGGGCTCAGCCGGGACAGCGCTAAAGTCCCGAGCAGGATCGCGAGCCGCTCGAGTTCTCTTGCCACCGCGAGGTGAGAGATTGCCGCCATGCTTCGCGGCGTGGCCGCCAACAACCAGCGCAGTCCGGCAGAGTCAATTGTCAGGCAACACGGCGGAACGAAAAGTGCAATCAGATGTTGACAGAGCAAAACAGGATCCCGAGGTTGTTTGTAAACGGTTTCCCCGGCCGGCAGTGAGCCCGGAACCCGAATGCGAGAGGCGACCGAGCCTTCGAAAGAAGGAACGGAGGCAATTCGAAACAGGGTCTAACGCAAGCTTCTGACAAGGGAGAGCGGAGGCAAATGGTCTCGGGATCCTTGATTTTGTCCGCTGTCCATCTACGCCACGCGCATTAACCTGCTGTAATCTCCCGGAGCGATCCTTACCTGCTCAAACGTGCATTGTCTCGGATTCTTCTCAGGCCTCCAGCGCAAGAACCGTGTTCCGTGTCGAAAGCGATCGCCTGAGAAGTGATCGTATTGCACTTCGCAGACCAGCTTCGGATCCAGCCGCTCCCATTGACCGCTGCGTTCCGTGCTCCAGCGGCTTGGACCCCCAGGTGCGCGACCCGTAAATCCGGGACCGTTCATGTAGGGCTTCAGAATGCCTTTCAACTCGTGGCGTGATTCCCGGCTGAACCCCGACGTGAATCCGACGTGATGCAAGAGACCGTCTTCGTCGTAAAGCCCAAGCAGCAGCGATCCCACTTCCCCGCCCTTTGCCGCCCAGCGAAAGCCCCCAACAACGCAATCCGCTGCTTTCAAGCGCTTGATTTTTACCATCGCAGTGCGCTCGCCCGAGGCATAAGGAGCCTTCGACAATTTCGCGACGACACCATCGAATCCGGCTCCCGCCAGGTCCGTCATCCAGCGAACGGCTTCCTCTCTCTTCGTTGTCGCCGGTGATAACCAAAGACGCGCGTCATTATTCGATCCCGAACCCACGGCGGCGTTCACAAATTGCTCCAACTTCAGTCGTCGTTCTTCCCGCGGCAGCTCTGTCAGTGACTCCCCCTGCGCGTCCACTAGAAGATCGAATGCAAGTAACGTGGCCGGAGTATCGCCTGAAAGCCGCCGTATCCTGCTCTCAGCTGGATGAATGCGCATCAGCAGATCGTCAAATGACAAATGACCCTCGCGCTCGATGATGATCTCCCCATCCAGCACAAACTTCGTCGGAGGCAGCGCCAGGAACGCCCCCACGAGTTCTGGGAAATACCGCCCCAGGGGCTGTCCGCTTTTCGATTGCAGCGCAACCTGCTGCCGATCTCGAAACACCAAGCACCGAAAACCGTCCCACTTCGGTTCGTACTGCCAATCATCACCCGATGGAATTTGTTCGACGCTCTTTGCCTCTTCCGGTGGATAAGGCGGCTGGATCGGTAAGCGCAACGGCGGAAACTCCGTCCCCAGAGACTCGGCGGACACAGCTCCTTCCGCCACTCTGTGTTCGCCCCTCTTCGACTTCCCGCGAGCAGGCTTATCAGGCATCACGGTATTTGGATGCCGCACTTTCGCACATTAGCTACTAGCGGTTAAGATGGACTCGTGCCGTAGTACTAGATCGACAGGAGAGCGACAAATGCGTGGAAACGAGAAAGTAATAGCTGAGCTGAACAAGGCTCTCGCTTCGGAGCTCACAGCCATTGTCCAATACATGACGCAGTCGGAAATGTGCCAGAGCTGGGGCTACACAAAGGTCGCCACATTCACGAAGACACGCGCCATTGAAGAGATGAGACACGCAGAAGCGCTCATCGAACGCATTATCTTCCTCGACGCCATCCCAGAAGTCGGCGTCGGTCTGAAGCCGCAGCTCGGGAAGAATGTTCAGGAGCAGATGGAAATCAATCTTCAGGACGAAAAGGACGCTGTCGCCGAATACAATGCCGCCGCGCAGATTTGCTTCGACGCAAAGGACAACGGCTCACGCGATCTCTTCGAGAAGCTGCTGCACGACGAAGAGCGCCACGTCGACTTCCTCGAGTCGCAGCTATTCTCCATCGGCGAAGTCGGTATTGCCAACTACCTCGCGCAACAAATCGAAAAGTAACCATATCCGGTGCCCCACATCTGCCAGCCCTTGGCAGATGTGGGATGACGTTCTTCCGCTCATCCGTTTATCCGCTCAAGAAATCATCAAATCCCCCGATGGCCCGATTTGAAGTTGGTTGTTATACTCACGTTCAATGCTGAAAGAAACGCTTCAACGAGGCTGTGAACTGGCCGACGCCGCACTCGAGCGTCTGCTGCCGCCTGCAACACAGTATCCACCCGTCATCCATGCCGCGATGCGCCACAGCGTGTTCGCCGGAGGCAAGCGCCTTCGTCCGATCCTCTGCATGGAAGCGGCGCGCATGGTTTGCGGGTCACTGCCCGATGGCGTTGACGAACTCGGTGCCGCCATCGAGATGCTGCACACCTACTCCTTGATCCACGACGATCTACCGGCCCTCGACAATGACGACCTCCGCCGCGGACGCCCGACCTGCCACAAGGTATACGGCGAAGCGATGGCCATCCTCGCCGGCGACTCACTTCAGACTTACGCCTACGAAGTGATGGCTCGCCTGCGCTGCCGTCCAGAATCGCGCGTTCACATCATTGAAGAGATGGCGCACTCGACCGGCACTATCGACGGCATGATCGGCGGCCAGGTCATGGACCTCGAAGCCGAACACAAGAAGCCCGACGCCGAAACGCTCCACTACATTCATCGTGCCAAGACCGGAGCACTGATCACGGGCGCACTCGTCACCGGCGCAATGTACGCCACCGCCATTGACACTGATGTTGCACGCATCCGCGCCTTCGGCCGCGACGCCGGCCTCGCTTTCCAGATCGCCGACGACATTCTCGACGTCACCCAGACTTCCGAGCAGCTAGGCAAGACCGCCGGTAAAGACCTCACCGCTGAAAAGACGACGTATCCATCGCTCTATGGTCTCGAGGCGTCAGAAAAGAAAGCCGCCGAACTGATCAACAGCGCCTGCGCCCAACTCGATTCTTTTGGCGATCGCAGCAACACGCTGAAGGAGATCGCACGCTTTTTAGTGGAGCGGAAAAACTAGGCGCGCGCTGCTGAATCTTAACTCGCAGGACTACCGAATTGAATTAGAGGCTCTCAGCTGTCTTCGTCAAGCCGCCTCGTTAGGCCGCCTCGAAGATCTCAGCCACTGTCTCTGGTTCTCTCCTCTTCAACAGTCTGGTAAGCGCGAATGCTGCCAATGCGATGCCCCCGATCACCGCGGCGCTCTCTATCTTCGATTTCCGCAAAGCCGCAGCATGTTCCTTCATGACCTCTTGCTCTGGCATCAGTCCGCCCGGACCAGCTTTTCCGTACCGGATAGCCAGTTGCAAGACCTCGGCCGTGTGCAGAGCATGACGGTCCGTCATCTGCGCAATCTGCTCGCGGCAGCTGAAGCCGTCGGCAACAATGATTTCACTCAAGCCTGACTTGCGCATGGCAGGAATCAGCGCGTGTTCGCCGATCTGTGTTGAGACCTCATACTTGTCAGCTTCGAAGCCGAATGAGCCGGCCATTCCACAGCAACCGTCGGCTAACGTCCTGACGCCAAGTTCCATGCCTTCCAGCAACTTGCGCTCGTGCTCAGCGCCTTTGATGATCGCCTTGTGATGACAATGACCGTGCAGCACGGCGCTGCGGTGGAGAGCGGGCGGCCGATAGTCGCTATGCTGACTCAGAAGTTCGCTCAACAGAAACGTGTTCTCCGTTATCTTGTGCGTACTGTCGCGGTCGGGAAAAAGCTCCCTGATCTCGTCGCGAAGCACAGACCAGCAGCTCGGTTCGAGCACCACAACCTGTGCTCCCTGCTCGATGTATGGCATCAGGACGGCAGCTACATTCTGAAGATACCGTTTCGCCATGCCGAGAAAGCCATAGTCGTAAAGCGGTCGGCCGCAACAGACATACTGGTTGGGCACTTCCACTTGATAGCCGGCATGCTCAAGCACCTCGACCGCTGCTCGAGCCGTGTGCGGAAAGAAGTAGTTGTTGAAGGTGTCCGGGAATAAAACGACGCGTTTCCTACGGCTACCATTTCCGTCGACGGACTCGCGCTTTTGAAACCACGACGTGAACGACTGCGGAGCAAACTGCGGTATCGAACGATGCTGCGACATTCCCGCAGCAAACTTCATCAGCTCGCGTGTCCCCGGCGTTGATGCTGCGAGGTTGACCAGTCCAGGCCAGAGTTGCGCGACCTGCGCCCACTTGTCGATCCAGCCAAACGCATAGGCGTGGCGAGGCCTCAGTCTTCCAGCCCAGTAGTGCGACAAGAATTCGGCCTTGTATGTCGCCATGTCGACGTTCACCGGACAGTCGCCCTTGCACCCCTTGCACGAGAGGCAAAGATCAAGGGCTTCCTTCACATTGTCGTCTCGCCAGCCTTTGTTAATGACGTCGCCCTGCAACATCTCCCAGAGCAAGTGGGCGCGACCGCGCGTCGTGTGGCGTTCTTCTTTGGTGGCCATGTAGCTGGGACACATGGTTTGGTTCTCAGGATTGTCCGAGTCTGGACGCCGGCATTTGCCGACTCCGACGCAACGCAGCGCGGCATGAGCGAAACTGCCGCCATCATCCGGATACTTGAAGTGCGTCTCAGGCTCCCACGGCTTGTAATCCGCGCCGAGTCGGAGATTGGAATCGAGCGGATTTGCATCGATCACCTTGCCCGGATTCATCTTCCAGTCGGGATCCCAAATTGTCTTGTATTCGCGGAAAGCATTCATGATCTCTTTGCCGAACATGATCGGCAATAGCTCGCCCCGCGATTGTCCGTCGCCATGCTCGCCTGAAAGCGAGCCACCATAGCCGGTCACGAGTTCGGCAGCTTGCTCGACGAAAGAGCGATAGTTCTTGATTCCGTCATTATCGGTCAGATCGAACGTGATGCGGCAGTGAATACAGCCCTGGCCGAAGTGCCCGTAGAGCGCGGCCTCGTAGCCATGCTTCTGCATAAGCTTGCAGAAGTCGCGAAGATACTCCCCAACACGGTCCGGCGGGACGGCAGCATCCTCCCATCCGGGCCACGATGCCGGTTGTCCGGGAACGAAGGCAGTCGCCCCCAAGCCGGACTCGCGGACCTCCCACACGGCCTTCTCATCCGCCGGATCGTCGTATAGTCTCATGGTCGGCGGATGCCATTTTCGCCTCAGCTTGTCCATCAACTCTCTTGCGCGATCATCGGCTTCTTCCTTCGAGCCCCCAGGAAATTGCACCATGAGCCACCCTTTACCCTCAGGCAAACGGTTCAGGTATTTCGTATGGAGCTTCTTCTTCCTCATGTTATCGATCAGCATCTGGTCGAGGCCCTCGAATCCCATCGGGTTGAATTCGAGGATCTCTCCCACGTGATCGCCCGCCTGATATATGTCGGGATATCCCAGCACGAGTAGTGACTGATACGGCGGATTGTGCACGAGGTTGAGCGTGGCTTCGAGGATTGTAACCAATGTTGATTCGGAGCCGACCAGTGCACGGCCGAGATTGATTTTGCCGTCGGGCCCGGGGATCAGTTGATCCAGGTTGTAGCCGGATATGCGACGCGGTATCGGAGGGTAACGACTGCAAATCTCTTTTTCATAGCGCATTCGTAGCTGTTTCAAAGCGGCCAGTATCTGCCCAATGCGGCCGCCCTCGCGAATCTTCTGGCCCCATTCCGATTCGGTCATCCACCCGGCCTTCATGCGGGTACCGTCGTAGAGAAGAATGTCGAGGGATTCCACGTTGTTCGAAACTGCACCGGCCATCTGTGCGTGCACACCGCAGGAATTGTTGCCGAGCATGCCTCCGAGAGTGCAGTGATCGTGCGTTGCTGGATCGGGCCCAAACGTCACGCCCGAACGCGCGGCCTCGTTGCGCAGCTTGTCAAGCACACAACCGGGACGTACTCGTGCCAGCTTGTTAACAGCATCGATCTCAAGTATCTCGTTGACGTACTTGCTCCAGTCCATCACGATGGCAGTGTTGCAGCACTGGCCCGCGAGGCTGGTGCCGCCTCCTCGCGACAGGATCGGGGCGCCGAATTCACGAGCCACGCGAACCGTCTCGACCACGTCATCTACAGTTCTTGGCACTACAACGCCAATCGGCACTTGTCGGTAGTTGGAGCCATCAACCGCGTACATTCCCAGGCTGCCGCGATCAAAGCGCACTTCTCCTTCGACGGCACCTTTCAGGTCGTTTTCCAGCCCACGGACATCAATCTTGTTGATGGGAATGACAGGCGCCCGTTTTCGCTGCGACGGCCGCGGCACTCGGATGCGAGCTGTACTCATCGCCTTTTCTCCTCGAACGAAGGAGGGGCACCCGCAGGCGCCCCTCGCAGCCAAATACTCCGTTGTTGCGTGTTACACGAGTTCGCGAGCGCGTTCAGCAAATGCCTCTTCCATAATCTTGCGGGCCTTTGGCTCGCCACGCGCCAGGGACTCGGCGAAGCGGAACGCCTGCTCCGGCTTGATCTTTGGCGGCAACGGCGCGGTTAACGGATCCACCACCGCTTCTAGTACCGCAGGGCCGGGGACGTTCAAGAATCGATCGAGCATGTCACCAGCCTGTTTCGGATTTTCCAACCTCATGCCGGTTGCTCCGCAAGCGGTCGCAAACATTTGGAAATCGAATGGCTGGAGTTTTACGCCGAACTCGGGATTGCCCAGCATCACCATCTGCTCCCATTTGATCTGGCCGAGGTAATCGTTCTTGATGACAACGATCTTTATGGGGAGCTTGTACTTCACCGATGTCAGCAACTCGAATCCGAGCATGCTGAAGCCGCCGTCACCTACGAATGCAATCACTTGTCTGTCCGGGTATGCGTATTGGGCGGCGTTAGCGTACGGCAGTCCTGGCGCCATGGTGGCAAGATTGCCCGAAAGCGAATGCATCTGGCCTCGCTTCGCGGGGATATATCGTGCAAACCAAGTTGCAATCGTCCCGCTATCGCAGCAGACGATCGCGTCATTGCGAAGCCGCTTGCCCAGTTCCCATGCGACTACCTGGGGCCGCATTGGCGTGTGGTCGGAAGTACCCAATCGCTCCATGTACTTCCACCAGTCCTTCATTCCGTCCTGTGCCTTCCTCAGAAAGCCTCGGTCCTTCTTGTACTTCAAACGCGGGATCAATTGGCGCAGGGTCGCTTTGCTATCTCCCACGAGCCCGACATCGGCGGGATAGCGCAGTGAAATACGTCCAGGATTCAGTTCGATTTGAACCGACTTTGCCTTGCCCGGCTTGGGTAGGAACTCCATGTACGGAAAAGCACTGCCGATCATGAACAGCAAGTCGCAATTCATCATCGCCTCTTCCGATGGTTTGGTTCCAAGCAGGCCGATGCCGCCGGTCGTATATGGACTGTCATCCGGAACAGCCGCCTTACCTAGCAGTGCTTTTACAATCGGAGCGCCAAGGATTTCAGCAGTCTGTTCCAACTCATCCGTCGCATGCAGTGCTCCCTGGCCCGCCAGAATGCAAACCTTCTTTGCGTTGTTAAGCAGTTCGGCTGCGCGATGCAGGGCCGGCTCCGGTGGGACACGGAGCGACTCCGCGTGAACGGTAGATACGTGGTTCTTCGTGTTCCGTTCCGAACTCTGCGCCTTCCAGTCGATATCGCGTTCCTGGAGGTCCTTGGGAAAAGCAATATGAGCCACACTGCGAAAAGCTTGGGCCGTGCGACAGGCAATCTCAGTGATGTTCCGGACGTGAGTCGGCCCCATCACTCGCTCGTTGTAGATCGCGACGTCCATGAACAGCTTGTCTGTCTCTACATCTTGCTGACCGTGCGTGCCGATCAGGTCGTGATACGCCATGCCGGAGATCGCGAGTACCGGCTGGCTGTCCATCTTCGCGTCATACAGGCCATTAAGCAGATGAATGGCGCCGGGACCGGAGGTCGCAACGCAGCACCCCAGCCTGCCCGTGAACTTTGCGTAGGCCGTAGCCATGAATGCGGCGGCTTCTTCATGCCGAACCTGCACGAATTGAAGCTTGTCCGCATGTGTGCGCAGTGACTCGAAGATTCCATTAATGCCATCGCCGGGAAGGCCGAAGATCACCTCGACCCCCCAATCAATCAGGGTCTCAACCAGAACGTCCGCTGCTGTCATGTGGGCTTCCTCGGGCGTTGAGATGAGCGGACAAACAGGTGGGGTGTCTACAAACCGGCGTCTCTCATAATCTGGGGAAAGCAGCAGAAAGCAACGGAATTCCGGGAAAAGAAAGCTGGAAGGAGACATTGGTGGAGCACGTCTTCCCCAGTCTCATTGAACTATCAAGGTCAGGGCTGCTGAATGTTGCAATGCGCCGCTCGTTGCGTTCAGTTGCAGGTTGTAGGTTTGGGACGCCTGTTTCATGAAGCCTGGTTCTCCACCGCAGCTGGTCATGCCGAGTATGCCGAAAGTGAGCAGCAGACAAAGCATCAGCACGGCGCGCTTGTTGCGTCTCGCCCCTGCCCAGCCGAGGTGTACGAGACCCAACATCGGCAGCAACGCCAAACCGAGCAATACCGTACGCGTGCCACCCCTGTGCAGGCTCGCCGCGACTTTGGCGGTCTGCACTCGTACGGTGATCGTCTGCGTGCCGCTGCCTGCCGCAATCGTGGCGGGGGTGATTGTGTAGGTCGCGCCCGCCGGAAGTCCGGTTAGCGCCAAGGTGACCGCCGCCGGAAAACTGGTTCCCCCCGTCGGACTCAGCGTGAGCTGGTACGTTGCTACCGCCCCCGGAAGCACCGTGACCGATGTTACGGAGCCTCCAGCGATCGCGAGTTGGAAGTCCTGAACAGAGAGATTCGTTGCCGTCGAGGCAGAGCCGCTGAAATTGGAATCTCCGCCATAGACGGCCGTCAGGTTGTGCGCGCCTCCAGCGAGAGTGCTAACCGTCAGCGTGGCCGTGCCGCCGTTGTCCACAGCTCCACTGCCCAGCACCGTCGTGCCGTCCAAAAACGTGACACTTCCCGTCGGTGCCCCGTTCGGCGATGTTACCTTCGCGGTGAGAACGACATCGCTCTTGAGCATCACGTTGGCAGCGCTGGTCTGCAGCGCAGCTGAGGTCACGGCCTTTGTGATCGTAAACGCGGCCGTGCCGTAAGTGACGTCGTAATTGCCCAGCACCGCAGCCGGACTCAGCGCCGCGCTGATGGTGTACGGTGAACCCGCGACGGTCTCGCCCGCAGTGCGGCTGTAGGCGGCCGTCACCCTGTCTTCCGCCATGAAGCCAGACAAGGCGCCCGTGAAGGTGGGATCAGGGACTCCGTACGTCTTCGAGGCGTCGTTGGGCGTTACCGCTGCCGCAGCCTTGCTGATGGTGAAGTTGCCTGCCGAAGCCCCGCTCAGGCTGTTGTAGTTGTTAGTGTCCGTGGGCGTAAAGTCAGCGGTCACCGCGTACGTACCCACGTTGGTCGGAAGCGTCGAGGAGCCGTTGTATTTCACATTGCTTACCGTGCCCGCGACCGAACCGGCAACCGTGGCCGCCTGCGCCGACCCGTTATAGGTTACCTGCGAATTTGTTACCGATAGGACCGGCGGTATTGGCTTCCAAACGACTAGCGTGAAATCTCGGCTGCCCTCACTGCCGTTTACATCGGTCGCTGTAACCGTAAAGGCATGACTACCTGCGCTTGTCGGCGTGCCCGACAATACGCCGGAACTGGTGAGGGCCAATCCTCCAGGCAACCTGCCGTTCGAGACCGCATAGGTATACGGTGCTACTCCACCCGTTGCACTCACCGTGACGCTGTAGGCCAGACCATAAACGCCATCAGAGAGACTTGATGGAGAGAGCGTGACGGGAATCGCCGTCGAGCCGAGGAGTATGTCGACACTGCTGTTGTTGTAGTCGGCAACCACCAGGTCTGTTCGCGCGTCTCCGTTGAACTCTCCCAGGACGAGGTCCTTGACCGAATCGAGATGCGCCAGGGTATGTTGCGCCTGGAAGGTTCCGTCACCATTGCCAAGAAACACGCTCAGATTGCCGCTTAGGCTACTGGCTATGAATAGATCGAGTTTGCCATCGCCATTGAAGTCCCCTGACCGCACTATGCCGGAGCCCGAGGGAGTCGTGAGGGCAGCACCGGAGGTAAACGTGCCTCCGCCATCACCCATGAATAAACTCACGATGCCGGTACTGGGAGATATCACTGCAAGGTCGGCGAAGCCATCTCCGTTGTAATCTGCGATCTCAACCTTGCTCGGAGTACCTTCAGTAATCGAAACTGTTGAAGGCGCAGCAAACGTCCCGTCTCCATGCCCAAGGAAAACCAGCACCGAATCGTTGGTAGACGGGACCACGAGGTCGGGGATGGTGTCATTATCTACGAGTGCGACAGCTAAGCCAGACGGGGAAGCGCCGCCCGGAATTGCGAACGGGGAAGTTACGGTGAACGTTGCATCGCCGTTGCCGAGGTAAACAGTGACATCGTTGCTGGACGAATCGGCTACCGCGAGATCAGCGCGGCCATCGCCGTTGAAATCCGCCGCAACAACTCCACAGATTTGCCCAGAGCGGGTGAGAACACCGCCATTGCTAAAGCTACCGTCATCGTTTCCCAGCAACAAGTAGATTTGGTTGCTGTCAGCAACCGCAAAGTCCTGGTTGCCGTCCTGATTGAAATCGGCGATAACAATGGCGCTCAGCGCGGAGCTGGAGAAGGCTATCGGCGATCCCGGTGCAGGCTCGAATGTTCCATCGCCCTTGCCCAGAAAGATCGAAACCCTTCCTTGATCATCGATGGCAGCAAGGTCTTGTTTGCCGTCGCTATTGAAATCGCCTGACACTACCGCTCGGTTGCCGACCACCGACAAGCTGGGTCCGGCAATGACCGCAGCTGCGGCAATCGTCGTGACCCTCAGCGATGCAACCCCTGAGTTGGCCGAGTTATACGTTCCACCAGCGGGCTCTTGGTAATGTACCCATAGCTTGTGGGTGCCTGCGGACAGAGTTGCCGTATCCAGGGAGACCGCTGTGTCATTCCTGCCCCCGGTCCCCAGCACGCGAGCCCCATCGTAAAAGGTGAACTTACCGCTCAAGTTGCCGGCTTCGGAGGAAGGAGAGATAGTTGTGCCGATACTCACCGTCTGGCCTAACTGAGACGGCGACGGTGTCGCAGAAGTGGTGGCGAGAGCAATGGTCGGATTTGCAGGCTCGTACGCGTTGATAATGTTCTGGATTTCGACTGCGCCTGACGGATTCAGTATCGCAGCTTGCTCCAGCAAACTCTTCACCGCCCAAGCAGCCGCAGGAACCGCCGCAAGCACCGTTGAAGTGTTCACTGCCGCATAGGCATTGGCCATCGCGACGATGGCGGCACTTGCGCTGGTTTGGTACACCGACGGAGTTGAAACGATGCTCACCGTAGAGTTTGCAATGCTAGCAACCGTCTGCGGCGCCACTGCCTGTGCGTCCGGGTTGACGATTATTCTTGAGGCGCTTACGGCAACTTGGAGAGCGTTGCCAGGAGCAGCCGCCAAGACGGGGGCCTGGTTCACAGCCTGAACTGCGGCGTACCCCAGTGCGACGGCGCTGGCAGGATTCACGGCTACCAACCTCTCGGCCAAAGCTATTGCCTGAGCTGATATCGCCGCTATGAGGGTCGGGTTTCCGGTTGTTGCGGCTGCCTGGACCGTTGCTGCAGCCAATTGAGCCACTTGGTCCGGCATGAGACTGACCAGCGACGGACTAACGAATACCCGCGCCGCAGTTGCCAACACACTTTGCGTGTCTTGCGGGGCAGCGACTTGTACAGCGGTGCTGCGCACCGTATTGACAGCGGCACTTTCGGCGGCCACGGCCGCCATCGGATTCGTGAATAGCAGTCGCTCCCCTGCATTCGCTACTTCCGAGGCCAAGTTCGCCGCTTGGACTGGGTTTCCTCCACTCAGAGTCGCAATCGCGCGTTCGATCGCCGATTGATTACCGGTGTTTATGGCAGCCTGCAAAGCCGGGGGCAGGGTCGACGTCTGGGCATTCGCGGTATCCGTTGCTCCGCACAGGAGTAAGAGGATCGCGAACATGATGATGAGTTCGATCCGGAACCGCCGCTGAATTGTTGGGAGAAGGTCGTTAAAAGAAAGACGTTCCTGCCGTAAGTCCCATCCTAGAAGGATCCCAAGGCACATCGAGCACTCCTTGCTTACCCATTGGCGGCTGCCATCGTGCAGCTTAATTTGTGGAAAAACTCGGAACCCGGGTATGAGCTTCAGTGGGAGAGAGAAACAGACGGCGAGTGCGTCTGCACTCAGTCCGCTCTCCGACACAGACTTACTGGGAGCTCCCGTAAATGAATAGCATGCCAATCTGAAACAAAGAACGTAACGAAGGTAACCTCTGGCAGAGGCCCAGTTCTACATCGCGGCGCATGCGCGAGCGGAACAGCTATGTGTGCGACTTGAGCCACCGCCAGTACGCGCGCATCCTCTCGATCTAACTGAAAGTTTTCGTCGGTGTCAGGGCGCGACCAATTTTTTCAATGCGTCCACGTTGCGCTGGTCGTCGCCGGGATTGTCGATGGGGGTCTCGGCGATGAAGGCCGCGTGGGCGGTGCGCTTGTCGTTCAACAGCCAGCGGAATGGATCAAGGCCAATCGTGCCTTCGCCGATGCAAGCGTGGCGATCGAGGTGTGATCCGCAGGCGGCCTTGGCGTCGTTGCAGTGCCAAACCCTCACGTCATCGAGACCGATGGTCTGATCGATCAATCCCAACGTCTGCTCGAAGCCTTCTTTGCTGACGATGTCGTATCCGGCCACGTGCGTATGACACGTGTCAATGCAGACTGCGGCGGGAACGACGCCCTTCAGGATGGCCACGAGTTCGGCGACATGCTCGAATTTGCTGCCCAGCGAGAACTCGGCTCCCGCTGTGTTTTCAATGAGAATCGTCAGCCCGCCCTGCTTCAGATCGTAACCGTTGATCGCTTCGACGATTCCGGTCGCAACACGGCGAAGCCCCTCTTCCCTGCTGTGTCCGCGAAATGAGCCCGGATGAAGAACGAGATAATCCGCGCAGAGGGCCAGAGCACGTTCGACCTCGCCACGGAAGGCGTCGACCGACTTGCGGTGAAACTCGGGATTGCCTCCGGCGAGATTGACAAGGTAGTTCGTGTGAATCACGAGCGGGCTGATGCCGTACTGCTTCCGGAGTTCGCTCATCACCTCGCATTGCGACTTGGCCAGCGAGTAGGGTTTCCATTGACGCGGGCTGGACGAGAATATCTGGAAGGTGTTGCAGCCGAGGCGGTAGGCGCGTTCTGCAGCGGTTTCGACTCCGCCCTGCGTGGACGTGTGTATCCCGATGCGGCGCGAGGTGAGTCTCGGCGGATGCGCCGGACGCGGTGGCATGTGCTTCAGGTTCTGTTCCTGGGCAATACTGATCGGCATAGGCTTGTGCTTAGGATGCTGCACGTAGAGTGAGAGAATCTACTTGCACGGCTCTTTCATCACATTCATTTCTGCATGAGCACAAAACAGAACTGGCCTCTCTCCGATCATTTTAATGGGCGGCGCTTTCACAACCCCGTTCCGCGAACACATGGCTTCGCCGACCTGCTGCGCTGGATCGCGAATCGAAAACAGGGTTACTGGCCGGAGACTACGAGCAACACATATGCTCCCGCTCCGCCGAAACGGGTGGCTGATCTGCGCGTAACCTTCATCGGGCACACCACTCTGTTGGTTCAGATGAATGGGTTGAACATCCTCACGGACCCAATCTGGTCGATGCGTGCGAGTCCTGTGAACTGGGCCGGACCTCGGCGACGAGCCATGCCGGGGATCCGCTTTGAGGACTTGCCGCCGATCGATGCCGTGTTATTAAGCCACGACCATTACGATCACTTCGATGTGCCGACGCTGGAGCGACTAGCTGCGGAACACAACCCTGTGTTTGTCGCCGGGTTGGGAAACGACCGTCGGCTTGCGGAGATCGGCATCAAGAACACAGTTGCACTCGACTGGTGGAGTTCACATCGGCTCAATGACAACCTACGTTTAACAGCCGTACCGGCGCGCCACTTCTCGGGACGAAACCCGTTTGATCGCGACACCACCCTGTGGTGCGGATTCGTCGTGCAAGGGTCGGCGGGATGCGTGTATTTCGCTGGCGACACCGGATTTGGGGATCATTTCGCTGAGATAAGGGAACGGTTCGCGCCTATACGTGTCGCGCTGCTTCCGATTGGGGCTTTTCGGCCGGAATGGTTCATGGGAGAAGTACATTGCACTCCGCGAGAAGCCGTGGAGGCGCACCGGATACTGTCGCCAACCGTGAGTGTTGCAACGCACTTCGGAACGTTTCCGCTCGCCGACGATGGGCAGACCGAACCGGTCGAACGATTGCAGGAGCTGGTCACCCCGCTCAAGCCAGAATCAGGCTTGAACGGGGCACCACCGGAGATTCCGAACGGTAATGAATTCTGGGTTCTAGGCTTCGGAGAAGGCCGCGATGTCCCTCAGCCTTAATGCTACTAGCCACTGACCGCCAGCTCACAGTAAACTGAGTGTTCTTCGAGGGAACATCATGTTGGTAGTTATGCGGGCGCAGGCCACGGAAACACAGGTACGCGCCGTTTGCGACAGAATCGAATCGCTCGGATATCGTGCACACGCCATTCCTGGAGAGCAGCGTACCGCTATTGGGATCACGGGCAATAAAGGCATGGTCGAAGCGGCGACTTTAGAGGAGATGGCTGGCGTTCAGGAAGTGATCCGCGTCAGCAAGCCTTACAAGTTGGTCAGCCGCGATGTGAAGCACGAGAACACGGTTATCACTTTCGCCGGCAGTAGCGCGACGATTGGTGGCGAGAACATCGCCGTGATCGCGGGACCGTGTGCCGTCGAGACTCGCGAACAGGCGTTTGCCGTCGCTGAACGCGTGGCGCGAACGGGCGCGCAGTTTTTCCGCGGCGGCGCGTACAAGCCGAGAACCTCGCCGTACTCTTTCCAAGGACTAGGGCTGAACGGCCTGAAGATTCTCGCCGAGATTCGCGAGCACTTCGGGTTGCGTATCGTCACCGAGGCCATCGATCACGAGTCGTTGGAGCAGGTTGAGCAGTATGCGGATGTAATTCAGATCGGCGCTCGCAACATGCAGAACTTCTCGTTGCTGAAGCGCGCGGGAAGATCGTCCAAGCCGGTGCTGCTCAAGCGCGGTATTGCGGCGACGCTGGAAGAGTTCCTGATGGCGGCCGAGTACGTGATGAGCGAGGGCAACTACAATGTGATCCTCTGCGAACGCGGCGTGCGCACTTTTGCCGATCACACGCGGAATACGCTGGACCTGAGTATTGTTCCGGCCGTACAGCGGCTTTCACACCTGCCGATCCTCGTCGATCCGAGCCACGGAACGGGAAAGCGCAATAAGGTTCTGCCGTTGTCGCGAGCGGCGGTGGCGGTCGGAGCCGACGGGTTAATCGTCGAAGTGCATTGCGACCCTGACCGAGCTATGTCAGACGGAGTACAATCGCTTTATCCTGATCAGTTTGATGAATTGATGTCAGAGGTTCGGCAGATCGCAGGTGTCGTACACCGCAAGGTTGCGGAAGTGGCACAGAGCGCGAGCGTCCCTGCCTCACACGACTAAAGTGAGAGAGAAGAAATCGGCTGTTCCCATCGTCGGATTGCTGTGCCTTGCAGTGACTCTGATTTTCACTGCCTGCACCAGCAGGCATGACATCCCCAGCAACTACCGCGAATACGCGTACGTCAGCAACGGCGGCAACGGTACAGTCAGTGTGATTGACCTGCTCAACTTGCGCCCAGTCACGACGATCGCTGTAGGCAAGAACCCGACAGGCTTGACGGCCAATCCCAAGAAGAATGAGATCTACGCCGTCAACACGGATTCGGCTAACGTCAGCGTGATTGACACCGAAAAGGGGCAAGTCGTCGCAACCGTCGGAGTGCACGGAAGTCCGTACTTCATATCAGTCTCATCAGATGGCAAACGCGGCTACGTAGCGAATTCGGCTTCTTCGAACGTCTCCGTGATTGATCTCGAGAAACGCGCAGTGCTCAGCAACATTCGCGTCGGCAATGGGCCCGGGCTGGCCCGCATCTCCGAGGATGGAAAAACTCTGGTCGTCAGCAATCGGGCTGATAATACCGTCTCGATCGTTGATGCCGAAAAGTTCACGGTGCGCGCGACGATCCCTGTCTGCAAACAACCTGAAGACATTGCGATTTTGCCTTGGAACGACAAGGCTTTCGTTTCATGCAGTGGATCGGCACAAGTGGCGTCGATTGACCTCAAGACGAATCAGGTCCTCGCGTTGCTCGATGTGGGCCACACGCCTGTGAGTTTGGCGCTCAAGCCCGACGGCGGCGAACTCTTCGTTCCGAACTTCAACTCTCAGACGATTTCGACAATTGAAACCGGCACTAACGAAGTTGCGGGGAGCTTCTTGATCGGGGACAAACCGGCGCGTGGAATCGTCAGCCCCGACAACTCGACGCTTTACGTCAGCAACTTCGGAAGCAATTCGGTGTCGATCTTCGGAATCGACAACAGCAAGCTGCAGATGACCATTGGCGTTGGCACGGGCCCTGAAGCAATGGCTTTCTCACCGAATCGAATGTTCCTGCTGGTCCTCGATACGCAAGGCGCCGACGTTGCCGCGATTCGCATCACGGAACACCGATACGGAAAGATAACTTCGCCAGCAGCACTGTACACAACGATTCCCGTTGGTTCGCAGCCGCATGACATCGCCGTGAAGGCGTTCACGGTGAGGTAGAATCAGGCACACGATCACACCTGGTTTGCTACACTGCCCCACAGTGAAGATTCAGGAACAAGTTGCGCTGGCGCCGTTGACCACCATGAAAGTCGGTGGCCCGGCGCGGTACTTCGTCGAGGCCGAGACATCCGAAGACACTCGAGAGGCGATTGCATTCGCACGTTCGCGGAACTTGCCCTTCTTCGTCTTGGGCGGGGGGAGCAATCTCGTGGTCGCCGACGCTGGGTTCGACGGCGTAGTTGTAAAGATTGCGTTGCGCGGGATCAAGGAGATTGGCCCACATATGCCAAAAGGGGGCAGATATGGGGCACCAGCTGCTACTGATGCTGAAGACCATCTCATCTTCGAGGTAGGTGCCGGCCAGGATTGGGACAACTTCGTCGCGCACGCTGTCGAACGCGACTGCGCCGGACTGGAGTGCCTGAGCGGAATTCCGGGCACCGTCGGTGCGACACCGGTGCAGAACGTCGGGGCATATGGGCAGGAGGTCGCGGAGACGATCATCAGCGTCAAGGCGCTTGAGATCGAGAGCGGACGCGAGTGCGGGTTCACCAACACGGAATGCGGGTTCGCTTACAGGACGAGCCGGTTCAATACGGTGGATCGAGGACGGTTCGTCATTCTAGGTGTTACGTTCGCGTTGCGTCCGAGCGGCGCGCCAAAGATCGCGTACGGAGATCTGAAGAAGTGTTTCGCTCAGAATGCTAGACCGACGCTGGCGGAAGTCAGAGATGCGGTGCTCGCGGTGCGCCGTGGCAAGGGGATGGTGGTCGCGAACGACGATCCCGATAGCCGGAGTGCGGGATCGTTTTTCAAGAACCCGATGTTGAGCGAAGCGCAATTCCGTGACTTGGAGCAGCGGGCGGGCGCGCGTGGATTGACGATTCCGAGTTATCCGGCCTTGGCATCGCAACACAAGGTTTCGGCAGCTTGGCTGATCGAGCAGGCTGGATTTCCGAGAGGCTACGCGAAGGGACCGGTCGGGATTTCGACCAAACATACGCTGGCGATCGTGAATCGTGGTGGCGCAAAGGCGGCGGATATCATAGCCCTGAAAGACGAGATTCAAGGCGGCGTGAGACATCAGTTTGGGATTGAGTTGCAGCCAGAGCCGGTTTTTCTTGGATTCTGAAGTTTCTGCCGGACTGGAGTCCGGAGCTACGAAGAACGGCCTCCGATGCGGAGGCCGTATCCGTTTCTTCAATTCTCTCGACTAGAGCTTCTCGTAGAACTCGCACGCGGAACACGAGATGTAGACGCCGCCGGGGACGTCGCGCTCGCGGTCTTTCACGCGCTTAACGATGCGGGTCGGCTTGCCGCACTTGGGACAGTCGGTGCTCTTCGTGGTGTCCATGATCTTTTTGCGGTCAGCTGTTTTTGCGATCTTCGCCATTTCCTTCTCCTGACAATATGCCGGCAGCGCTCGTCATCATTATCTCCCTGCCGGATGGCTGGGCTTATGTCGGTTCTAAGCGGCCGATTCGATTTGAAATCTTCGGGGTATCCGAAACTCGATTTTACATGAGTAGCCCACATTCTTGAAACAATGATGGTTGCGCCATTTGACCTCGCCGCTGGACCTCTGGTACTTTCAACAGTTTTGCGGGCCACCAATTCCCTACCGGCGAGGCACGTATGGCAATCAAGTTCCGCGGTGTTGATTTCATCAACTTCGACTCCCTGCTCAGCGAAGACGAGATTCTGGTGCGCAACACGGCGCGGCAGTTCGTCGAGGACAACCTGATTCCTATTATCGAGCAGTGCAATCGCGAAGGCCGTTTCCCGCGCGAGTTGGTCAGGCCCATGGCGGAACTCGGGTTCTTTGGCGCAAATCTGAAAGGTTATGGCTGCGCGGAGATGTCCAACGTCGAGTACGGACTTGTCATGCAGGAACTCGAACGCGGCGATAGCGGCCTGCGAAGCTTCGTTAGTGTGCAGTCGGCCCTGGTGATGTATCCGATTTACGCCTTTGGAAGCGACGAGCAGAAGGATCGGTGGCTGCCAGCCCTGCAGAGTGGCGAAGCGCTGGGATGTTTCGGACTGACGGAACCCGACTTCGGATCGAATCCGAGCGGGATGCGCACCCGGGCCAAGAAGGTTGGAGACGAGTACATTCTGAACGGCGAAAAGATGTGGATCACCTCGGGATCGATCGCCGATGTGGCGGTGGTCTGGGCGAAGAACGAGGACGAGGGCGGCAAGATACGAGGGTTCCTGGTCGAAACGAATCGATCCGGCTTCCGAACCGAAGACGTACACGGCAAGTGGTCGCTTCGCGCCTCAGTGACATCTTCCCTGTCCTTGCAGGACGTTCGCGTACCCGCCTGCAATCTGCTGCCGAAGACAGATGGACTGAAGTCGGCGCTGATGTGCCTGAACCAGGCACGATATGGCATCGCGTGGGGCGCTGTGGGCGCCGCGATGGCTTGTTATGACTGTGCCCTGCAGTATGCGCAATTCAGAAAGCAGTTCCGCGATCAGCCAATCGCATCACACCAGCTTGTCCAGGAAAAGCTGGTTTGGATGATCAACGAGATCACAAAAGGGCAGCTTCTGATTCTGCAAGTGGGACGGCTGAAAGACCGAGATCAGGCCAAGTTCCAGCACATCTCGATGGCCAAGAGGAACAATGTCTGGATGGCCCTCGAGTGTGCGCGCATGGGTCGCGACATCCTGGGTGCAAATGGCGTTGCCGACGAGTATCCGATCTTCCGGCATATGGCAAACCTCGAGTCTGTCAAGACTTACGAAGGAACTCACGACATTCATACACTGATTGTCGGCTCCAGCATCACGGGATACGACGCTTTCTGATCCGGAGTACTTCCTCCCTGCATCTCACTAAAAGGAGAGATGTCGTGAAGAAGACACATGCAGGAACGAGCCCTAACCTCGCTACAATTGCAGCTATTTCCGACGAAGATCAGCAACTAGTAAACGTTGTGGTGGAAACACCCAAGGGCGGTCGAACCAAGTTCAAGTACGACGAAACTCTGGCTGTATTCGAGGTCGCAAGGCTGCTGCCTAAGGGCATGGTGTTCCCTTTCGACTTCGGATTCGTTCCGCAAACGAAAGCTGACGACGGTGATCCGCTCGACGTACTGATTCTTATGGAAGAACCGATGTTCCCGGGCTGTCTGTTGAAGGCGCGTATTGTCGGAGTTCTTGAGGCAGAGCAGACTGAAGATGGTGAGACTCGACGAAATGACCGGATCATTGCCATCGGCAGCAGCTCTATCGATTTTGCTGAGGTCAAGAACATCGAGGACCTACCCCGCGCTTCTCTGGAGCAAATCGAGGAGTTCTTCATCACCTACAACCGCCAGTGTGGAAAAGAAATGCGCTTTCTTGATCGCAAAGGCCCTAGCGCTGCATGGAAACGGTTGGACCGTTCGTTTGGTTTAAGAAAGGCGGCAGCAGGGTTAAGAAAGGCGGCAGCCTAGCCGGACGCACCTAAGGAATCCAACGACTGCGATTCCTCGTCAGTTACCGCAACGCGGCTTTCCTGCATCTCACACGTTCGGACCGGCGCACTGCCCGACACCCTTCCCTCTCTGCCCCGCAGATGCGCCTGAGAAACACGTCTTAAGTCAGGAGGCTTTATGGCGACTCTCCCCAAAACTACTCTTCCAAAGACTGAAGTTCATACGGAACTCAAAGCGGCAAAGAAATTTGGCGTGAACATCGAGAGCGATCTTGCTCTCGAACTGCTGCGCGTTGTCGAAAACGCCGCGATAGCGTCAGCGAAGACAATGGGCCAGGGCAATCGAAAATTGGCAGATCAGGTCGCAACGGAAACCATGCGCACCACGATGGATTCGGTTCCGATGGAAGGGACGATCGTAATCGGCGAGGGCGAGCGTGACGAGGCGCCGATGCTCTACATCGGGGAGAAAGTCGGTGCGCATTTTCCCGACAATACGCCGGTGCCGAGCGTAGATATTGCGGTTGATCCGCTGGAAGGGACGAACCTGTGTGCCACTGGCTCGCCCGGCGCAATGACGGTGCTGGCCGCTAGTGAGCGCGGCGGTCTGCTGTTCGCCCCTGATTGCTACATGGAAAAAATCGTTGTCGGACCGTCCTGCAAGGGCGCGGTCGAGATGGACGCACCAGTAGCGGACAATCTGAAACATATAGCAAAATCGCTGGATCGCGATGTCGAGGATCTAGTTGTCGTTGTGCTTGAGCGTCCACGGCACGAAAAGTTGATCGACGATATCCGACGCGCCGGAGCTCGCATAAAGCTGATCACAGACGGCGACCTCTCGGCGGGTATTGCCGCGGCTGTGCTCGGAACGGGGGTTCATGCCGTCTTCGGTAGCGGCGGAGCACCTGAAGGCGTGATAACGGCGGCCGCCGTGCGATGTCTGAATGGAGAGATGCTGGGGCGGCTCGTGGTGAATACGCCTGAACTCGAAGAGCGCGTCGAGCGCATGGGAATCAAGGACAAGAAGAAGATCTATTCGGCCGAGGATCTCGCCCCGGGAAAACAGATGGTTTTCGCAGCAACGGGCGTCACCGAGGGATCGCTGCTGAAAGGAGTTCGCTTCTTTGGCGAAGGTGCGCGAACGTCATCGCTGATCATGACACTGAATACGGGCAAGGTGCGCTTCATCGACAGCATCCACCTGGAGAAGAAGCCTGGAGTAAAAGTGAAGTTCGCCTAAGCGATTCGGGGCATCGGGTGATGTAGCCATCCTGCCAGTAAAAGAGTACCGTGTACGCCAGCTACCGGCTGATTGCGATCCAGACTGGCGAGCCCTGCAGCCTGAGCGGAGTCGAGGTCAGCCGGGTAAGCGTTCCGCCGGTCTGGTTAATCTGGTAGCCATCGAGGTTGCCGATCGCCCCTATCGCGTCCACTTCGACTGAGTAAACGTAACTTCCCGTTGGATCAATTACCATCCACCAGTTCGGAGCGCCAGAGGTTGTCACCGGCAGACCAGGAATCGGCGGAAGAGTCGGCGTGGTCGTATCAGAAATCGCGAATCCGGTAATGGCGTTCGTATTGAACTCGCCGATGTAGAGGAACCGGCCTTTGGGATCCATCGCGGGCGCAAAGAGCTCGGCAAACTGGCCGGTTGCGGTTGAGCCTTGCAGAGTGATTCCGCCGGTATTCTGGTCGATGGTGAAGACGTTCACCCGCGAGTTGATGTTGTCAACGGAGAAGAGTCGCTGGCCGGTTGGATCAATGACCTCATTGAAACGAGTAGGCTCCTTCCCTGCTTGCGGCACCGAGCGTTGAATCGTGAATGGCGTGTTCGGAACTGGCGTCAGGGTGCCCGTCGTTGAGTTGATCGCAAATCCCCAGACTCTGTTCGTGAATTCGGTATCCGTATAGAGGAACCGTCCCCTGGGGTCGATGCTGATACGCCCGGGATTCACGTCCGTCGGTGTAAGAGCACCGTTCTGCACCAGAGAACCATCGCTCTGGATCGAGTAGCTCGCGATGCCGTTGCCCGTACCTTCGTTGGTGTCAATCGAAACGTAAAGAAAACGACCCGACGGATCAACTGCGGTCCAGCCACCGACGGTTCCGGCAATCTGAAGTGTCTGCTTCAGCGTGGGCAGACCGGAACTCGGGTCAAATGTGAAAGCGAGCAGAACGTTATTGAAGACGTTGTTGGTGAAGTCGTTTGCCACGCCATAACCGAATCTTCCGTCGGGGCTTATTGCGAGATTCTCAAGGTTGTGCCCAATTGAGAACGGTGCCCCTGCGGATGTGAGCGCGCCGGATGATGGGTCGAGTCTGTAAGTCTCGATTGCATTGGGAGAGGCATCAACGACGTAAACGAAAGTCGATGTGCTGTTCGGAGTCCCCCCGGCCCCAGGCGAACCCGCAGTCGGTGCGCCGGTGCTGGTACCACCGGTACTTCCACCACTGCTGCCGCCAGGAGTACCACCTGCCGCCGTGCCGCCAGGCGATCCGGAAACTGTATTCCTTGTTACTCCGCCGCAAGAACCTAGAACCAGAACCATAGAAGCGAAGCAAGCCACTGTTGCCAGGCGGAATATAGCCTCACGAAGGAACGCTATCCAGAACATACATCGTACTCCGACACGTCTTCAAGCTATGAGCGTATCCGGTACGATGTAGCGGCCCTTTGTAGCGGTTGCCGCTTGAGCAAGCGGGCGTACAGTTTTGAATTTCTGTTCTGAATGACTGAGGCAACTGGGAGTCGCACCCTCCTGTGGCCGGGAAGGGTGCGGCACCCTCATGCAGCTAAATTATCCGGCAAGTTTTGAGGTTGTGTTCTGATCGGCGCGGAAGCGGAGTAAAGCTGCAACGTTTCCGATCTTCGCAAACTCTTCGCGCTCCGGAGACACGTGCACAATCTCGATGCTGTTGCGAACGGCCATCGTCAGCAATGCATCGGCGAGGTCGGTTAGCTTCCGGACGTCGCCGCCGCAGACGTCGCATTTCTCGTGCTCCCTTAAATCCACATGGCCGCAGTTGCGACAGCTCACGCCGGGAGCCGCGAAATCCTTACTCAGAAGAAGCGTCTGCACCTCGCCCGTTTCCAGCGAGCGAAGCACACGGCGAATTCCGAGCGCACCGCGACCATTGCGGTGGGCCTCGCCGACTACTTCGCGCAGAAGATCTTCAAGCCGATGTTGCCGAAAGTCATTGATCACGCGCTGGGCGTTCTCTTTGACCTCTTCGGGCGTGGCTAAGCCGGGATCTATGGAGAAGTGGCCAATCACAAGCGGTCGAACGTAGGCGTGGAGTTCAGGTGAAAGTTCGATCCAGTGTTCTTCGCGAGCTCCGAGGATGAGTTTGTCATAAACTCTACGCTGCTTCATTTCAAGCAGGTGGTCGGCGATGGCTTTGAAGTGTTGTTGGGCCTCGTGTTCCAGATGACGCTCGGCATGCCCTGCGTCGAAGCCTTCAAACCCATCACTCCGGCCTCGCCGCGGCATTTTGTTAACGAAACCTTCCGTCTCACGCAACCCATCCATGCTCAGGATAAAAAAGCGCGCCTTACTTTTATCGGCGAGAACGATAGCGTAGCGCGGTAGCACGTCAGCGATCGCGGTCAGTGGTCTCAAATGGAAGCTCGAATTCAGGAACAAGCGGGTCTCGTACAATCTGGGCGGCACATCGTACTCTCGCCAGAAATTCTGATTGCTGCATGCGAAAACGGCTTTCGCGCGCCCGCCGTTCCCGTGGAGTCTTTCGGCCATTTCGATGATGCGATCGATGTCAGTTCGTGCAAAACCGTTCCGTCCGGCTTTCTCGGCCTCGTGCAGAACGGCCTTTGCCAGATCTTTCACTAGAATTGCTTCTTCTCGGTGGGATTTGTTTTGCGGCGCAGGAGGCTGGTAATAGAAGCTGACTGCACAGCCTTCAGGGGATTCGAATTTAGCGAGTTCTGCGATGTCTTCGCGTGTGATCATCTACGTAATCTCCTTCGGAGTCTGGGAGCGACTACGCTATTCGTGAATGTTGTAGGAGCTTGTCTTTGAATGTGTCGGAAACGGGTAGAGCCTTGCGCAAATGGTCGCGAGCCGTCATCACCGAGGTTCGCACCTGCTCGGTAGAGCGGTCGCTGATGGCAGCAATCTCCTCAGGAGTGAATCCTTCGATGGCGTAGAGCAGGAACGCTTCACGGTCTTCAGGCTTTGCGCCAAGCAATGCGTGTTCGACAAGATTGATCATCTCGTCAGATGCAGCAATCTGCTCCGGGGTAAAAACACCACGGTCAGGGATGTTCTGCTGCTGAGTCATGGTCTCGTCGGGCTGATGGTACTGAAAGTGAACCTCGTCACTCGCGCCGACGTTGCTGCGCCTTGTGCGCTGGTCAAGTGGGACGGTGTCTGAACCGCTGGGGCTCCGGTCCGCGAGTTCATTCATTGCGCGGATGGCCAGCCTGTACAGCCAAGGCTCTAGCGCTAATTTGTCTGGCTTATCGACCGAGTCGCCGAGCGCAGTCGCTATCGCTTCATCAATGACCTCTTCGCGGCTGACCTGATCCTGTTCCAGTATGCCGGCTGATTCGCGGTGTCTTATCTCGCGGTCGACAAAGCGATTGAGCCTGTAGAGGTTCGCATTGACGTAGGTTGTTATGTCTTCGTCGGAAGCCCTTGGCTGCTGGACCGCTGCGAAGGTTTCTTCAAATGGAACCGATCCTGCAGGCGCAACTCGCTCGTTCCCGCCACGGCGGAGCCACTTATGATGGCGCCGGAGTTGGTCCTTGTGCTTTGTGACCCGTTCGGTGAGATCATCAAACGCACGCTTTAGTGCAGCTACGTGTTCGGGGCCGCTCGCAGTCGCAGCAATATCGCCTGAAGGCAGACGCAGATCGAGCGAGATATTCGGACCTTCACGGACAGGCTTCTTGTCGTCAATGCTGACGCGAAGATGCACAAGATCAGGCTTGAATATCTGCAACCTTGTACGCAGCTTCCCTATTAGTTGTTCTATTTGTTTGTCGAGTTCGGGGGGCTTGAAACCTTTGTAACTAACGTGGACGTTCATGCGAGCCTCGGAGAACAAATTCCGTGCGCAGCGTCAGTCCTTACTACTTGCTAGATACTACACCCTTCATGGAACGTAGAGGCAAGCCCAGCCCTTGAGAGTTGCTTGCAAGCCAAGGAAAATACGGCAGCTAGGTTGCCTTCCAACTAAGGTTTCCGTATTTGGGAATAGGAGAGTACAGAGGACGGCTCCACCCTCAGACCGCGACGGAAACAGAAGTGTCTGTCCGTTGCACCGGGCGGTAGAGTGTGTCGCGCTCAACCGGCTCACGTCCCGCTTCGCGAATGAGTCGTATCAGCTCCTTACGCGTCATCCCCTGCGGCGTGGTCGCACCGGCATCGTGGTAGATCTTCTCTTCGACCACAGTCCCGTCGAAATCATCGGCCCCGAAGCGGAGCGCAATCTGCGCAATCTTGGGCGTCAGCATCTGCCAGTAGGCTTTGATATGCGGAACGTTATCGAGCATCAAGCGCGAGACCGCGATCGTGCGCAGATCGAGCATCCCGGTCGTCCACGGTAGATGCTGGAGTGGCGTGTTATCAGGGTGAAATGCGAGCGGAATGAACGCCTGGAATCCGTGCGTTTCGTCCTGAAGCTCACGGATACGAAGCATGTGGTCGACACGGTCTTCTTCATTCTCGATGTGTCCGTAAAGCATGGTAGCGTTGGACTTCAGGCCAACCTGATGAGCGATTCGTGCCGTATCGAGCCACTCGTTACCGTCGATCTTGTGATCGCAGATAATGTGTCGCACGCGATCGGCGAAGATTTCTGCCCCGCCACCCGGCATTGAGTCCACGCCTGCGGCTTTGAGTTTTTCAAGAACCTCGCGGATGGTCATCTTGTACCGCTTCGCAAAGAAAGCGATTTCGACCATCGTGAACGCCTTGATGTGTACACCCGGAAAGCGTTCCTTCAACCCGCGAACGAGATCGGTGAAGTACTGGAATGGCAGATCGGGATGAAGTCCTCCGACGATATGGAACTCGGTAACGGCTTCTGAATAGCCCGAAGCCGCTGCCTGCCACGCTTCTTCAAGAGCCATGGTGTAGGCACCGGGGGTGTCCTTCTTGCGGCCAAATGCGCACAGGCGGCACGCGGCAACACACACGTTCGTGTGATTAATGTGGCGATTGACGTTGAAGTACGTCAAATTCCCGTGCAGCTTCTCGCGAACGTAGTTTGCCATCCAGCCGACGGACAGTATGTCGGGCGAGCGATATAGCGCGAGGCCGTCTTCAAAACTGAGGCGCTCACCCGAGAGCACTTTCTGGTGTATGACTGTCAATCCTGAGTCGTCGGTCTGAAAAGCGTGCGGCTGGGCCATAAGGAATGATGATATCTCATTGAGGTAAGGCGTTGTACCTCGCTAACGGATAAGCAGGTACTCCGTCTGTATTAACGGAACTTCTTGGATGTATTCGGCATCCTATGTTCTAGTTTTGGGACGCCTCGCTTTTGGGCATTCCGGTGCGCAGGAAGCACGTTTTTGGCGTGTTATACTGCTTTCAGTTCAGGCAGTTGCGAGTACAACGTTATGGCACCTCCAGCGAAACGCGAGAGTGTACCCAATGCCGGTGAGTTGCCCGCAACGCAAGGAAACAAGATGGTTGGTAGTTCTCGTCGCACCTTTCTCGTCGTAGTCTTCGTAATCCTCCTCTGCGGTACCCTCGGAGCGCTTTTCGGACAGCGCATTGGAAGCAATTCCGCGCTTGCCGATTCCGACATCCGGGACAGCCTGCGTCAGTTCTCTGATGTCTACCAAGTCGTGGAGCAGAATTACGCCGAGCCGGTAAACGCCGACAAAGCCATCTACAACGGCGCGATTCCCGGGATGCTGAGAGTGCTCGATCCGCACTCAAACTTCTTCGATCCCAAGCAGTATTCGCTGCTTCGCGAGGAACAGCGCGGTAAGTACTACGGCGTCGGAATGCAGGTCGGTCCGCGCAATAACAAGGTCATTGTGATTGCCCCGTTTGCCGGCACTCCGGCATACCGGGTCGGCATTCGCCCTGGTGACGTGATCGTGGCCGTTGATGGTAAGCCGACGGACAACATGAGCACGAGCGATGTTGCCGAGATGCTGAAGGGGCCGAAAGGCACGACCGTGAAGATCACCGTATTGCGCGAAGGAAGCGAAAAGCCTATCGACTTTACGGTAATGCGCGACGAGATTCCTCGCTACAGTGTCGATCTCCACTTCATGATCAAGCCGGGCGTGGGATACATGCACGTTTCCGGTTTCCAGGAGACGACCGAGCAGGAAGTTCAGCAGGCGTTGGACGAGTTTGGTGATCTGAAGGCCTTGGTTCTTGACCTGCGGCAAAACCCCGGCGGGCTGCTCAGTGAAGGGGTCGGCGTTGCGGACAAGTTCTTGAAGAAGGGCGCCGTAATCGTTTCGCATCACGGACGTTCGTCACCAGAGAAGGTTTACCGTGCCGCGCACGGCAATGGTGGCAAGGACTATCCGATCGTCGTGCTCGTAAATCGTGGGACGGCTTCGGCGGCTGAAATCGTCGCCGGTGCAATTCAGGATCACGATCGCGGGTTGATCATCGGTGAGGCAACGTTTGGAAAGGGTTTGGTGCAGACGGTTTATCCGCTCTCCGAGAACACCGGACTTGCACTTACGACTGCCAAGTACTACACCCCAAGTGGCCGCCTCATTCAGCGCGACTACAATGGCATCTCCCTCTACGATTACTATTACAACCACGAAGCTGAGGACAAGAATGCTGCCAATCGAGAGGTAAAGACGACTGATGGCGGGCGTACGGTCTATGGCGGCGGCGGCATTACTCCTGACGTAAAGTACGAAGGGCCCAAGGCCAACAAATTCCAGGATTCATTGCTCCAGCACTACGCCTTCTTCAACTTCGCCAAGCACTTTGTCAGCGGCAAGCACATTGCAAAAAACTGGGAAGTTGACGACGCCGTTATGCAAGACTTCCGCAAGTTCCTCGACCAGGAGAAGATTCCTTACACTGAAGCCGAACTGAGCGAGAACAATTCCTGGGTTCGCTCGCGAATCAGGAGCGAAATCTTCGTCAGCGAGTTCGGTCAGCAGGAAGGGCTCCGCGTATCGGCTGAGACTGATCCGGAAGTCTTGAAAGCACTCGATCTGATGCCCCAGGCAAAGGCTCTGGCCGACAACGCGAAGAAGATCATCGCCGAGAAGGCTGCTGCCAGAGGATTGAACCGCTAGGATTTCATTTTTCCCCAACGCCCACCCGAAACGGTGGGCGTTTCTCTTTGTGCGCACTTCTTTATTGACTCACCAACCTTTGGAAGCTACTGTTCCTTGAACGAACCGTTTTCGAAAACTTAACGAGGCCTGAATCATGTTCTGCAACCAGTGCGGGAAGGAAAATCCCGATAATGTGGTTTCTTGTGTTCATTGCGGCGGTCCGCTAGCCACCGTGCCGCCGATGTACGCCGGACAGCAGCAACAACAGCCTTACGGAATGCCGCAATATGGCGCGCCAGTCCTATCATTAGTTCCCGAAACCAGCGGCAAGGCTACCGCTAGTTTGGTGTGCGGAATTCTCTCCTTGGCATGCTTCGGGTGCTTGACGGGCATACCAGCGGTCATTCTGGGCCACATGTCTAAATCGGAGATCAGGAAGAGTGGTGGCAAGCTGAAGGGTGAGGGACTGGCACTCGCGGGACTGATTCTTGGTTACGCTAGCATTGTGATCGGTCTGATCGTCATTCCGGCCATTGTGATACCCAACATCCTAACGGCAAGAACCGCGGCGAACGAGAATATGGCTGCGGCCCATGTCAGGATGATTGCTACAGCGTCCATCTCTTATCAAGCTAAGAACAATAGGTATCCGATCGGCTTTGGAGAATTGGAAGATGCAGGCCTGATCGACAAGAACTTGGCTGGCGGAACTAGATCTGGTTACAGGTTCACGTACACCGCTGAGAATGATCGTTTCTTCGTGGTTGCCGTCCCCGTCAAGCAAGGCAGTACCGGCAGGCGAAGCTTCTGCGCGGGAGACGACGGGGTGGTTCATCAGACAAGTGATGGCGAGGAGTGTACGCTGGAAAGTCCGTCGTTGTAAGAGGTAGGCGCTTTTAGGGGCAAAAGTACAAGCGAGCAAACGAGGTCTGAACATGTTCTGTAATCAGTGCGGAAAAGAAAATCCTGATAATGTGGTTTCTTGTGTTCATTGCGGCGGTCCCTTAGCTGCCGTTCAGTCGACGTATTCGGGACAACAAGTTCCCGGAGCGGCGCCCTATGCTACTGCCGCACCACCCGTTACGGAACCACAGACGAATGGCAAGGCCACCGCCAGCCTGATCTGCGGCATTCTGTCTCTTACGTGTTTCGGACTTCTGACCGGGATCCCGGCAATCATTCTCGGGCACATCTCCAAATCGGAGATTCGCAAGAGCCTCGGCCGCATGAAAGGCGAAGGTATGGCGCTGGCTGGCCTCATCATGGGCTACATCAGCGTGGCTGCCTTGCCCGTTCTGATAATCGCGGCCATTGCGATCCCCAATTTGCTGAAGGCCAGGATGGCCGCAAACGAGGCATCAGCCGCAGGCTCCGTACGCACGGTTGTGACCGCGTCCGCCAGCTATCAGATCCAGAAGAACACCACGCCGGCCGGACTCGACGATCTCAAGGAAGCTAATCTCATTGACCCGACTCTCGCATCTGGCACGAAGAGCGGCTACAACTTCACCTACTCTCTCAACGGGGATAGCTACTTCGTGACCGCAACGCCGGCTCAACCTGGGACGACCGGTGTGCGCAGCTTCTGCGCCGCAGGAAACGATGGGGTAATCCGAGTTGCTGCGCGCAACGAGGAGTGCACAATCGACAGTCCTCCGCTTCAGTAACTCTAGACAGCAAGAAGAGCCCTCTGCTCCGACGTGGTCAGAGGGCTCCCATGTCTCCCCGACCTACCTCCCGTTCCATCCCTGTTCCGTTTCCGTGTCACAATTGCATTGCCCCGCCGTTTCTTGAGCAAGCGAGGTTTTCCCGATCTTCGCCTCTCCAAATTAACTGACGTATAATGAGCAACTTACCAGGATCCAAGTCTTGGTTACGTGATCCGTCGCCCTGTCTTGTTCCGTTTTCGTAACAGAGCTAATTCAGAAGAATCCAATAGCAAACTGAAAGCTATGGTGAGACTGACGACATTCCTGATGTTGGGAATCGGAGGGCTCATGCGTTTTCTGGTCAAGTTCGTTCTGCTCGTGTCGGTCCACAAAGATATCGACTTCTTCTCGATGTATGAAGAGGGTTTTCTACTCGTTCGAACGAACTCGCTGGAAGGAGCGTTGGCCTATCTTAAAGGTGGGGCGCCGATCGACGCTGTGATTATCCAGGCGGACTGGGACCAGCAGCGCACAAGTGACCTTTGCCTCGCAATTAAGAAATGCAAACCAGGCGTAAGAATACTAATGCTCGACGGTGCTCAAGGGCCCAGGCCACAGAACATTCCCGCCGATGTGGTAGTCGCCGAATCAGCAACCGACGCGCAACTCGCTGCCGCGCTTCTAGAGACTCTCATCGAGCCGCTGGCTCGTGAAAGCTGGTTCAAGGAGACGCCGAACGCTGCTCACGCTGGCATTGGCACAGTCATACCTCCAGCAGTACCGGAAACAGCCTTCCTCAGGGGCTGACTTCCGGCCACTTCGTCTGACGGCGAAGGCATCGTCCCTGCCTTCGCCGTCTTTGCTCTCCGATTTGATATCGCGCGCAAGCACTCCGAGCCAGCCGCTTCCAGCCAACCAGGTCCGTTTACGTTCCGGCATCGGCCCGGAATCCACCCTTTTGGAGCAGTTGCTCGGCGGGATCAATCAATGAGAAGTGGTCCAGCAAGGATGTATCGACGCCAGTGCTTCTACGCTGACTGCCGGCTCGTTGGCTGGGCTTGGAGCAACATCTCCTTATCCCAGCGCAGCCCGAGTTCTGTCTCCCCGCAACATTTCCCGAAACGCCGGATGGGCAATTGAAATGAGCGCGTCGGCGCGTTGTCGTAAGGTCCTGCCGCGCAGGTCGGCCGCGCCATACTCCGTCACAACGTAATGAACATCATTACGCGAAGTGGTCACTGCCACTCCACGGTCCAGCTCGCGGCAGATACGCGAGATCGTCCCGTTACGCGCCGTCGAAGGCAGCGCGATGATCGACTTGCCGCCCACCGAACGCCCCGTGCCCCGAACAAAGTCGACCTGCCCGCCGACACCCGTGTACTGAGTCGCGCCGATCGTCTCAGCGTTCACCTGCCCCATCAGGTCGACCTGTAGCGCTGAGTTGATCGAGATCATCTGCTCGTGCTGGCCTATCACGTAGGGATCGTTCACATAGGTGACCGGATACATCTCCACATTCGGGTTGCTATCGACGAAATCGTACAACTTCTTCGTCCCCATCAAGAACGTCGCAACGAACTTCCCTCGATTGATAGTCTTTTTGTCGTTGGTTATTACTCCCGCCTGCGCAAGCTCCACCACTCGGTCCGAGAACATCTCCGAGTGGATGCCCAGATCTCTCTTTTGGCGCATGAACGACAGTGCCGCGTCCGGGATAGCACCAATGCCGATCTGCAAGGTCGCGCCATCAGGCACAAGCTCTGCCACAAGCTCGCCGATCCTGCGCTCCACGTCGCCTACCTCAGCCGGGGGCACTTCGGGAATTGCAGCGTCCTGCTCAACGATGTAGGTGATCGCGTCCAGATGTATCCGCGCACCGCCCGTTCGCGGCAGGCGCCGGTTCATCTGCGCAACAACGACACGAGCGGATTCGGCGGCGGCTTGTGTGTAATCGGCAGAAACGCCATAGCTGCAGTAGCCGTCCTGATCCGGCGGCGTTACCTGGATCAAGGCGACATCAACCGCTAGGATCTTCTGCCCGAAAAGGCGCGGGACTTCCGAAAAGAAGCAAGGTGTATAGTCGCCGCGATCATCTTCGACGGCCCTCCTCGTTGGAGTGCCTAGAAAGAACCCATTGAACCGGAAGCTCTTCTCCATTCCCGGTTGCGCAAACCTGGCCGGCCCTATCGCAACCATGTGCACGACTTCCACATTCGATAGCTCGGGCGCCCGCGCAACCAGGCCCTCGACGAGCGCAGGCGGTTCGCCACAGGCGTGACCTAGCACTACTCTGTCGTTTGAGTTAACGCAGCGAACAGCGTCTTCGGCTGAGACGACCTTCGCAGCGTAGCTGCTTCTCCAGTTCTCCAAGCAGGACCTCCTCTTGGCGTATCCGAAGGACCCCCACAGAGCAAAACAGTAGACATTACGCAAGCTGGACATCTGGCGCTGTAATCCGGCTCATGTCGCCTTGTAACCTTGCGCACCTGCCATTGTGACGCCGGACGATCGTCCTCTACAGCACGATCGAAGTGGCGGAACTTGCCACACCTGTGACATACAATTACTCCTGCAAGATTTCTCTGCGGCTCCGTTCTACTACTAGGAGACACAAGATGAAGATCCGATTCGCCCTGTTGACCCTGCTACTCGCGATGCCCATCCTCAGCACAGCACAACAACAGCCCACTGTCACCGCACAACCGAACACCATCTACGTTTCCGCGAACGGAAAGTTCGAAACGGCCCCCGACACGGCGCGCATTGGATTCAACATCTCCGCGCAGGAAAACACGGCAAAAGCCGCCTATGACCGCGCATCCGCTGCTGCCGAGCAGGTTCGCCAGATACTTCGATCCAACGGTATCGATCCAAAGCAGGCCGAGTTCGGCTTCCTGTCGTTGAGCCCGGTTTACGACTACCGCAATCCAAAACGCAAGCTCATTGCATATCGCGTGAATAGCAGCGTGTCGTTGAAGCTGAGGGACTTCTCCAAAGTGGCGCCCATCCTCCAGCAACTAGCCGATAGCGACATCACCTCCGACCAGACGCTCAACTACTCGCTCGAGGAGATGGACGCCGCCAAGAACCGTGCTGTCGAAGACGCCTATCGTCACGCCCGCGCCGAAGCCGAAGCCCTCGCCAAGGCCAGCGGACGCACCGTCGGCGAGCTCTCGTACGGTGCAATCGACACCATGGAAGCCATGCCCATTCCGATGCGCGCCATGAGTCTACGATCCGGCATGGCCGCAGAAGCCGCGCCCGCGCCCACCGAACAGTTCACCCCCGAACAAATCACCGTAACCGCCCGCGTCAGCGCCGTGTTCACGCTCCGCTAACGTAACGTAGCGCCACCGTCTGCGAGCCGGTCCTGAGCCAGTTTGGTGCCCCGTTCAAGCCTGCCTTTGGCTTGAGCGGGTGTGGACTCATCGCAGTCGTCGCGGATAACGGCTGCTCAAAAGTCGGTGTTGTAAGCGCTGAGTCTCAGCCAGCTCTGCGACATCCAATCGCCCATGAAGCTGCTTTCCGTCAGTGTTGCTCTGCCCCGTGAAACCGTCTGGCATGGACATGTTGTGACCTCGGGCATCTTCAAGAGCCCGGCGAAAGGGCGCATCGCGCTTCGCCGGTTGAATCTGGACGGCGATCGTCAGGCGGACCTCAGCGTTCACGGCGGCAAGGACAAGGCAGTTTACTGCTATCCCGTGGAGCACTACGCGTACTGGAAGGAACAGCTCCCCGGTCGCGATCTACCGCCGGGCAGCTTCGGTGAAAACCTTACCGTCGAGGGGCTGCTGGAACACTCGGTCTGTATCGGCGACCGTTTCTCAATCGGATCCGCCGAGGTGGTCGTGACCCAGCCTCGCATGCCCTGTTACAAACTCGGCATGAAGTTCGAGGACGACCACATGGTGAAGCGATTTCTCGCCAGCGGACGCACAGGCTTTTACTTCGCCGTCACGCGCGAAGGAGAAGTCGGCGCCGGTGACGAGATCACGACAATTCACCGCGACTCAGATGCAGTCACTGTTGCCGACATCACTCGACTCTACATTGCCAAGGTTTTCAGCGATGCAGACGCGACTCTCGTACAAAAAGCCCTCGCAGCTCCAGCTTTGTCCCACAGTTGGAAGTCATACCTCCAAGCGAGGCTAGAGGCTCACGGAGCGTCGGCAACGGGCTGAGCCTTCCCCCTGCCGTAAGTTGTCTCACAAGCTGCCTCCGCTGCTTGTCGCGCGATCACCCGATTTCGTCAGGTACAATGTTCCTCGATGAGCGATAGACCATCAGATCATGAAATCGGCAAATCAGTAGATGTTCTGGCCATCGCCGCCCACCGCGACGACGTCGAGCAGACCTGCGGCGGCACGCTGCTCAAAATGGCACAACTGGGGCACCGTACCGCTATCCTCGACCTGACTCGAGGCGAGATGGGAACGCGCGGCACAGCCGACGACCGCGCCCGAGAGGCCGCCGAAGCAGCCCGCATTCTGGATGTATCGTGGCGCGAGGCACTCGACATTCCTGACGGCCGCGTCGAGAACACCTGGGAAAACCGGCTAAAGGTCGCGCGCATTATCCGTCAGCTCCGCCCGCGCGTCGTAATCCTTCCTTATTGGCAAGGCCGACATCCCGACCACTACACGGCTTCAACGCTAGGCTACGAAGCGTGCTTCGTAGCAGGTTTGAAGAAGCTCGACATCGACGGGCCGCCGCATCGACCCTTCAAGATAATTTACGCGACACTGTACTACGACATTCGCCCAACTTTCGTCGTCGACATCACGGATCAATTCGAAGCGCGCACAGCTTCCCTGTTCGCCTACAAGTCGCAGTATGAAGATCAGCAGACAGCGTCCGATTTGTTCCCAAGGCAGAAGGAGATACGGGAACGCATCGAGGCGATGGCTCGCTTTTACGGAATGCTGGCCGGCGTGAAGTACGCCGAACCATTTTTGCAGAAGGAAGTCGGACTGATCGGGGACATCACAGCGATCCCCGTGCAGTCGCTCTAGTAAGCAGCTGGACGCAGTAGGTGACACGAATGCGTCTTGAGCACCAGCCAGACGTTCGTACCAGGGTGAAGGCCAAGTGATTCGGTTGCCTGCGGCGTGACATGGACTTCAAACATCGTCCCGCAATCAACCTGAAGGACACACATCACATCCCGCCGCTCAACTGAGACGATACGGCCCGGCAACACATTCCTGGCGCTCAGTCCCTGAGGTACTGTAGTCGCCACAAGAATGTCGCCCGCACGAACCGCAACCCGAGTCCTCGCGCCGACCTCGGTTCGGGCCGTCAGCGGCACCTCAAGATGCACGGCCGTGTGCCCGCGAAAGGCGCACGTCATTGTTCCGTGGTCTTCATGTAACGCTTTAACTTCGACGTCAAAAATGTTCTCGAATCCGGCCAAACTGGCTACGAGTTCATGCCGCGGGTTCTCCAATACTTCAAACGGACTCCCCTGCGCGATTGCCCTTCCCTGCTCCAGCACCACGACCCGCTCCGCCAGCGCGAAGACCTCGCTGCGATCGTGAGTTACGTAAAGAATCGGAATACGATGCGAATCGTTCCATCTCCGAAGGTCTTCCATGATTCGCGATTTGGTGGGCACATCAAGCCCCGACAGGGGTTCGTCCAGTAGAAGCACACAAGGGTCCGTGACCAGCGTGCGTGCCAGCGCAACCCGCTGACGCTCTCCTCCTGAAATATCGGCAGGACGACGATCAAGCAGGTGCCTGATCCCAAATGATTCCGAAATCTCCGCTACTCGCTGTTGACGCTCAGCAACTGCCAGCTTGGTCAGCCCGTAGTCGATGTTCTGGCGTGCGCTCATGTGAGGAAACAGAGCAAGGCTCTGAAACACATAGCCGACGCGCCGATCAGAAACAGACACGTCGACCGAGCGCTCAGAGTCAAACAGCGCCCTCTCACCAACTGCAATTCGGCCCTTCTCCGGACGCAATACCCCAGCAATGCAATCCAGAATAGTAGTCTTTCCCGCGCCCGAACTGCCGAAGAGCACCGTCACTCCAACGGGAGCAGAAAACTCGACCTCGGCGACAAAGCTCGGCGAACCACGCCCGGATCGGGCGCTGCGAAAAGAGACGATGAGTTCCGAAGCTTGCGTCCCCTTGACCCTATTCGGAAATGTTCTGGGTTGCGTCATTTGAACGGCCACGCAGCCCACACTTTCCGGTTCAAGCCATAGACCAGAGAGAGCACCACGAAGGAAAAGAGCAGCAAGAACAGCGCCGTATGGTTAGCCGCAGCATATTCGCCGGCCTGCACCCGGTCGTATATTTCGATCGACACCGTCCGAGTCACGCCTGGAATGTTCCCGCCGATCATCAGCACAACCCCAAACTCGCCCATCGTATGCGCAAAGCTAAGTGCCACTCCGGTGACCACGCCCGGCATAGACAATGGGAACACGACACGCCAGAAGGTCCTCCAACCCGATGCTCCCAGAACACGGGAGGCTGAGATCAGTTGCCGGTCGACGGATGAGAACGAAGCCGCAAACGGCTGCACTGCAAAGGGCAGGCTGTACAGAATCGAGCCAACCACCAGACCTTCGAACGTAAATGCTAGCGGATGTCCCGTGAACTCGGTCCACCAACGGCCCAGGGCACTCTCCGATCCAAAAGCAATCAGCAGATACAAACCGAGAACTGTGGGTGGCAAGACAATCGGGAGTGCAATGACGGACTCAACAACAAATTTCCAACGACGGGCTGAGAAACTGACCCAGTATGCGATTGGCAAACCGACAATCAGCAGTGTCGCCGATACGATGCTAGCTAGTCTGACCGTCAGCCACAACGCTTCCCAGTTCATCGCCGTTATCCTTTTACACGACTGAGCTTTAGGGTATAGGGCACTCCTCAAATCGTAAAACAGAATCTTGCGTTCAGCAGCGCGCTACAGAGCACCTGTCAGCGATAGGTGCAACACACGCAGCTGCTGGCCTGCGGGATTGATCGTTTGACAGAGCTACTATTGAACAGATTTCAGATAGTTCCAGCCCCACGAAGTCTGGACGGACCATCGCCGCTCCGGCATCTAGAAGTGTTTCGGAACGCGATCCCGAAGCGATACCGATTGATAGCATTCCAGCGGCCTTTGCCGCCCTTATGCCGGAAACGGCGTCCTCAAACACTACTGCCGACCGAGCATCAAGACCCAACCTGTTCGCGGCCAGTCGAAAAATAGCTGGGTCGGGTTTGCCGTTTTCAACGTCCTCGCCAGTCACCACTGTCGAGACTCTGCAACGCAGCTCGAAACGATCCAGCATTTCAGATGCTCGAGCGCTGGCCCCAGAGGTTGCAACTCCAACTTTGAGCCCGGCTGCATTCAAAGCCTTCAATAAGCGCTGTACGCCTGGCACAGGCGACACCAGATGAGTGACTTCGGCAAAGTACGTCTCTTTGAGTTTACTGAAAACGCGAAGATCGTTTTCGCTTAGCTCGCCGAGAAAATGCTTCAGAATGTCCTCACGCTTCCGCCCATCGAGGATAATTGCCAAATCTGGAGTCGAGATCTCGCGGCCCAGGTCAGCCATTAGCCTTGACCATGCGTGCAGATGAGCTGGATGGCTGTCAATCAGGACGCCATCCATATCGAAAATGACACCCTTCAGCACGGTTTGGAATCCCGCTTAACGCCAGGATTCGGCGGCGGCCAGAGTTGACTCGCGGTTTTGTATGCTTCCAGTGTTCCGATATCCATAACGAACTCTTTGATCCTGTATCCTGCCATTCGGTTGACGAACAAGGGCAGGACATCGAACCCAATATCGCGAACATCGCGTGGAAGTTCTTTCAACAACCCCCCTGTGGCGAGCATGATCCCGGAAAATGCGAGATTACCTCGCGGTTGCGGTGGTTTCTCCACGAAGCTGCGTACGATGCTCTCGGAATCAACTTCGACTATCCCACACTCTCGTGGGTTCGGTACTTCATAAAGGCCGATCGTTGCTGGTTGTGCCAAGCGATGGTGATGGGCCAGCATCAAGCCCAAATCAGCATTGGTAAGCACGTCTGCGTAGAGAATCCAAAAAACGGCGTCTCCTTCGAAGAATCGGCGGTTTGAGTACAGCGTTCCACCGCTTCCAAGCAGGCTTGGTTCATTGGAAACCGTGATCGTTACGGGTCCGCGATACTTTGAAATGAATTCGTCCACGGCGGCCGAATTCGAGTGAGTGTTGACCAAGGCTTCTGTTATGCCGTGCTTGGCACAGAGGTCCAGCCAAACTGAAAGCAGAGGCACCCCCGCTATGGGCAACAGACACTTGGGGATTCTCTCAGTCAGAGGTCGCAGACGAGTTCCGTTTCCCGCCGCAAGGATCAGCGCCTTCAAAGTCGACTCCGTGTTCGCGCGTCGATATTCATTGCCACGAGAGAGACTCAGGACCATTCGGCACGAAGACCCAATTCGTTCCGCAGCGCTCATCGCAGTCTATAAACGGATCATTGGCAATGACCTGTGCCCCGTGGAAATCGAAACCAAAACCCAGTTCGCTTACCCCTGCTTCCTTGAATGTCTCGCGAACTCGCGATTGGTTCTCGGCTTCGCAGTAGAGCAGCAGGAAACCACCGCCTCCAGCACCTGTGATCTTTCCGCCGAGAGCCCCTGCGTTCTTCGCCATCTCATAAAGATCGTCAATTCGGGAATTCGATATCTTCTTTGATACTTGTTTCTTGGCTTGCCATCCCTCGTCCAGAAGAGCCCCAAATCGAGCAAGATCACCGCCAACAAGCGTGGCGCGCATTTTGTCCGCAAGTTGCCGAATTCCGTGTAACGCTTGGACTTCGGTGGCACTGTGCTCCTTGGCCGAGGACCGCTCCTGTTCCTTCAAGATGGTCCATGAATCGTGGGCCGTGCCCGTGAAGAACAGCATGAGGTTAGACTGAAGTTCCGTCAGCGTTCTCGGAGCCAGATTGATTGGTTCGACTTGTACACGTCCACTACGCTCGAATCTGAAGAAGTTGATTCCGCCAAATGCCGCCGCGTACTCATCCTGTTTTCCGACCGGCTTTTTCAGCACGTCCCGGGCAATGTGGTACGCAAGTTCCGCAAGTTGCTCTCGCGACTGCTGCAGATGGAGATAAGTTGCCAGCGTCTTCAAAACGTTAACGCACACAGAAGCCGACGAACCGAGGCCGGTTCCCGGTGGAATCTCCGATGAAAGAAAGATGTCCGCGGAGATTTCAGCTTGGAATTGCTTCAAAGCGGCCAAGGGGATCTCAAGCTGGGTACCCTCGACGCTCATTCGTGCGATATCCTGCCAGGTCTCACATTTCCGCAGGTCGGAAGAGATTACCTGAACTCGCCCGTCGGATCGCTTCGCCAGAACGGTATAGAAATACTTGTTGATAGTCGCACTTACAACCGCCCCGCCGTACCGCTCAAAGTACGCCGGGAGGTCAGTGCCACCGCCAGCAAAGCTGATGCGTACTGGAGTTCGAACTATCAGCACGGAGACTCCGACTTCGCGCTGATAAGCCGTTCAATTCCATGCAACCGACTCGCGCTCGCAAGCCTTTTCAATAGTATCCACACTGTTTCAAGCACGAGGATGCAGTCGGTGAACACGCTCCAGCATGCGATGTATTCAAGATCGAAACGCGCCTTCTCCTCCGACGTATTCTTTTCACGTAAACCATGCACTTGAGCAAGACCTGTCAAGCCCGGCCGCACAGATAGTCGTTGCCGCTGCCACTCCGAGTACGCCTGAACGCGCTCTGGCGTTTCCGGACGCGGCCCAACAATACTCATCTCTCCCCTCAGAACATTCCACATCTGCGGCAGCTCAGTGATGCTCAGATCCTTCAACAGCCCGGATATCTGATCGCTCAAGCAAGTGCCCAGGTTGAACCGGTGCATGAAAAACGGAGCACCGCCGCGACCACAACGTAGTTCCCGCGCAAGCACTTTGCCACTTCGAAGCTTGCAATAGAGAGCGACAAGGGCGAGTAGGGGTAAGAGAATCGGACAAGCGAGAGCAACGACAATTACGTCGAAAGCCCTTTTCGCAGCAGGATTTGAAGTTACAGAGAACGTTTTCTGCAGTTCGAGAATAGGCAGGCCGTCAACATCAACAAGGTTTGGCAGAGAGTCATACAGAGTATAGGTCTGTGGAACGATACCGACGCGAACCCCTGCTTCTCGACATTGTCTGGTTAGGCTGAGTACTGCTTTTGAATGGCTTTGGACAGATGGTCCAATGACTACGTCCGTAATCTCCTTTTCACGCAATAGCCCGACAATCCCCATATCCGGGACATGGACTCCTGCGATTCGAGTCATCTCACTCGGGGTACCGGATTGCACTTCCTTTGGATACAGGAATCCCATGACCTTACAGCGCATTTCGGAGTGGTCTTCGAACTTTGACGAGAGTTCGGCCGCGACTCTGCCGTTGTCAACGATTATCAGCCGACGACGTGGTCTAGCACGCAGGAACGTCATCCAAACACGACAGCCGAACCGAATCAAAAGAAACCCTGTTGCCAGCAGCGCGCAATAGCCGGCAATCAGTATTCGAGGAATAGAATCTTGAAGAATATAGGCGGCCGCGGACAGCAATCCTGCCAGCAGTGCAACGCCTATCACCATCTCCGATACAGTTTTGCCTGCACGCCACCCTCGACAAAAGCCATCGAGCCGGTACCGGAAATAGATCACGCACCAGCCTGAAATTGCGATCACCAAAACAGGCGTTAAACTCGTAGCAGTAGTGAGCATGCCCCCGTCAGCCAAGCCATGGCGCCTGATGCACAACAACAGCAGACTCACAACGAGCCACACGATATCCGACACCAGAATCCCGATACGTAGCCTTCGGGCGTCGCGTTGCAGACAAACGCTAGTCGGCATCCGGGTGTTCCTGGCCGCTCACCAAAGACTTTCCTGCACTCACAACCGGCAACAACGAGTTAACCGACCTTAGGGAAGACCGTGCCCCGGACGCACGAGGTCGGTCGATTGCGCAATACGCTCCCGGACTGCGTAACGCGCCCGAAAGCCACGGGGACGCGAGGCCATCGGAACTGGCCTGCTGCAGCGCCGCCCTGGCAACAGTGGCCAGTGAGTGACAGATCGCCAAGTGGATGTCCTCGATAACCTCTACATTATTGGACGGCACAACGACGCAATGATCGCACAAGCAAAGCATGTGGCCGCCATCGAATCCCGAGAGACCTACGGTCGTAGCCCCGGCCGATCGGGCCGCCTGAAGACCATTTAGAACATTGGCGGATTTGCCGCTAGCACTGATCGCAATCACGATGTCCCCCGCACGAACAAACGTCTTCAGCTGTTCGGCGAAAATATTCTCGTACTTCGTATCGTTCGCCCAAGCGGTCATCAATGCTGCGTTGTCCGTCAATGCAACAGCCCGCATCCGTCGGACCCCGTCGGGAAGACGGTTCGTAACCCCCTTGCTGAGATCGCAGGCAAAGTGCGAGGCAGTAGCTGCGCTTCCACCATTCCCTAAAACATAAATAGCTCTGTCCGCAAAATACGCATTCAGTAGCTCCGTTGCGACTTGATCCACTGCGCTTGCGACGACTCCATTCGCGGCGCGCATTAGCGTCTCAAAATAGGACTTGCTCGTTGCGATGTTGTCGTTCATACAGGGGGCCTCATCCATTGTGTTTGCAGTTGTTCTGCCGTTTGGGGCAAGCAGTGGGTTAGAAAACCCTAATTGACAGTAGCCTCGCACACGACGCCACTTCGCTCCATTTCCCGCTCCGCCGACAAATCCAATCCCGCTTTCGCTCCGGACGATCTCAACCATTCCCAGTAGTCACTGATAGCTTCCTGGAGTCCTTTGCTTGGCACCCACCCAAGCGCGCCGATTCTGTCAATGCTCGACACAGAGTGACGGTTGTCGCCTACGCGGTATTTGCCCGGGATCTCTGGGCTAAGGTCAATTCCGATGATCCGGCTCAGTTCGGCCGCATATTCCCGCACTGTTGTGCCGTGTCCACCGCCGACATTGAAGGCCTGAAAGTCAGCTCGGCTGTCTCCCGCAACCATCAGGTTGGCCCTGACCACATCGCTAACGTGGCAGTAGTCTCGAAGCTGGTTGCCATCTTCATAAATGAGCGGCGGTTTTCCATTCATCAATCGCAGGGTAAAGATTCGACAAATCCCTGAATAAGTATTGAGCGGAGACTGCCGAGCCCCTTGAACAATCGAGTAGCGAAGAGCGACAGTCGGCACTCCTATCCGCTGGCCTAACCGAATGGCGGCGGTCTCTTGCGCGTACTTCGACATTGCATATGGATTGCACGGATTTGTATGAGCCTCGGCCAGTAGCTCTGGCCTCATTTCGGAATGACATACGGGGCACTGCAACTCCCATTCTCCCCGTTTCATCTGCTCCGCACTGCGCGCCGGCGGCAGCACTAGTCCGTGCTCCGCGCACCGATACTGACCCTCTCCATACACGGCCTGCGACGATGCAACCACTATCTTCCGAACGGGCAATCGGTGCTCTGCAATCACCTCATACATCAGAGCCGTTCCGACGACGTTTGTGTGGAAGAACCGGCTGAAATCGGGCATGTAGTCCTGGTACGCCGCTTGGTGAAACACCCAGTCCACACCCCGCAATGCAGTCTCCCAACTTGACTTTGATCGAACGTCAGCGGTGATCAGTGATGCTTTGGAAGGCAACTGGACGGTAGGAGATTTGCCATGAACTCGCTCCTCCAAAGAATCCAGCACAACCACTTCTATTCCCTGTTCGAGTAAAGCCTCAACCAGATGCGAACCGATGAAACCTGCTCCCCCTGTAACCAATGCCCTCATAGCTCATTTCCCCTTTTAGCAGCCTCGGACACTACGAAGACGATCCCATCGCGAATCCGAAAGCGCAGACCGCAAGCGCAATCTGCCCAGTTCTCCGCGTTAAACTTCAGCTTCGCTCCACATTTGCAGACGTATCCCTTAACGCGTCCGGGATTTCCGACCACAATGGCAAAGTCGGGAACGTCTTTAACGACGACGCACCCGGCCCCAATCAGTGCCCAGCGACCAATCTCTATGCCGCAACGGATCGTTGCGTTCGCGCCGATGCTGGCGCCCTCAAGTATGTTTGTCTTAACGCACGCTCGATAGAGTTTCGCGCGCGGAACGAGATCGTTCGTAAAAGCAACGTTCGGGCCGACGAAGACACTGTTGCCGATCTCAACGCCTTCCCACACGGCAACTCCGTTCTTAATAACGACGGAATCCCCGACCGTAACGCCTTGCTCGAGAAAACACTGCTCTCCGATATTGCAGTCGCGTCCAATGTGGACACCCCCCATAACGTGCGAGAATGCCCAGACTCGCGTGCCCGCACCAATGTCGGTCGACTCGACAATCGCAAGTGGATGAGTAAATACTTCGTTGGACGTTAGATTAGTCCGCGGCTGCGACATGGACCCTACTTCCGCGAGCGACACGAATGGACTCTGTAGCCGCCTGAAGTACCGCTACTGTTGCAAGAGCTCTCCGCCCACTGTTGATGGGTTCGCGGCTGCTATGAATGCAATCGAAGAAATGCTCGCACTCTGCTCGGAGCGGCTCGTATGTAGGGAGAGCCGGCATCGATACCCCGCCGGGTCCGTAACCAAGCGAAACGCTACTGCCGGGATCCAGGTTCTTTCGATTATCAACTCCCTGCTCAAACACCTTCAGCTTGTACACGGGTTCCATGTCATTGAACAGCGCAGTCCGGTTGCTGCAAACGACCTCCAATGAACGCACTTTGTTCGGAGTCAACCAACTGACGTTGATCTGGGCCATCCGTCCGCTTGGGAAATCCAGGTTCACGTAAGCAGTTTCCGTCAGTCCGTGCGAGGAGAAAGCTGCCCCCCGGGCAATGACACTGCACGGAACTTCGTCCATCAGGTGAAGCACGATCGAAATGTCATGAGGCGCAAGATCCCACAGAACGTCCACTGCTGCATTCGGTGGACCCAGATTCTTGCGACTGCTCGACATGAAGTAGATGTCGCCCATCTTCCCCGTATCAAGAAGTTGCTTCAGCTGCGCGACTGCTGGATGGAAGAGGAACAAGTGTCCCACCGCCAGCGTGCGGCCCGCAGCCTCTGCCGCTGCATTCATCTCTTCGGCGTCGCAGACCCGAGTGGCCAGCGGCTTCTCAACGAAGACGTGCTTTCCCGCCTTGAGCGCTTGGATGGCAAGGTCGCGATGCGTTTCCGCGGGAGTCGCTATGAACACTGCGTCGATGTCGTCTCTCGAGAAAACATCTTTCTCGTTCGACACGGTCCTAAGTCCAGGGAATTTCCGCTCCACGAACTCTCGCCTCCCCGGGCGAGCATCAGCGACACATGCTACCTCGACTCCGTCTATTTCACGCAGTACACGAAGAATGTTGGGCCCCCAGTACCCCGCCCCAATTAGTCCAACTCGCATTACCCGAATCTCCTTCGAACTCACATTCCGTTGAACATGGCGCGCGGTGTACGAATCAAAAGCTCCAAGTCCAACCACGCAGATCTCTTTCTCACGTACTCCAGGTCGATTCGAATCATCTCCCGCACATCAACATGGTTTCTGGCCGTCACCTGATAGAGCCCGGTCAGCCCCGGCCTAATGCTCAACCGCCGCTTTTCTCTCTCGTCATATAGCTCAACTTCCCACGGCAATGCCGGCCGAGGGCCAACAAGACTCATGTCTCCCACGAGCACGTTCCACAGCTGTGGGAGTTCGTCCAGGCTCGTGCGGCGAAGTATTCTTCCGACGTGCGTTATTCGACTCCTGTCGGCAAGCGCCATCTTAAAAACTGGGCGCCCCTTACTGTCGCAACTCGTAGCTGTCGCAATGCGGTAATTTCGTTGAAGATCACTCTTGTGAAGATCGTCCTGCGAACCAGGCACCATGCTGCGAAACTTCAGAAGCCGGAATTCTCGACCACCGCGTCCAACTGCTTTCTGCACGAAGAACACCGGCCCCCGCGACTCCAGCTTGATTGCGACTGCAATGAGCAGGAACACTGGCGACACGAACAACATGCCGATGACGCTAACGGTGACGTCTAGAAGGCGCTTGAATGCGAGATACATGGCGGTGAACTTCTTGGGCCGACGGTTTACGTCAGAGGCGATTTGAATCCGAAAAGAAGTCTCGAACTTGGGCGCACACCCACTCGATCTGTTCTTGAACCATCTCGGGGAAAATTGGAAGTGATAACTCTCCCGCCGCAATCGACTCCGAAACGGGGAAATCACCCGCCTTATACCCCAAGGACTTGAATGCAGGCTGTAAGTGAAGTGGGACAGGGTAGTGAACACCCGTTTCGATATGTTTCTCTTTAAGCCACTCTGCGAGTCTATCCCGTTCTGCGGTCACGATCGGGAACAGGTGGTGAACCGGCTCTGTATCGGGAATCAGCGCTGGCAACTTCACTGGTGATCCCGCGAGTCTAGCGCGATACTCCGCGGCAATCTCACGGCGCCTTCGGTTCCAGCCATCAAGACAAGGCAGCTTCACGTTCAGTGCGGCGGCCTGAATCGTGTCCATGCGATAGTTGAATCCGACTTCCGCGTGCTCGTACTTTGTCGTCCTTCCGTGATTGCGTAACCGACGAATGCGGCTCGCTAGCTCCTCACTGTTAGTGGTGACAGCGCCGCCATCTCCAAATGCTCCCAGATTCTTGCCCGGATAGAAGCTGAAACACGCCACGTCGCCGACCGACCCTATCCGCTTCCCGAATGCGTACGCCCCATGCGCCTGAGCAGCGTCCTCAACCAGGTGAACTCCTCGCCTGTCACACACGTTCCTAAGCTTCTGCAGTTCTGCGGGCTGGCCATACAAATGAACAGCAATCACGGCTTTGCATTTAGGCGTTATGACAGCTTCTACCTGTTCAGTGTCCATCTGCCAGTGAGAGGAGTTCGCATCCACAAATACTGGACGAGCTCCGGCAGCAACAATCGCCGCCGCAGTCGCGATGAAGGTATTCGTCGGACAGATGACCTCGTCGCCGGGGCCAATCCCCAACGCGAGCAGCGCAAGGTGGAGAGCAGCGGTTCCAGAATCAACGGCCACTGCACAACCGACGCCACAGTATCTCGCGAAGCTGCGCTCAAACGCTTGAACGGGTTCCCCGTCAATGAACCTCGCCGATCGAAGCAACGGCCATATCTCCTGCTGAAATGATGATTCGAGGTTCTTGAACTGCTGCTGAAGATCAAGAAATGGAACAATAGTGCTTGATGCCGTTGTCACCTACTGCCTCCCATCGCGCGACTCGAAGCGCATGCTGTAGCCGCACGAGTCACCCCCTGTTCCCGTCCGGCGGCAAATGAGACGATCTCATCGGCAATGTAGTTCGCCAGATTGTTGTGTTCGATACAAGGTCTCGATGCCTTTTGCCGCTTCGTAAACACAAGAGCATCGACATCTGCTGGTTCCCGCAAGAGCTTCAGTCGCCCATCTTGAATCAACACTTCATCGGCCGCTCCAAGTCTTCCACCGAAGATGGTGTACACGTTAAGGCCAAGCAGCGCAGCTTCACGTGTCATGGTTCCTCCTCCGCTGAAGACGTAGTCCGAGGACCACAGCAGACTCAGCCCATCCACAGGCCGGGTGAAGATTCGAAAGCGTCCATTCAGCCCGTACTTCATTCTGAGATCTTCTGCCTGTCCTTCTGTCCTGGCCGGGATAAGTACTTGAAGACTTTCTTCCCGTTTCAGGCGATCCATAAGCGCCCGGAACATGATCTCGCTCCGCTCGTGGTGATAGTGAGCCCACTTAGCCGGGGGCCGCAGAGTGACAATGATCTTGTCTCTGTCCAACTCCAGTTTGTCTCGCAGGTCAGGATCAGGCTTGAAGTCGTAAACGTAGACTTCTTCCTTCAGGCCGGGATACCGAATCAGTTTGTCAAGATCGAGGCCTTGTGACACCATCCGATCCGTAGGAATGACTTGCGGAACGAGTACGCGATGGGAAAGCATGTTGAAGAGCCGACACGACGCGAACTCGTAGTCATAGAGCGTCATGACCGGTATTCGCAGTGCACGGGCTGCCAGCACGAGTGATCTCGACCCTTGGCTCACAGCAGCATCGATCCTGTGCTTCCGAACGAACTTCATCAGCTCAACCGCACGAACCACCGTTCCCGCGACCTTTACTACTGTCGAAGCCGATCCGTAATGTCGACCAATTGTCGTGAATTCCAATCCATGCTGGCGGGCGAGCTCTCTGGTTTGTGAGAACTCGCGGACCGTGATGAGCACCTGAAAGCCGCGCGTTTCCAATTCGCGAATGATAGGTGCGAACAAAAGCACATGCGGCGAGTTGTCGAGATCAATCCACAGCTTCAATGCCGTTCTCCTTCAGCTTCAAGAGAAGTCTCGCCAGCGCGCGGAACATCCACGCCTGTCCCCATCTCATGTACGGCGTGCTATTCCTTCGAAAACGATGTTTCTGGTAGTAAAAGTGTCCCTCTGGGGAACGCATGTTGTAGATCGTCCAGCGGAAGACTCGCATTGCGCGATCCAGCGCTTCTGGGTCACTGTCAGCGAACTCGCAGAAGGTAATGATCGCCTGGGAGCAAGCGTGAATGTCTATTGGATAAAGACTGTCGGCGAAGTACTTCGGCACTCCCTCTTCGGTAAAGCATTGCCGTTTGTAGAACTCGTAGCCCTTTTCCAGAGAGCCATTGACTGTTTCATCGCCCGTGTGCCGTCTATAGGCCGAGATAGCGCAGAGGTTGTACCCGGAGTGGAACCCATCCACCCAGTCTTGCATTCTGCCCAGGCCGTAGCTCCAGGCTCCATTCGCCTGTTGTGCTCTGCAAGCGAACTTCACAGCACGGCTCGCAAGCACAGCGTAGTCTGCGTTGCCGGTCGCTACGGATGCACGAGCCAGTACTGCGGCAACCAAGAG
>JAEYQK010000097.1 GCA_023410055.1 Acidobacteriota bacterium
GCGCCGTAGTTGCTGGTCGTTACCTTGAATTCCTGGATGGCGTCCTGCGAAGGAGCAACCAGCATCAAGCCGCCGCTGCCACGGTCATAAGCTTCGCCACCGTCGATGATCCAGTTGTTGTGGTCAGAGCGCTGGCCGTTAAAGCTTACGGCACGGTTCTGGTACGAAGCTACCGGAACGTCAAAGTCGGGCATCTGCGATGCGGCGCCTGCTACCAGGGCCGTAAGTTGGGTCAGGTTGCGTCCGTTCGTTGCAAGTTGCGAAACCTGCGTGTCGGTAACCGTCGCGCTGATGTCGTTCGTTTCCGACTGTACGGAGAGCGCATTCGCCTCAACCGTTACGCTTTCCTGGGCTCCGCCGACCTGAAGTTGCGCGTCGGCGCGGATCGTTTCGTTAACGGTCAGCACGATGCCGGTCTTTTCGAAGTTCTTGAAGCCTTGTGCTTCAACTTTGATCTTGTAGGGACCGATAACAAGGTTCGGGGCGCTATAGCCACCGGTGCTGTTCGTTTCCGCATTGCGGACAAACCCGTTGTCCGTGTTCGTAATTACGACTTTGGCGTTGGCAACAGCGGCACCCGTCTGATCGGTCACTGTTCCTACCAGAGTCGCACTACCTCCCTGAGCGAACGCTGCAATACTCAGCACAGCGACGCATAAAATGGCTAAGAGAGGCATGAGATAACGTTTTCTCATCTCTTTCAAGATCTCCCTCCTCAATGGTTGTCCATATAAGGATATGTTTTACAGTGGTTTACAGGCATACACCTTGACCTGCATGAGTATTCGGGTGGCTGTGGTTTAGCGAGTGCGGCGGTAGTGCATTCATACCATGCCTACCAACCCTCCACCGGGTGCGTTGCGCTCGCCTACCAGGAAGTCACCGTGATCTAATCAATTTATACGAGTGGATGGAAGGGGTTTCACGGTGTGTACCACGTTAAAACCTTGTAAACGTCGCCGTGTAACATGGCAGGGTGTCTGCTGTAACATTGCTTGTAAATCAACAGCTTACGTTGGTCAAGGAGAGGCCCGTCCACACTCAAGCTCAGATGGAAGTTTTCTGGAGTTTCAGCGCCCCGAATAACAGTGAGACCATGTATCTTTCGTCGGTAACCTGGTACTGAAACCATCGGTCATGTGCTTGTCGGGGTGGAGTGGTGCGATCACGTGCGCCTCACGGCCAAATACACTGTAGAGTTCGCCCCTTCAACGAACCTGAGTGTCAGAGCTAAAGGGTGCTCAGTTTTCGCGCAGCTCGTTGATTCTGAATGGGATACTTAGAATATGCCGTTGTCGGGAAATCGTCTCTACTTAGAGCAACCGGCAAACGTCCGCCCGCTGAGACTCGTTCTGATAGCTAGCCGGAGCAACAAGTTCCTTTGGTTCACGTAGAGGTAAGTTTTGCGGTAGACAGCCCCGAGCGCTGGCTAAGTGCCTTTCTTTGCAGCAGATCTGGCTGTAGGGGCCATCAATCGATATACTGGGCGCGATATCACTCCCACGCTATTGTCTCGACCAGCTAAGTTGTACGTCCTGCCTTACTTCGCGGGTTCAGTCACTGGGACGATACGATCCGCTGCCACATCGCGCAGTTGCTGCACAATGCCAGACGGCCAGCGGATTTCTATCAGAGTCGCCGCCGTATCCGGTCCTAATCCAAAATGCACGGGGCCAGCGCTTGCGGACGCATAGCCAATTGTGGTCGAGTACTGGTTGTACTGCGTGAGACTCTTACTTACGACCTTGATCTGCGCACCGATCCCGTCCCGGTTGCTCTTGGTACCCGTTAGCTTCAATTCCAGCCAGTGATTGGTTTCCCGGCTGTCATTGATCCAGATTTCCGCAGGCGCGCTAATTGCGCTGACCACCATATCCAGGCGACCGTCTCCATTCAGGTCTCCGACTGCCGAACCGCGATGGCGAGAGGGCGGAAACGCGGTCAACCCCGCCTCCTCCGTCAGCGCCGAGAATTTCATCCCCCCGAGGTTTCGAAACACCGTATTCGACTGCGAAATCGGCATACGATCCTCGCCTTCCAGCGACTGCACATGGCCCCGGGTCACAAAAATGTCCTTCCACCCGTCATTGTCGAAATCGGCAATCGTCGGAGAATAGCCGGCCATCGTCCAACTCAACTTTGCCATGCCGCTGCTCTGAGTGACGTCGGTGAACCCGCCGTGCTGATTGTTCCGATAGATAGGAAAGGTCTCCTTATCCAGCGCCACGAGACAGATATCCGGATAGCCATCATTATCCAAGTCCCGAAAATCCGTTCCCATGCCGGAAATGAAGGTGCCATCCTCACGTAGCGCCACGTTGGCATCGAACGCCACTTCGTCGAACTTGGAATTACCTTTGTTATGAAACAGGAAGTTGAGTTCCTTATCGTTAGCGACGAAGACGTCGATCTTACCGTCAAGATCGTAATCGGCCGCTGATCCGCCCATTCCCTTCCCAAGGTGGGCCTGCAGGCCGGACTCCGCAGAAATGTCTTTAAAAGTACCGTCGCCGTTATTTAGAAACAGCTGGTTCGGCGTAGCTTTGTAGAATCTGGGGTGACAGTAATCGCGGCGATTGTGATCCAGACAGGGAGGTTCGGTTTTTGCGTCCCATTTCAGATAGTTAATAACAAACAGATCAAGCAAACCGTCGTTATTGACGTCCAGCCAGATAGCACCCACTGACCAAAGCGGGCCATACTGCAAATCCGGTTTCGCCAAGCCTGCCTTCGAAGTTACGTCGGTAAAGGTACCGTTCCCGTTGTTGTGATAGAGCGTATTACGATAGATTCCCCCAACAAAGATGTCCTCGTGCCCATCGTTGTCGTAGTCCCCAACGGCGACTCCGACGTCGTAGCCAGTGCCGGTAAGGCCCGCAGCCTCGGTCACGTCCGTAAACTTGCCATTGCCGTCATTACGGAACAACCGATTCGAATACTTCGCCGAGGACTTCTTAAGGGTGTCTATGTCCGCCCCGTTCGCAAAGAAGATGTCGGGCTTCCCGTCGTTGTTGTAGTCGAACATGGCAAGCCCGCCCGCCATCGTCTCCGGAGCGTGGCGCTGTTCCGATTCTGAACTTTCCAGCCGGAAGCCAATCTCTTTGAATGTGAAATGAATGGGGCTGGTGACTGACGCGGCACCTGCTTGCGAGGCCACCCCTGTCTTCGACTCTGGCAATGGCGCTTGCGCTTGCAACCATGCAGTCGCAAGGATCGCCGCGCATACTAGCTCGACCATCCGACTCCCGAGACCGCGGACCTGAACCATGAACGGTGCCCTTTACTTCCCCTCGTCGATCACTTCTATGGCCCTGACCTCGGCGTAGTTCACCTTCGGCGAGAATGACAGCAGCAGCTTACCTTGACCGTTCGGATGCACGCCGTGGAACTCTCGGATGACGGGCTGAAACGCCCCCGAGGCCGCCTTGAAGATATCGAAGTCCTGAAGCAGCATAACGCCATTGCAGGTGACATCGAAAACTCTGCAACCCGCACCTTGGCAATACGCGGACGGAACTAATGGACTGAAATACGATTCGAGGAAATGAAGCCTGACTGTGTAGCTACCGGGTGGAACAGGAATGGCGTAGGAGAAGTTCCCGTGCCGCTCGCCTATATAAAGCGCAGGAATCGTCGGTCCTGATTCCGGCTTCCGATAGAGCCAAAGCCGGCCATCAACATAGTATTTGTCCGCGCTCCACTGAGTACCCTCTGCATCGACAAAGTCAGAGCGTTGGGCAACTATTCGAATCGGCTTCAGCTTTCCTGGCGTGCCTGGAATCAGTTCTATTGCACTGACAAAAGCCAGATTTTGAAGATTCGAAATAAACTCGAGATGGATTTTCCCGTCCGAAGCGGGACTTACGTTCTTGAACGCTCGGATGTCAACCGCAGATGAACCAGAATCAGTGATCGGGTCGAAATTGACCAGTAGTGCCTGTCCGTTCAGATTGACCTGGAAATGGCGCAGGTTCTGAAATGCTGTTCTTTGATCATTGTCAGGCTGTCGCAACGGGTCAGCGAAATAAAGTCTTAGTTCGTAAACCCCGGGCTTTACTGGAATATCGTAACGGAACCCGCGCGATTCAGGCCCCATGGTATCGCTCGGCGCTGACTCGCGAATTGCGCTGAATAGGTCCCGATCAACCACAGGCGGGAAAATGTGTCGGGGACCAGCCTTGACCACGCCCCCATCGTAATAGCGATCCGCTTCCCAGGTTCTGCCCCGCGCATCAACGTAGGGTTCCTTCCGGCCAACAGCGATCCGGATTCCGCCATCATCAACAGCGACCGTGATCGCTTGATTCGCTGACGGCGCCTCGCCCCCGTACTGCTCAGTTTGCGGCAATGAACCCGATTGAAGATCCGGGGAGGGGGGGCCAGTCCTTCGCCAAAGCAATAAATACCCAAGCAACACCGCTACGACGCCAAACAACACCGCCGAAAAAATAGCTATCTGTCGTGTGCGAGGCTTCTTCTGCTCGACCGGTATGAACTCAGTGGGCGCTGCCGTTGCCGGTGCTGCGGCCGGCACTGTTGCTCGCTCCGAGCGAGGCTCAAAAACGGGCAGATAGCGGCCTTTCGGAATATCGATAATGACCGGCTCATCTTTGCCTTCATTAGCAAAATGATGCTCCAGCTTCAACCGCAGCGAACGAGCCGCAGTCCTGACAACATTGTCTTCATTCGGGTTGTAGCCAGGAGACCGATCGTAAACGTGGATTCCGATCTGCTGCTCGGTTGCCTCTTCCGGCTTATTCTCCAGAGCGCAGCGGCAAACATGAAGAAAGAACGCCCTCAGACGAGGTGACTTCTCAAAAGTGCCACTCGAGGCCACACGGCGCACGAGTTCCTCTCGCTGCCGGGCAACGACAGACTCCTCCCTCGGAGACGTAACTGGCGATTCTCCCAAGCTCATTAGGGGTACTAACATATCACACAATCTTGCGCGTGTGACTCTGCTCCTATCGCTATTATCGGGCCCGGTTCCCGCCAGTCAACTGCAGACTGGCAACATCTACTACATGGCCTTAACGCCCCGTCAGGACAGGTCGTTCGGCCTGCACTCAAGCCACTCTACACTTGAGCGCAGGCCTTAATCGCTACTCAACCGAGACTACTGTGACCGACTTGGGCTCCAGCTTCAGAGGCAACTTGCCGCCAACCGCCTTCACCGAGATCGCCTTCGGGGAAACTGTGTTCGGCGCATCGAAGGTGTTGATGCTATCCACTTTCGGAGCAGTCAGCGTTTCTCCGGTGGCCGACTTGGCTGCCAGCCCAGTTATGTTCGCCTCGATCTCCACTGCTTGGTTCGGATCGATGTTCGTGATCGCCAGCCACAGCTTTCCAGACTTATCCTTGGCCGCGATTGCATCAACACGTGGCAGCGTCACGTCCCCGAACTTATACGTGCCAGCGTCAAAGCTGACAGGCACAAACGTCGCATCCTGGAACGGCACATACATCTTGAACACGTGATACGTCGGGGTCAGGACCATCTTCTCTTTGTCCGTCAGGATCATCGCCTGCAGCACATTGATCATCTGCGCGATATTGCTCATGCGCACGCGATCGGCATGGCGGGCAAAAATGTTTATGTTGAGCGCTGCGATGAGGGCATCGCGCTGGCTGTTCTGCTGGACCAGGAATCCCGGATTGCTACCCGGCAGAGGCGCATACCAGCTACCCCATTCATCGACCACCAGTGCGACCTTCTTCTGCGGATCGTACTTGTCCATGATCGCCGAATGCTTGGCGACCAGCTCATCCATTCCCAGCGTGTTCTTCAGAACTTCGGCGTACTCCTTCTCCCCGAACCCGATCGAGGGATACTTCTTGTCCCAATTGACCGTATAGGAGTGCAGGGAGAGGCCGTTCATGTCCCAGCTCCAGGTGTGCTTCTGATACGCTTTCATCACCGTCTCAGTCCAGTCAATGAAACGCTCATCGCCACCGCCCGGACCAACGGCGATCTTCAGCATCTGATCCTTATCTTGCTGGGCCGTGTTGTAGTTCCGCACGAACCGGCTATAGATCTTCATCTGGCTCGTGTAATACTCCGGCGTCATATTGCCGCCGCAATCCCAGCTCTCGTTTCCCATGCCGAGATAGGCAATCTTATAAGGAGCAGGATGGCCGTTCGCAGCGCGCTCTTTTCCCAGAGTCGTCGACGGATCAGCCGTCAGATACTCTAGCCACTCAGCCGCTTCCTGCGGCGTACCCGACCCCATATTGACCGACAGATAGGCTTCGGAACCGATCTGGTCGATGAAATCCATGAACTCGTGCGATCCGAACGTGTTTGGCTCGGCTACGCCACCCCAGTCGGGATTGAGTGTCACAGCTCGCTTCGGCCCGATACCACTGCGCCAGTGATAATAGTCGGCAAAACAACCGCCCGGCCAGCGCACATTAGGCACCTTCAACGCCTTAAGCGCACCAACGACGTCGTTCCGGATACCGCGCGTGTTCGGAATCTTGGAATCAGGTCCAACCCAGATGCCCTCGTAAATGCCGGATCCGAGGTGTTCTGCAAACTGACCAAAAAGGTTGCGGTCGATCTTGGCGCCGGATTTTGACGCATCGACCGTAATTTGAGTCTTTTCCGCTGCCATCGCGGGAACGGCCGTAACCATCCCCGTCAACAACAACCCAACCATGAGCGCACGCGATATACGACGCATAAAGTCCATCTCTCAATCTCCAGAAAATCTGCCAGCAGCAGAAGTGAATCAGTTTCGACAGTCTATTTACACACAACGAGCTAAGCCCGCACACACTGACTGCGTTTGTTTGAATGCACCCGCTAGCCTAGCAAATTTCCCTCGAGCAAACGATATCTTTGTTGCTACCAGATGAACAAAAATGAAGATGGCCCAACTTTGGCTTGACACACAACACTTAGCTACATACTGTGTGGAGTTATCGATAACTTAACACGGAGTACTCCAAATGGGCAATGCACCTGGTTTGCAGCAGCCGGATGGAATTAATCCCGATTTCGTTCCCAGGAAGATCCTTTATACAGGCGCGACCATGCCTGCCATTGGGTTGGGCACCTTCGGCTCGGACCATGTCGGCGCAGACGAAGTAGCCGAGGCGGTGAAAGGCGCAGCATCGGTCGGATACAGGCACTTTGACTGTGCTTCCGTCTATGGCAATGAGGCCCAAATCGGTCTCGCCTTGAAAGCGCTCATGGCCGCAGGACTCAAGCGCGAAGAGATTTGGGTCACATCCAAGCTCTGGAACGACAAGCACGCCGAACAGGACGTCATCCCGCAGTGCATGAAAACTCTCGCGGACTTGCGGCTAGACTACTTGGACCTGTACCTCGTGCATTGGCCCTTCCCGAATCATCATCCCGCGGGATGTGACGTCCATTCGCGGAATCCTCACGCCAAGCCTTACATTCATGAGAACTACATGAAGACTTGGCGCCAGATGGAGAGCCTCGTCGACATGGGCCTTGTCCGTCACATCGGCACCTCCAATGTGACCATTCCCAAGCTGAAGCTTATCCTCCGCGATGCGCGCATCAAGCCCGCCGTGAACCAGATGGAACTGCATCCTCATTTCCAGCAGCCCGACCTTTTCAAGTTCATCCTGGATAACGGCATCGTGCCCGTGGGCTATTCTCCCCTTGGTTCACCCGGACGGCCTGATCGCGACCGCACTCCCGAAGACACCGCGCCTACGGAAGATCCCGTCATTATTGAGATTGCAAAGAAGCATGGTGTTCATCCCGCGGCGATCTGCATCAAGTGGGCGGCGCAGCGCGGACAGGTACCGATTCCCTTCTCCGTTAAGCGAAACAACTACTTGAGCAATCTGCGCGCTGTGGTCGAAGATCCTCTCACCGCGGACGAAATGAAGCAGATTGCAGCGATTGACCGCAACTGCCGCCTCATCAAGGGCCAAGTCTTCCTCTGGAAGGAAGATCAATCGTGGGAAGCATTGTGGGACGTCAACGGAGAGATAACGCCCGCGTAGCGGACTCGATCAGCCCCATCCTTCGGCTACAGCGGCCCACACAAGCCGGTTTTGCTTGTGTGGGATTCGCGCTGCGAAGGGTGGGTATTTAAAGAGATTAATGATGAGCAAAACAATGAAGGCAGCATTCCTGCCGGGCAACAGCACTGTAGAATTTCGCAGCGTCGCCGTGCCCGTGCCCGGCCACGGCGAAGTTCTGATCAAGGTTAAGGCCTCTACCATCTGCGGTTCTGATATTCGTTGTATTTATCACGAGCACCTTGGCAAAGGCCCAGAAGGCTATCAAGGCGTGATCGCAGGCCACGAGCCCTCGGGACAAATCGTCGAAGTCGGCCCCGGTTGCCGGCGTTTCAAGAACGGCGATCGCGTGATCGTCTATCACATTTCCGGTTGCGGCGTGTGCAACGACTGCCGCCGCGGATACATGATCTCCTGCACCAGCGAGAAATATCGTCGCGCCTACGGCTGGCAGCGTGACGGCGGCATGGCCGAGTTCATGATTGCCGAAGAGAAAGATCTCATCGCTCTTCCCGACTCACTCACCTACGCAGACGGTGCGCAAGTAGCCTGCGGCTTCGGGACCGTCTACGAAGGTCTGGAAAAGATCGGCATCAGCGGGAACGATTCCGTCCTGATCACCGGCCTTGGCCCCGTCGGACTCGCTACCGCCGCGCTTTGCCGAAAGCTCGGAGCGCAGCGCATCATCGGCATCGACATCGTAGACGAGCGCCTTAAGATCGCAAAAGACCTCGGCCTTTGCGATGAAGTTCTGCGTTCGGGACCTGACAACGTCAAGCAGGTTCGAGATCTAACGAACGGTGCAGGCGTTGAGCGCGCCGTCGATTGTTCAGCCAACGCCGACGCCCGCGCAACCGCGATTCGCGCCACGCGCAAGTGGGGCAAGATCGTCATGCTCGGCGAAGGTGGGACAGTCCAGTTCAATCCCTCGCCCGACATTATTCATGACCAGAAAACAATCTACGGTTCTTGGGTGACTTCGACGTGGCTGATGGAAGAACTTGTCGAGCGCCTGGTTCGCTGGAACCTGCACCCAGCCGACATCATCACTCACCGATTCCCACTCGACGCCGCCGACAAAGCTTATGCACTTATGGCATCAGGCAAGTGCGGCAAAGTAGCCGTCTGTTTTGACGAGGAGCTGACAACGAAATGAAAACTGACTGGCAGCAGATTCTGAAAGATCGGCTTCCGCTCTACGGCCACCGCAACTGGATCGTCATCGCCGACTCGGCATATCCGGCGCAGACCCGGGGCGGGATCGAAACGATTGTCGCCGACGACGAGCAAACAACCGTCCTCGAGCGCACGCTCGCGCTCATCGGCCAGTGCAACCACATCAAGCCGACAATTTTCACCGACAAAGAACTGGCGTTGGTTCCTGAAAACGATGCTCCCGGCGTCACTTCTTACCGGGAGCAACTCGCAACTCTTCTGAACGGACAGCAAGCTTCCGTCCTCCCGCACGATGAGATCATTTCCATGCTTGATCAGGTGGGCGAGACGTTTCGAGTGCTGTTGATCAAGACCAACATGTGCATTCCATATACTTCAGTGTTTCTCCAGTTGGAATGCGGATATTGGAATGCCGACGCCGAGAAGCGACTGCGGGCCGGAATGAAATCCAAGGCCGGAGCACGGAAACCCGCTAAGCGTAAAGCTCGCCGCTAACCGAGGTCGCACAATCGGCTGTAAGCGCGTAAGCAGATTCAAGTGATTACTGTCTCAGTGGACTGGATACCATGAACATCCCTACGACCGAATCCGAAACCAAAGTCAGCCCGGCCGTCAGTAGCGGCGGTGGCTTGTTCCGTACCGCCGATGGCAAGAGCTTGGCCGTCACCTTTGTATTGATCACCTCGTTGTTCCTGCTATGGGGTTTCTGCAACGGCATGATCGACATCCTGAACAAGCACTTTCAGGATTCGCTGCGGATCAACAAGGAACAATCCG
>JAEYQK010000120.1 GCA_023410055.1 Acidobacteriota bacterium
CGAGCCGGCGCAGCTCGGCGCCCACGAGGATCAGGTGGTAGTCGTGCACCCACACGACGTCCCCGGGCCGCGCGTGCCGCGCGATCGCCTTCGCGTACTTGCGGTTCACCTGCACGTACGCTTCCCAGTACGCGGGGTCGAAGTTGCAGTTCGTCTGGAGGTCGTGGAAGAGCGGCCAGATGATCTCGTTGGAACAACCATGATAGAAACAAGTCTTTTCGGCGGCACTGAGAAAGACGGGTTCTACCGAGTATCCGTCAGCACGGTAATCGTTCAGAAGCTCAACCACATCAGGCTCGTGGTCTGTTCCAGTCCAACCGATCCAGACTCCTTCACTATCACGGAGAATTGGCGCCAGCGCCGTGACCAGACCACCGCAGCTGGGTTGAACGCGCAGAGTGCCGCCGGTACGATCTACCGACATTGGTAGGCGATTGGAAACGATGATGAAGCGCTTGCGATCACTCACATGTCACCTCCGCACGCCCGAATCCAGTCCGAAAGGAACTGAATGACGTCCTCCGGTGGTCTGAGCCAGACCTGTGCGGCGGTGAAGCGATATGTAGGACGGACGAGAACGGTCAGGCCTCTCCCGCTCAAATAGCGGAAGGCATCTTCGTCGGTCGTGTCATCACCCAGGTAAGCGACCGCCGGAATTCCATTCATTTCCGACAGAATTGTATGCACGGCATCGGCCTTGGAGCGATTCCGTGGACGGAGTTCGAGCCCTCCGTCAAATTCTTCAAGGAACAGGCCCGCGCGTTGCGCGAAGGGCCACAAGAGACGATACGCATTAGCGCGGACTTCTTCAGCTTCGTTTGCGCCTAGACCACGCCAATGGACGGCGAGTGCGCCTCCGGGCTTTGATTCCGTAAACGTACCCAACCCCTGCTGATCGATCCAATCTTCGAGCTCTGCCAGCAGTGTCTCTATTTCTCTGCTTACAGGGATGGAGGAGTAGGTCTCGTCGACCGTCAGTCTTTCCATTCCATGGACTCCCCAGATTTCGGGATGAGGGGTGATGCCCAAGAGCTCAGGAATTTCCCGGGCGGAGCGCCCGCTAACAAGTGCGACTCGCGTCTTGCAGGTGCTCATTATGCAGTCAAGGAGCTCTGGCACAGTCGGATAAGGAAACGCCTGGTCGCGCCGAGCCGTGAATGGGGCGATGGTTCCGTCGTAGTCCAACAGCAACACTCGGCTTTTGTTTGCGTAGAGCCCTTCGAAGAACAGATCGAACTCAGTTTGCGTAGCGACAGCGGTACTCATCTGCTCCCTCCCAGTCTGCGCACCGGCCCTGTGCCCATGCTCTCCCGCTCTGCAGGCTCCAAGGAGTTTCTTTCACCAGATCCAAGCTGCATCCGGCTGTGCCGGTCAGGAGCGCATGGCCGCGGGCGGTGCGGGGGCGATCAAAGGTTCGAGATCGCCCTCAACGAGACCAGTATCGCGTCGGCAAGGAAACTACGGAATACAGCCCTTGGGGTATAAGCGTGCCAAAACGGGGGTATTAGGCAGAAAGTCTCACGAGATGATCTTTTTCCGGACAGCGTAGAGCACAATATCTGCAGAACTATGCAGATTAAGCTTCTGCATGATGTGGGTACGGTGAGTCTCGACTGTGTAGGTGCTGAGCTCGAGCGTCGTTGCAACTTCTTTATTGGACTTGCCCTCCGCCAGGAGTTGCAAGATCTCCTTTTCTCTATCGGTTAACAGATCATACGAATCTTGGAGCCCGCGCTGCTGCAAGTGACGCATGTAGTCTTCCAACAGCGTATTTGCGATTGCCGGGCTGAAAAAGACTTTCCCTTGTGCCACGGCCTGCACTGCCCGATAGAGATCAAGATCAGCCGTCTCTTTCAGGAGATAACCCTTGGCTCCTGCCGACAGCGCACGCGTGAGATAGCTCTCGTCAGAATGCATGCTGAGGATGATGACGCGGAGCTGAGGATTCCGTTTCACCATCTGAGCAGTAGCATCGATACCGTTCAGGTTTGGCATGGCAATATCCATGATGACGACATCAGGCACAAGCTCTTCGGCAAAGCGAACAGCCTCTCGCCCATCCGTGGCCTCGCCCACAACTTCAAAGCCATCCTGCTGTTCCAATTGCAGACGCAGGCCTTTCCTGACGATGCCGTGGTCATCGGCTATTAGGACGCGGACTTTGCCCATGCTTCAGCTCCGTGCTTTACAGGTATTCTTATCTTTAGGGTTGTACCTTTTCTTGGCTGGGAACTGATATCCACAGTGCCATCGAGTTCCTGCACACGTTCTGCGATTCCCATCAAACCAAAACCCGATTGATTCCGCAACTTGGGATCAAAACCCACACCATCGTCCCTAACAGTCAGTTCAACAGAATCCTGAATACCTCGAACCGAAACCAGCACACTCTTAGCACGGGCGTGCTTCGCACAATTGGTGAGGGCCTCTTGAACGATTCTGTAAATGCAGGTTCTGTGGCCCTCGGGCAAATCGTCAATCACACCTTCGAAACTCACGTTGGCTGGAACCCCGGTGTGTCTGGAAAATTCGCGCCCTTGCCATTCCAAAGCGGGACCAAGACCAAGGTCATCGAGCATCGACGGGCGTAATCCCATCGCCAGATCGCGCAGCACCCGCATGGCTTCTGTGTTCAGACGTTTTGCATCTTCAAGACGAGATCGAAAGAGACCAGGGTCGTCTTTCGTTGTTTGCGCATTGGCCAACTCGATCCCTAAAGCTGTGAGCGTCTGTCCTACTTCGTCGTGCAATTCGCGCGAGAGAGATTTGCGCTCCAATTCTTGTGCCTGCACCAACCTTCGAGACAGGCGGCGAAGGTTGTTTTCTGCCTCTTCGATCCGCCTTCGTTGTTCGTCATGGCGCCGTTCCAGGGTAGCTACCCGGTAGGTAGTAATCAGTGCCACAACCGTTCCAAGCGTCAAAGCAAATCCCATCATCTTCAGCAAGAAGTCGTGCAGCGTTTTTTGGCTCTGACGAATTCGCTCTCTCTCCCGGTCGAGGTTCTCCCTATTCAGCTTCGCAACTTCTCGTGCCAGATCCACGACAGCCTTTCTTCTCGGAAGTACGTTATGGCGCAGGAAGGACCAGCGCAAAGCAGCCTTCTGCTGAGGCGTCCATTCGAAGACTGGGTCCAGCGAATCCCAATAGGCCTGCACTTCGTTCTGGAGCTTGGCCAGTCGGGTGTCGCTTTCACTCAAGCGTTGTGCCAGCATATCCAATCGATCCTGCAACGAGCCGCGGATTTCAAGCAACTGCTGACGGTGCAGGGGAGCACTTTGGGGAGATGGGTCAAGAAGGTAATCGCGCACAAGAATGTCTGCTAGGTACATATCTGCTACGACATCGCGGCGAAAAGCCTCGGTTTCCAGATACGTATCCTGGGTTGATTCCATCTCGTTGTAGATTGCGCGCGCTCGCCGAATTGCGCCAAACCCGAGGACAGCAATCAGCACAATTAGTGTGCCGAAACCTACAGCAAGGACGAATGAGGAACGCGACCTCATATCGAATGAAACTCGCATACTCTGTTCTCCACCACCGCAGAATCACCTCGCATCGGGATCGCCAGCAGTCGGATCTTTGTCACTAAATCCATGGGGCGTGTGGGTTTTGCAATCAGGTCGAACTGAAACCCTTGCTTGACAGCCGCCGAGACATGGTCCGCAACGTCCGGACGAGCGCTGATCAGCAGCACCTTGCAATCCGGGTGAACCCTCAGGAGCTCAACGACCAAGGACGCGCCCTTCGTTCCGGAGCCCGGAAGCACTGCTGCTAGAATGGCCACATCTGTCCGGTTCTCGCGAGCGAAGTCGAGGACGTGTTCACCCTTTGCAAACACGTGAGCTCCATAACCAACCTGCCGAAGAACCATCCCCAGGGCTTCGGCCACTGCGGAGTCTGTGTCCAGTACGAGGACACGATGAGACATAAGTTACCCCCGAAATTGACACAAAATAAGGCAGACGGAGGCAACGGCCTAACAAAGACGGGAACAGGTTGCAGCGAGGACATCAGGAGAGATTGTGTTGTCAGTGGGTGACTGCAACGGCATGAATGCAAACAGATCAGGCTGAATGCGCGGGACCGCGATTGCTGCGGCGGCAATCGCCAGGGCAATCATCTGCGCCGCCCGCCAAGCGCGCATTGCAGTGGGTATTAAGTCGAAGGCAGGCAGCACAAATATGGCGGCTACCGCAAAAACGACCACCAATGCCAGCGCGAATTGAAGTCGCCGCGACATCCCTTCAATAATGATGCCTTTTTCGCTGGAAATTGTCACTCGCGGCTCTGGAGGACGTTCCGGATCGCGCGCCAGCTCTCCGCCGCACCTTACAACTCGTTTCAGCAGCTCTCGATTCTGGTTGAACCAAATTGCAGTTATGGGTAAAGGTATAACCATGAAGGTGAAGGGATGTCAGCTCGCTGCACTCATCGCACTTATCGAAGTGGGTGTTTCAGCTAAGTCCGCCGGAATGGAGCGGGAGAGTTCAAGTGCAGTTCGTTGAAATACCGCTGTCCCAACTCGAACATGCGGGATGCTGGACAGATCCCGAGGTCGTCAATGGCTGGATGCGAACGCTAAATGCGGGAAGACCCATTCCGCGCAACTAGCGGAGCGTAGATGCTGCAACCTGCCCAAGCATTTCCGTCAGCGCGTTCTCGAAGTCTCTGGAAACGTCATCATAGCCCGTCTTTGCGTGAGCAATTTCGTGCAGCAGCGTGCCCGCGAAGTCCGGCAGGGTTCCAAGCTGCTTACGGAGAATGATGATGCTGTTTGACTCTCCGTCCCATAGTCCTTCAGTCGTGCTTCCCGTGTAGAAATCGGGTCTCATCGTTTCGGAAATCTTGATGTGTTTCACACTCTTCGGAAACCCACCGATAAGGCCAGCTATTCTGTCTCGCTGCTCGAACACGCTCCGTTCAGATCGGGTCAGCTTTTCAGGACTTACGAACTCAAACTCGAAGCTCTGTGACCATTCCGACTGGAAGACGTTCAGGTCTCGAACCGGATTGCCCTTCAGGTCAGTGACCCCTCGCAGGGAATTCTTGATGTTCTCCGGCACGGTGACGATACTCAGACCGTCTTCCTGTGCGTGGTCGATAGCACTTCGGTAAACGCTCAGATCGCTTGCCGTGACGAAGACGACCTTTTTTGAGGCGTTGAGAATCTGGCAGGCATGGACAGCAACATCCGTCCATTTCACTTCATCACGGTTCGTGCCCTGCTCGATCTTTTGCAGGTTTTCAGCCAACGTCTCCGCGACCGCATCGGCTTTCGACGCCAGTAGCATCTGTTTGACGCGGTCAGTGTACGCCGTGCGGCCTACGTTCGTGCGCTCCCGGTTGAGCGCCTTTCGCATTGTGGCAGTCAGAGACGTGATGTTGTAGGAGAAGGCGAAGTTTTCTTCCTCTGCGACGAGCATTCCCGTGACGTAAATCCGAGATTTTCGTCCCGGTGCTGTCTTGAGAATCTGACCATAGCTCGTTTCGTCCAGCACGGCTTCATTCGAGAATTTCAGGAAGAAGTTCTTTGCGTCGGTGATCTCTGCATCAGAGACGCCATCAAGAGCCACATCCGTGCCGACGTACGCAGGATCGCACGGGGCATTGACGATGGCGTGGAGCGTGACCACATCAGGGAAACCGTGTTTGGGCGTCTGCCCCAACGTGATGTCGCCGTGCTTCGAGCGAATCAGCACGTTGATGTTGCGGCGGTTCAGGGTGGCAAGGGCATCCTTCAACCCGACACCGAATTTTCCAATCACCCGACTAGGGTTCTTCAGCTTTTCCTGATTCTCATTCTGCGTCAGGTGCTCGTATCTCAACCCGCGCCCGAAGTCCCTGATGTGCCAAACGGAGTTTCGATCTTTCGAGATTTCCACGTCCTTGCTATTCGTGAGAACCTGCTCGTCCAGTGCGTTCGCGATGACCTCACGCACTGCATGGCACGTTTCCCACCCTTCGAGAATCTTCTCGATATTTAGATCGAATCTTCGTTCTTCTGATTTTGGCATCGCAGTCTCCGATCAGTGTCACGTCATTCAGGAGTCGCTGAACACATTTCAATCCTTCTCGTGAACCTGCCCTTCGTCGTCAATCGAGATCGTGACCCACTCGTACTGTCCCCTGCTCACGACCCTCTCGATGCTGCGCTGGAGGGCCGTTCGCTCTTTCGTCGTCCCCGCATGGTCAAGCAACAAGACATTCTTCATGCAGTCGGATTTCATGCCGTTGAACACGATGTAATCGACGGGATGGAACAGAACTTTAGCATCGTCAGGATTCAACTTGCGTGGGGTGAACACCGGATCGAGCCGGCTGACTGCCTTGATCGCCTGTTCACGCCCTTTCTTGCGGGCCGCCTCTCGCAGTACTTCTTCCTTGTCGTCGAGACGTTTCTCCGCATCGTCAAGACGATCAGTTTCCCGATCGATCTCATCCTTCCAATCTCGCTTTGGCTTGGTTCGCAAAAATACCCCACAATCACTCAGTCGAAAAATCTCGCCGGATTGAGGACAAACGCCAAAGATGTTCCGCTGTACCCGATAGAACCCAACAAGTCCCTGCTTCATGCCTTCGCCTCGTAAGTATCGAATTCGACTTTCTTGCTGTTCACGAGATCGCGAATTTCCCGCTGCTTATAGGACAACCTGCCGTTGCCCGTTTTAACGTCGGCAAAGACGATCCTCGACACGACGCCCTTTTCGCACAGCCCTTCAAAGATGACGTAGTCAATCGGGTCAAACAGGGAGCGGCAATCGCTGCACTCAAAACGGAAACTGTTCAGAGAGGGAGCAAGCCTTTCAAGAATGAATCCGATGTTGGTTGCACGAGCCTGAGTTTCAGATGATTGCGATATATGATTGCGCCTTTCCCGCAAGTCGCTCCGGCGCTCTCGAAGTTCTTCCATGTACTGCTCGTATACTTCCTGACCCTTCTCGCTGAAGTCATCCATGTAAAACAGGTCGCAATCTCGCAGGAGGATCGGTTCATCACAGCAGGGGCATTCGGCGTAGAAGCCGCCGTCCTCCAGTGTGCTAATGATTTCCTTAGCCAGTTTTGTATCGTTCACGGGTGCCTGCCTTTCACGCACGAGGATAGTTGTAGGTATTACAGAAAGAAAGGGTTAGGTGCGACTGAAACGTGACTGTCACGGTACGCCCCCAAATGGAACTCGGGGCGACATCACCGCCGATTGATGTATTCATAATCCTGACCCGCTGAAATCTCGCCCATTCGCCACGCCTGCTCGATGCACTCGTTGCACATCTGGTCACTGCCCCGATATTCGTCCGTGCCGGAATGCCACACAGGGTAAAGGTCATCATGAATTCGGCAGACCAGTTTTCCGCAACGAGCGCATGGTGTCCAATCCTCCTCGAAGCACGGACACCACTCGAATGTCGAACAGTCTGGCGGCTCAATCGGCATTTTCGAGGCGTCTCCATATCGGTTTCATTCAGCAGACATCGATCACGCCTGCACTGATCAAGACACGAATCAACTGTTCCTCGGTTCATGTTTTAGGAGTCTGATGGTGTCACAGAATTCCGAGAGATGACGCAGCCGCTTAGCATTTGCTAACCACGGGTGATCTAGGGTGGGGTAAAAACGGCTCTTATGTTCAAGACGTTGGAGCAGATGTAAGTCGTAGAACCCGTCGTTTTTGTCGTTCAACCGTGCCACAAGGGTCACAAACCGTCGTTCGCTCCGATGTGGCTTAACTTCCCACTTAGCGAACGGGCGGCCTCTGAACACGCTCACCCAGCGACACATAAGTAGAGCAACCGTGGTCCCTCCAGCTACTCTTATTCTCGCTCTGCGACGTGGGCTGGGGCGAACTATATGGATTTTGTTGGGAAACATAGCTTCTAAGCTCCGTAGCAGTCCCGCGCGCAGTGCATCCGTCCGTCGTCGCACGTCGATAGCCGAAACGAAATCCTGCGGCTGCCCATACCCGATTAGCTCATAGGCACGGCTCAAGCTCCCAAAACGAGTACGATACGTGGCAGGTGATGCCATATTGGGGTCTGCATCGATAATGTCGAGCGAAAGTCGCCCCGTCGCGGCCAGCAAAGATCGCAAATCCTCCAGCAGTTGCTCATCGGATTTGTGATGTGTTTGCTGAAAAAACCTCTGCTGCACTTTCAGGTAGCTGGAATGGTCGATAATCGGCTCATAGGCAGCCGTTAAGTGCCATTGCGCTCTAGGTAGGTGCAGAAGAACATTGTGAAGCTTATAGGAAGTCCTCCCAAACACGTTGAATCCTGTGTATTTTGGGTGAGTTAAGATGGTCGAGATTGCTGCTATCGTCCACGGCCCATCAGCCACATGCCCGATTCGTCTCCGGTTCAGTTCCCGGGCGATCGCGGTCATCGTCAGGCCATCCTCTAGGAACATGCGGTAAATGTCGCGAACAGTGGCCACTTCATGTGCCGGACCGGGAACAAGGATTACTCGATCATTGACAATGCTCTTGTATTCTCCTCTTTCCAGCAATTGCTTAGGTTCACGCTGCCCGTTGACGAGCATTCGCCGTAAACCGAATCCGGCCTCGCCGCCTTGCTTGAATCCCATATCCGCGAGTCGCTTTAGCCCGGCGTAGACCTTCACGCCCAGTTCGCGGCTGTATTCTCCCGCCATGACCCGTTTCAGAGCCTTCATTATCGAACTGGGCATGGTTCCGTCATTCGTGAATGTTTCCGCACAGTAGATGACCGGTACGCCAGCCGATTTGCAGAGGAACTCGTAATGGGCGGCCTCATCGACATCTTGAAACCTGCCCCAGCGACTTACGTCATATACGAGAATGGCCTTGAAGTCCACGTTTGGGTTGACCACATCGTTCAACAGCATACGAAGGCCCTCACGGTGTCTGAGCACGATGCCGCTCTTACCAGCGTCTGTATATGTCCTGACAACCTGAAAGCGGTGCGCTTCGGCATACCGTGCTATCGCGGCTGATTGATTGTCGAGAGAGTACTCCTGTTTTTCGGTAGACATGCGAAGGTACTGCGCGACTGGGATACCTGGCTTTTCCATATGGTTCTCCTAAGCGCAGAGTGGCGCTATCGGAGTAATCGGCAGAATTGAGAAAGAACTTTAGGGACTCCGCAACAACATCGTTCGAATGGCTGACTTGCACGCGATAGTTGCCGATAACAGGGCTTCCTGAAACAACGGATTTATCGGTGTCTACGAATTCCGGCCTTGCCGTGACCGCAACGGTTGCAGCGGCGAATCCAGTTTGAACGTTCTTAAGTCAATTCGATGTGCAGCCACCTCGCGAACCTGCCGAGGGAACGAAAGTGCGCTGCGAAGGTGGAAGCCCCATCTCATAAAGTCCTTCAGCCTTCGCAATGTGCAACTATGCAGCCATCGAGCAAATCAACTAAAGTACCGCCGGACAAGCAGTTCGGAGAATTTGGGGAGCAAGAGGTTCGGGCAAGGCTTGAGCGTGCACTCTGCGCAACGGGTTTTCAGTTTTCCGGATTCTCTGACAAGGGTATTGATTTGTTTGTGCAGTTTGAATCCACAGCGCCAGACCGTCAGCCGCTTCACTATGGTGTTCAGGTCAAAACCGGCGATAGTTTTGTCAAGCCCCACGGCTCGCACTGGCTTGTGACAAATCTGCCGGATACAGTTGTGAACGGCCCTCGATGCTGTGCGAGAGTGGTGATTCTCTCCGGCGCGGAAATGCGGCTTACCAGTTCCAGTACAGGCGAACCTGGAGTTCAACTTTCGATTCTACTGACGTGCATGCAGTGGGGAAAACTGCTCAGGCGAGTCTTCGATAACGCTTTAGTATTCCTGCAACCTTGCACGAGACGGCATCCCATTAACTGTCGAAGAACTTCTTTATCTCAGGCCAATACCTCGGCACAGTAGTCGTTGTGCTCAAGTGACCACCACGTAGTAGGAGTCTCAGCTTTATCCCGGTCTGCTTCGCGAACTTCTCGACTGTCCGCCACGGCACGTACGGGTCGTCCTTGGCGTGGAACATCATGATTTTGGATGGCGTAAGCTCATCGGTGTGCCGAACGGGATTGAAAAACGTCCCGGTCTTCAGTTTGTTCCAGTTCCTGTCCGACAAACGGTACGCATTCCCGAACGATTCCCGGATGTACGCCGCATAACTCGGGTTCGATGTTTCTTTCTTCTGTTCGCTTTTCAGAATCGACCAGTCCACAACCGGGCAGTTGGCGACTACCTTATTAATGCGCCCATCCAGTGAGGACAGGATGGCAGCGCTTCCACCGAAGCTTCCGCCAATGACGAAAATCTCGTCAGGATTGACCTTGAACCGTTCCCCGAACGCACTCTCCCTGATGCCTTTCGGCAGTTCACTCACTACATCGAGAATGTCCGCAACAGGCGATTTCTCCAGAAAACGACCGTCGCTCTCCCACGAGCCGCGCCATCGGGGATAGAACACCCAATATCCTTTGCCGGAAAGGAATTCGGCGAGTCCCTGTTTACGGGGGATAGAAGGCATACCGTCACAGAGAATGATTACTTTCCGCTTCTTTCCCGAAAGAGCAGGAGGAAGGAACTCAGCGACGATATCTTTCTTGAATCGGGTTCTGAACATCGAGTCCAGAATATTCTGCGCCGACTATTAGGCAAAGCAATTAACAATGTCGACTTCGCCAAGTCTTACCCCTCCCAAGCTGTGCCATTCGTCACTGCGGCCATACTCGCTTCGAAGCATTATTGAAGGCAAGCGGTGTCGGGAAGGCCATATGCCGACCTGCGAGTCAACTGTTAGAGGAAGGACAAGCTGGTTATCGCCGAGAACCAAGAACATCCTCGGCCTGCTGGCAACGACTCTTCTCTGCCTTCCTAGTCTCACCGGAGGAGTTGCATTGGTCGTGAACCAATTGGTCAACGGCGACATGGCTCAGTGGGGGCAAACGTCGGCTGCGATTGTCGCACTTGGCGTTCTGGTCGGCGCACCACTGACTGTTGCTGCTACAGTTCTGAGCGGAATATTGGTATTCAGTCACACCATTACCATGCGACTCAGATACGCGCATCTGGTCGTCGTCAGCCTTGCTGCTGGCGCGACGGTGTCATTGTTGCTCCGGTTCGGGAGCCTGTCTCCAACTAGATAAGATAAGCGTTTCCAGCTTCTGGGGAGACAATAGCCGAAGATGCTCACCGACGCCCCACCACGCGACGGACACCGCGCAGGTTTTCTGAAGAGCGATGGATTGAAAACGCTCAACCTGCCAGACAACGGACGCCTGCCAGAGGTAGCAAAGGCGATTGAGTTGGCGATGAAATCTGGGGAGACCGCCCACGTCCGTCCGGCCTGTGCCGAGTTTCTCGCTGAACTTTCAGCGTTCTATCGGGTGCCTCCGTGCGGCGTCCGTGTCCTCGCCGCTCGACCGCTCACAGTCCGCGAATACTGGACAAGTGAGTTGTTCGGCGACTACCACATCGAGAAGATGTTCATACGCTTGTGGATGAGGACTGCCATACGCAAGGACGTCACCTCGTTCGGCACATTCCTGAACACGCTGTGCCACGAGTTCTGTCATCACCTCGATTTCCATCTGTTCAAGTTCGAGGACTCGTGGCACACTCGCGGCTTCTTCGAGCGCACCGCTGCGCTGTACCATCTCGCGAAAGGGACGCCCCGCAAGCAGCTGTTCTGGGCTCCAGTACCGGGCGGGCGGTGGCGGATTGACTGGCAGAGAACGAGGCGAGGTGGCTGACATTATCATTTGTTCTTTGCGATTGCTCGTCGAACTATTTACGATGGCTCTTCTTCTCCGTATCGACGGGAGGCAAGTATCAAAACCATGGGTTCGGATACTCCCTACAAGACTGGCATCAGGAGATATGCCCGTATTAGCGCGGACATTTCTGCCCGTATCTTCCGTCACGGTTTCCCCCCTTCGCTTGCACGCGCACACGACATTAGTTGTGGCGGGTTATTTCTATATGCTCCGGTAGAACTGAAGGAAGGGGACGTAGTGAGAGTAGCGTTTGAGCTTCCACACTCGCGAATGCAGTTCGGTGTCTCGGCTGTCGTAAAGAATCGAGACGGATTTCGTTACGGGGTTGAGTTTACAAATCTTACTCCAGAAGAAGTTGCTGAGATTCAACGGGTCACCACAATTCTCGAGCTAGCTCAGCACTGATATGTGGCGCAGATGACAGTCAGCGCATGTTCGCCAGCGGCGAAGCACTCCTTGCAGTTCAGTTTCCGTGGCATGGAGAGTCGAACACAATGCTGTCCTCGTAATGAACAGCACTGCCCTTGAACCGCGCGTTTTCTTGTCATTTGGGCTTGTATGCCGGGCCGAACAAGACGCGACCGGGCAGCGCCCCCGTCAGTTTCCCTCCATCAATCACAAGTACTCCGTTGACCAGCACATATTGCATTCCCTCTGAGTACCGATTCGGGTTGTCGTATGTGGCCGCATCGCGGATGGTCTCTGGGTCGAAAACCACCACATCCGCCCACATGCCCTGCTTCAAGACACCACGGTCTACGAGGTGCTCGCGCTGCGCTGGCAAAGAGGTGAACTTACGGATTGCGTCTGGCAGAGTTAATTTGTGCTCCTCGCGGACGTACTTACGCAATATGCGTGGGAATGTGGCATACGCTCTCGGGTGTGGATGCTCGGTGCCCAGAATGCCCTCCGGCGAGGTGCCCGGTTCATCATTGATAATCGAGACCCAAGGCTGCTGGAGCGCCAACGCCACATCAGGCTCCGACATTCCGAAGACCGCTACTCCGGTTTGAGCCTTGTCTTGAATGAGTAGGTCGCAAATTGTATCGATGGCATCCTCATGCCATTCCGCAGCAATTTCGCTGATACGCTTGCCCTGATACTTTCGCAAGTTGTCATTGGTAACAGCAATTATGAGGATATCTTGTGGTCCGTTTATCGCTTGCCACTCGTTATCCCATTTATCGCTTGGCGTCAGCATATCAGTGCGTACTCTCGCCCGGGTTGCTGGGTCTTTCAGTCGCGCCACCAACTTCTCGGTTCCGCCGTCCGAAGCCCAAGGCGGAATAAAGGCAGACAGAGGGTTCGCCCAAGCGGTGTATGCGTAGGTATCCGCCGTTACGTCTAGGCCTTGCGCTCGTGCTGCCTCGATGCGTCGGATTACCTCTGCCATCTTCCCCCAATTCAACTTGCCGGACGTCTTGAGGTGATAGATTTCTACGGGAATGTGGGCTGCGCTGGCGATGCGAAAGGTTTCCTCCAGTGCGGCCACTTCCGCATTGCCTTCGCTGCGCATGTGAGTTGCATAGATACCGCCATACTGGGAGGCAACTCCTGCTAATGCGATGAGTTCGTCCGTGTTCGCATAAACGGCGGGAGGATATTGTAGGGCGGTAGACACGCCGAACGCCCCTTCTTTCATAGCTTCTGCTACCACGGCTTGCATCTGCTTCAATTCTTCAGGGGTCGCCGTCCGCTGGCCATAGCCGACGACCATTTCTCTTGCCGAGGCTGCGCCTATGTAAGTGCCGAGATTGATGCCCATTCCTTGTTTCTCTAGCCGGGAGAAGTACTGGCTCAAAGTGCGCCAATCCACCTTAATGTGATAATGGTCGTACTGCGGCTGGTTCTCCTTGATTATTGCGTCGTTGAGCGGTGCTACCGATTCGCCCTCGCCGGTGATTTCGGTCGTGATGCCCTGGAAGACTTTCGACGGCACTCGGGGGTCAACCAGCATAGTCAGTTCAGACTGTCCTAGCATGTCGATGAACCCCGGTGTCACGACTAAGCCGTGTGCATCTATCGTTCGCTTTGCTTGAATTCTGGATAGCTCGCCGATGGCTGCGATGTGACCATCTTTGATGCCTACATCGCCGGAGTACCATGGGGAGCCAGTGCCATCGATGATGTGGCCGTTCTTGATGAGTACATCAAAGACGACAGGAGATTGGGGGATGACGGCAACAGACACAATCAAAACAATCAAGAGGCAGTGAAAGCGCATTGGAGACTTTCCTTCAGTAAGCGCAGTCGGAGAGTGGAACGGAACGACGAACTCTAGCGAAGGCGTTCCTTCTTCTCACCAGAGTCGGTCGAGTGAGATGTGCGAGTGGTGCTTCGAGTTGCAGCCTTAATGAGGTTACCCAAGATGGCAGGTGCGTCTATCCGGCAAGGACTGGCCTGATTGTTCAGGCACCGCAGAGAGGACGGAGTCGACAATGACCCCGCAATGCCGAGGGCTCTGCAAATCGGATTCGCTTACCGTGTGGTGCTTGCTTAAGAATCGGCCCGACATCGTTCAGGTTCCCTCGACTTCCACCGACCGTGGCTCTCATGCAGAGCTTGCGCTATATGCACTACCATCGTGACATTCGGCTCCATATCCGTGTCGCCTTATCTCCGGTCGCGGAAGTATCCTTAAGTGCCACTCCCATCAAAGCTGCGACACCCAGAACGCCAACAGCTAGAACTACGCATGCAATCAGCATCTCCAGGATGGAGAAGCCAGAGTGCCTGCAATTTCGTTTTGTTAACGCGGCTTGAATGCGCATGATGTTAATTGGTAATCTTTACCCACACATTGTCGCCGAACCGGTAAACGGCAGCCTTCCCGATTAGGTCGATCCCGACCGCCATCGAAATGTTGTGCTGGGTGTCTTGTAAGTAGAATGCGTAGTCCGAAACCGGTTTTCCCTTGACGACACTACTTCCCATCAAGAGTAAGGTCGGTCGCTACTTAAGCGCAGCTCTGGGGCCCTTCCTGTGTGCAGCCACAATAAACGATATTGACTAAGCCACCTTACGTAAGTACTATTCACTATCGCAGCTGCTTACAAGATCAGGATTAGTTTTGGCCAAGATCAGGATCAGTCTGACCGGGCATTTACCTGGAGGCGCGCGAAGTTGCTTATTATGGCCTCTCGTTTCGCATTCGGTTCAGGTGTTTGTTGGGTTCGGCTTCTTTCTGGATTTCTACTCTCTTCCGCCGTCGTGGCGACCTTGGGTTGCGGCAGCCGTAATACTATCGCCTGCACTGATACAGCCCTGGTAGCTAGCCAACTCAGCACACGCGGCGCGCCCAACGATTGGAGCGCTCGCCACCTGCTCGGTGCCAGCACGATGGCGACCAACGCCGTTGCCCAGCACGAGCGCAGACTGCTCTATGCCGTACTGCAAACGGCACAGCAGTCATGTTTCGGGGATACCAATCCGTCCGTTTCCTCAACATCGACGGTCGATTGGGAGCATAACCTTGGAGCGTCCATGGCGGACGGCACCTTCCCCGCAAAGTACAATTTCAATCTGCCCGGACAAACTCCTACTTGTTCCGATTTCGTCATCTATGGACTGAACACACCCGGTTCGAGCACACAGGCCAATTTGATTGGATTCGCCAACCTCTACAGTGGCACGGCAGGAAGTAGCGGCAACGGCCTCTGCAATGACAAACCCGGCGTGTACCAGCTCTACTATCCGAGCTACACGTATTCCTATGCTGCCACCCTAAAGTTCGCTTACAACGGAAGCACGATCAACGGCTCTATCACGAATTCGATTACTCTCTCGGAAGATGGTCAGAAGTTCGCCTACGTGGAGAGCACCGGTACGGCAAGCGCCTTTCACGTGGTCGGCGTCCCCTCGGGCGACAACAACAGCAGTTGCTACGGCCCTACTCAGACATCCTGTGGCGCGGTGGCGACCGTTCCTCCCTCAATCAAGACCGTCCCGAGCTCCGGAAGTTGGAGCGCGGCGGATTCGTTTTCTTCTGTTTGGGTGGATTACGCCAACGATGTTGCGTATGTTGGAACCGACGATGGGGTGTTGCACAAGATTCAGAACGTATTCTGTTCAACTGCCACGTGTAAGGCATCGCCAGTCAACCCTAGCGAGGTCACTAAGGGGGGCTGGCCCGTGACATTGACTGGCGCCGGCCCGCTGACCAGTCCTGTGCAAGCGCCAAGTGGAGTCATCTACGCTGCCGGAGCCACGAGCGGGAAGCTATACGCCGTGTCTAGCGCAGGTGCGGTCACCGTCTCAACGCAGAGTTTCATGCCTAACAGCATCAAGGATGGGCCTCTTCTTGATGTCGACGGCACCGGGACGACACAAGCACTGTACTGGTTCTCGAATAGCAAGTCGGCCCAGTCTAATCCCTCGGTGCGGCAACCACAACTCGTACAAACAAACAGCGCGCTGACGACGTTCAACAATTACTCGCTATTGCTAAATGGTACCGACAGCTGGCCAGCCGGCGGAGACCCTAATGTCAACATCCATGCTGGCACATTCGACAATGCTTTTTTCAACACTCGCACTGGCAACATCTGGGCGTGCGGCTGGTGGCAAAACGGCCAATATGCCGGCAATCATCAAGGCATTGTGCGCTTCGGCATTAACGGTACCACTGTTACACCCGACACCTCGAAGATCTACGCCCAGACATCACCCGACTGGGTTCCATCCACTCTCAACACTTGTGCACCCATTGCGGAAGCTGTTGGCAGCAATGGGGCGGATCGCATTTTCGTCAGCAGCAGGACCGGATATACGATGGGAAATTGCAGTTCCCAAGCCAGCTGCATGGCGGCATTTGCGGTGACATCTTCGGGCAGTCCAGCCGTCTATTCTCTGCAATCGACTGCCAGTTTCAATCTCTCTACTGTAGGTAGTAGCCAGATGACCAGCGAGTACACGGACTACGCGAGCGGCGCGATCATCGATAACTGGGTCGATCCAAATTCGAATACTTGCGGTCCTAACAAGAATCAGAGCTGCAGTCAGGCGGCGAGCATCTACTTCTCGTACGGCAAGAACGCGGTCAAGCTGACGCAGGCGGAGTTGAAGTAAGCCATGTCTGAAGCGAAAGAGAACGAGCATTCCGCGAACAAGACGACCAAGGAAAAGAAGCCTTATGTTAAGCCGAGCTTTCGGCGGGAAAAGGTCTTCGAAACTACCGCGCTCAGTTGTGGCAAGGTAGGTGTCACGCAACGACAGTGCAGCAGTTATCGCAGGTCTTCATAGAGCCACTAGTGATTGCCGAAGCGCAGGTGAATAGAGATCAGCTGAATTGCACTCTCGCCGTGGAGAATCTGCGCAGCCATGGCAGGATCAAATTTCGGGCGATAGGCGCTAGCATGGTTCCATGCATCTGGCCCGCCGATATCATCGAGGTCACTGCGGCTGACATGGTCGAAATCAATATCGGCGATGTTGCTCTTTTCTTGCGGGAGGCCCATCTGTGCGCCCACCGTGTGATCTTCAAATCGACCTCAGGCCTGATTACCGCCGGGGATGCGCACTCTAACGCAGATCCTGTTGTTAGTTCGACAGAGCTTCTCGGGCGGGTTGTTGCAGTTCACCGCAATGGAAAGTCGATCGATTTTAGACTCACGCCATTGAAGTTGATGAATGCTTGGTTGATTCGCCGTTCTGACTGGTTTCTAAGGCTCAATCTCCGATGCCACAACTTCACCCAAGGCCTTCGCCAACGGAATTCAACTGAGATTCCGGAGCTCTGGATCAGCTAATGTGCGCAACTTTGCCCAGTACGGGCGTGCTAGATATCTGCGTCAACATTGGTGCCCAGCCGATCACGTTGCGCACCACCGACCGCGCATTCGGCAATCTGCTTAAAGCACGCTACTCGAAATTCCTGGGAGACCCGCCTGCCTCCGGCGTGACCTTCGACATCGACTTGACCGAAGCGAGGCCTTCGAGTGATCGCGACATTGAAGTGTCGGGAGGCGGCACCCACTGGTCGCTGGAGCGCGGTGATTTCAACGCTGAGTGGGATTTCGAAACCCTTTCCGGAAGCATTAGCCAATCGCCGAATCCGTACTCGATAGATTCGCTCCTGCGAGTAGTGCATACGCTTATGCTCGCGCGCGAAGGCGGGTTTCTCCTACACTCCGCAAGTGCGGTTCGCAACGGCAATGCGTTCCTGTTTTCTGGACTTTCCGGGGCAGGCAAAACGACGATCTCTCGGCTCGCTCCGAAAGATGCCGAACTCCTAACCGACGAAATATCCTACGTCCGTCACCTGGGTGGGAGCTATCGCGCTTTCGGCACGCCCTTTGCCGGAGAACTGGGCCGTCCGGGAGCGAATATCTCCGCGCCGGTAACTGCTCTGTACTTCCTGCGTAAAGCCCCGACGAACAGTATTGAACCTGTACAGCCCGGCGATGCGTTGCGTCTACTTATGAGGAATGTCCTTTTCTTCTCGCACGATCCTACGCATGTGCAATTGGTTTTCGAGGCGGCTTGTGCATTTGTATCTGCTCTACCCGTGTTTTGGCTTTCGTTCTTTCCCGACCGCCGAGTTTGGGAGGTGATCGGATGAACGGTCCATTCGCTGACAAGTACATCCGTAAGTCGGATTCGGTCGCCGCGCGCTATTTAGGTGAAGAGTTGATCATAATGTCCGCTGTTGATTCCATGCTCTTCAGTCTGAACTCCTGCGCTGCTGCTATTTGGGATGCAGCCGATGGACGATCCACACTCGCGCAACTTGTTCAGACGTATATCTGCACTGGTTTTGATGTTGATCCACAAGAGGCCCTCGACGATGCCGAGGAATTGATGGCCGAACTGCTGAATTGCGGCATGGTGATCGTTTGCGATCACCCATGCCCCGCAGTGGAGGAATCGAAGCGTTGAGTCTAGTCGAGCATCTGAACGCGAGAGCTCTTGAATTGGGTGTTCCGTTGAGTGTCCAGCTTGATCTTACCTGGCGATGCAACGAGCGTTGTGTGCATTGCTATCTTGGCGATGAGACGCTCCGTCAGGATCGCTTCGAAATGACGAGCCGAGAGATCAAGACCGCGCTTTCTCAGTTGGCCGAGGCTGGCACATTCTTTTTGACGATCAGCGGCGGGGAGCCGCTGCTTCGTCCCGACTGTTTCGAGATACTGGAGTACGCTCGATCCTTGCGCTTCAACGTCAAGCTGAAGACAAATGCCCTACTGATCGGCGCTGCTCAAGCTGAATCCCTCCGCAATCTGAATATCGAACAAATCCAAGTGAGCATTTACTCACATCGTAACGAGATCCATGACGCGATTACCGGACTCCATCGATCGCTTCAGCGCTCAGTCAATGCCATTCGCCTGCTCAGGGCTCAAGGCCTCAAGGTCTCGATAACCAACGTGGTGATGGCGAGCAACTTCGCCGACGTTTCTGGAGTGCAACGCCTTGCCGAGGACCTCGGCGCCAGCCTTGCCATTGATCCGACAATCACGCCGATGCTCAATGGTGACACATCCCTGGTGGCACTGTCGGTATCGGATCAGGAACTTCACGATCTGTTTCACTCCGAGCAACTCTTTGGCAACATAACTGAGTTCTGTGCGCCACCGCCTCGCGGCGACGATGCAGCTCTAAGTGCTTATCCGTGCAGTGCCGGCCATACGTCGTGTTATGTTTCTCCGCAAGGAGACGTGTATCCCTGCGTTCAGTTTCCGGTGGTGTGCGGCAATTTGCTGAAGCAGGACTTCGCTACGATCTGGCGGAATTCAAAGAGTCTTCGCGAGATTCGCTCCATCCGTCTTCGGGACGTACCCGCGTGTTCGGGATGTCCTCACATCGGCTATTGCACACGCTGCCCCGGCTTGGCTCACATGGAGGGCAGCATGCATGGCAAATCCAGTCTTGATTGCCGTAAGGCATTCGCCCGGACCGCCGTTCCGCCGAGCGGCCATTCTGGCCAGGAATTGTGAAAACCGGCAGGCGGAAACCGCTAGGCAGCTGCCACCCAGATGGCGACTCAACGCCTTGGGGTCGATGCAAAAGAAAAGTCAAACAGGTCAACGGCCCCTGAACCCGAGCGCATCGGTCCATGAGTTCAAGACCCCAAGAGTTCTAAGATCGTCTGCTAGGGCCGACCCTGCTGAAAAGCTGCAATCTTCACACAGTGCTCGATTTGTCCGGAGGCACGTTTCAGGGCGCGGGCGTAAAGACGGTTGTGCTTTTCTTCGAGAAGGGCGCGCCCACGCGAAAGATCTGGTACTACCGGCTTGATCCGGGACGCAATCTGGGAAAGACGAGTCCGCTGAACGACGACGATTTGGCCGAGTTCGTGAAACTGCAAAAGACGTTCTCCGATTCCCCGAAGTCGTGGAGCGTGGATAAGCGGCACTCACCCGCTCATGGTGCGCTGCCTTTTGGCTGAGGGTTCTTAGGTCAGGAATTCATGCCACGATCGCCGGCGTCATCCTCGCTTTCATGGTAAGCAGCAGAGAAGCAGTTTCTAAGGAGGAATTCGAACATCGCGCCGTGCCTCTGCTGAACGCTCTCAGCGACGCCAATCGCGAAGACGACATCAACGCCGTAGACGCCAATCTCGGAGCGCTGCGGCGATCCTTTGTGGCCAGAAGGAATTCTGCCGATCACCGATTGCGAGCGCGAGCGCGCAGGGAGTACACGAGTTCATGGTGCTGAATCATTTCCGGTTTCTACCTCTTCAGACGGCGCTTCTCTTTTCGATCCCTTCTTCAGGTTGCACCAGCGATGCACCGCGCGCGCACGTTGTCCGGACGATCATCGCGCCAGGAGACGCCCATGCCCTTGGGCTCGATGTGGTCAGGCACGATGTCGTTGTAGTCGGTAAAGTCTTCGTGGCAGAGTTTCAGGGTGCATTCCTTTTTCTCTTCCCGCCACTCGCAGGCATCTCCTTTTCGCGCGCTTCCGACTTCTTGGCCCGCGCCAGTTCCGCCCGCGTGCGCGCCGTCAGTTCGCTTTCGGCCTCGACGGAAATCTTCTTTACATCGACCCTAAAGACCTTGGCCAGTTCGCGAACTTTCGCGGACGAATGGTCGCCGAAGTTGTGCGCACAGAAGGTCAGCACCAGCCTGGCGATCGGGTTGTCGGCGGTGAACTCTTCCAGCGGCGCTTGCCAGTCGCGTCCGCTGTGGTGCTTCTCCGCTGCGGCTTCCAGACCGAAGGCTTTGCCGATCTCGCGATAGCGGTCGCTGTAAACGTGGTCGAACGCCTCCGCGCTGGTTAGCGCTAGAACTTGTTTCAGCAGCTTGCTACTGATCTTTACTTTCTTGGCCGCTTCCACCGTTGCCTTGCCGATGCGCCCGAGCACCACCATGGGATGTTCTTTCTTCCAGGTTTCCACGCGCCGGTTGGCTCGCACGCTGGCTGAGATCTTCGGTCGTGCGGTGTTGTCCCTTCGCACGCGCCCATTGTGCTTTTTGCACTCTCCCTCGTAGCCAGCCTTGGTGCATACCGAAACATACTGACCGACTTTGAGGTTTTCCGCGCGTTCGCAATAGACGACCATCGCCGGCTTGGTGTACTCGCACTCGCTGCCGGGTTCGATCACGGCGACCCCAGTATTGCTGTAGACCTGCTTGTCGAACGGAGGAATGGACTCGTCTTTGTGATTGCCCGCCCAGCCCACGGCGATCTTCAGGAGGGACTTGTGGCCATGCTCCTTGGCTAGAGCTTCCGCTTTGCGATCCAGCGCCGCATTGCGCTTAGCGAAGAAACACGAAGGCACGGTACATACATCGCCGTTCTTGATATCGGCGAACAGGATCGGCGCGTTACCAGTTCGGTGCGGGCAGGTTCCGCACGCGCCTGCTTTGGGATTTAGCGTCCGCTCCGACGTATCGAAGGGCGCTTTGGCCAAATCGAGCATGAGCGTGTTCCGAATCCAGACGCGCAGATCGGCCACCGGTACGGCGCGCCATCCTACCGGCTTCCAGCCGTTGCCTGTTTTCACCTGGGCTCCGCGATCGCCTTTCTCGAACAGGAAATCCAGCGCCTGCTTCTGCTCATGCTCGCGTAACCGGCACAACTCGTAGGCGTGTCCCAGCAGAATGTCGCCCTTGGCCAGAGCCTCTTTGGCGGTAGCGGTAAGCTTGTTCAACTGCAGTACGCGCGTGACCTCAGCGACCGCCTTGCCCACCTTCGCCGCCATGGTAACTACGTCACCATGCCTCTTCAGAAGCTTGGCGTAGCCCTCGGCGGCCTCCAGCGGCGATAAATCTTCCCGCTGGATGTTTTCGACCATTTGCAGGTCAAGCGCCTCTTCGTCGCTCAGCGGCTTCACGATGCAGGGAGCGGTCGATTTCTCGGCGAGCTTGGATGCGCGCCAGCGGCGCTCTCCGGCGACTAGGTCATAGCTGCCTGCGATGGTCGGGTGCGGCCGCACCAACAATGGCTGCTGCACGCCCTTCTCGCGGATGCTGTTGGCGAGGTCCCCGAGATCCGCGAACGCTTTGCGTGGGTTACTTTTGCTGGGTTTGATCAGGTGTAGAGGCAGCTCTACTACCTGCGTGGTTGCAGGATTGTTGGTGGCAACTTCTGCTGAACTCATGGGTGTTTTCTCCTTTCCCCGATGGCAAACACCTCGGGGGCGTTATCATGAAGCGAATTTATTGGGTATTCAGGCCAGCAATAGAGAGCGAAGGGCATGAACTATTTCATCGGAATGGACGTTCAAACGGCGCGCGGATGTCCATTCCCGATCCTCCATGAAGCCGGTACGGTCGTGGAGGACGGCTGGGTGGAGGAATCACATCCAGATCGGATGGTCGCAGCATTAAGGGAAGTGCTGGAACGTCAAAATCCCACCCAGAACACTATGGCACTTGCCATCCGCGCGCTGCGTGTTCCACTGGCTGCGCCTCGACGATGGGTATTGGCAGGGTCAGCGCTGGCGCCGATGTCAGGCGAAGGACCAAGGTGCGGGGCGACATTGCGAGGCTGTGATTGCGGCACACCGGTTGGCTAATCCTAACTGGACGCCGTCCCCCCGGGTGGATGGGATTGGGCTTTGCCATATTTCGGAGCGACCGATGAAGACAGACACGGTCTTTGTGGTAGGCGCTGGCTTCTCAAGCTATGCGGGACTTCCGTTGCAGAGCACGTTTACGCAGGCCCTGCTCGAACCGCGTGATGAAGAAGATCATCCCAGCCAATTGGCAACGCACCAGGAGCAGCCAATAGCGCTGAAGGCCATACCCGGAAATCGCCTCTTTCGATTTCCAACGCTCCGAGGTAAGCTGTCTCCATAGCATGAGCATGGATCAGCAGAGCCCGCTCGCTCGACTGGCGCGCCTCATTCAGGGGCAGTGTCCGCTTCACGGCCTGGCTATGGTTCCGGTCTATTCCGATCAACACTGCGCGGGCCGTCTGTTTTGTTGTCCTCGACCCGACTGTGGTGTCACCGCTCATCACGGCCATCACGGGACCATCGAGTTATCCTCCGAGTTCAGCTTGCTGCTTGCGAAACAGCAGTGAACTCGAATCCGGCTCAGCCTGGTTTCGAGAGGATGCGCGAGTTCAGTCCCTTGCATCCCCTCGCCCGTTCGCACTGTTAAAAGTTGTCAACTCCAGCGAGCAGGTTGGCGGTCTCTAGGAACGCTCCCAGTTTGGCCGTAGCCTTGAACTGCGGAATGGGCTCCAGTTCCTTGAACGCCGAGGTGAAGGCGTTCGATAAACTCCACATGGTGCGCGGCTGAAACTCTTCGTACTTCGGATTGAAGTAGAGGTCGTGGACCACGCCCGCCAGATGCTTGGGCGCCTGCAGATCACCTTCGATGAACGCGCGATAGATCATGAGCTTGGCGGATGCCGGCAAAAGCTGTTGCTGGCGCCACTGCTCCGTCTGCCGCCGCATCGGCTCGAAATTGCGCTGCATGCGGTCCACGCCGATGGCCAGGCTGTCTTGCAGCGAAAAGTTCTTCGAATGCTTGGCCAGCACGGGAGTGAAATCTCCGGTGAAGGCCATGTTCTCGCAGACCAAGACCCGCAGGCCGGTGGTAATGGCCAGGCGAAATGATTTGTCGTGGCTGTTGCGGATGCCGATGGAGAAGCGGCAGCCTTCAAAGCCGGTGGCCAGGTCGAGCACGCCGAACATCTTCATGCCATCGGGCGAGACGGCGTACTCTTCCTTCACCACGCCGATCTGGCGGAAGCTGAGAGTTTCAACCAGCGCTTCCACGATCTTGTGGTGCGGAATCGGCCGGTGGGTTGCGGTGGCGGCGGGGGTTGGCACTTCGGCCAACTCGGCTCGCCCGATTTTGCTGTTGCTCGAAATCAAAGTACCAGTTTCCAGCATGGGAATCCTCCAAATGGATTGGTGTGGACCGTGCGCTCTGGCAGACGCCGTGGTCCGGGAGTGGCCGCTGCCGGCGGTACGGCCCCGATTGGCGATCGGGTCACAGGTTGGCAGGGAAGGACGGTGCAGGGAAGGACTGGGGGGAACGCATGCAAGTCAGGCTGCGGATCTATGCGCTGCGGGTAAGGCCGTTAGTGAGCATGTCCAGAAACCAAAGCTGGTCCACTTTGCGCAAATCGATTTCTGACGGGTGTTCCAGCACGAACTGCCGCACGTGCTTCTCGCGGATCAGGTAGATGTCCCCGTTTTGCCGCTCGCCTCGGGCCGTACCGCGGAAGGTGGCTTTCAGCCGGCCCCGGTTGATCCAGCGCGTGACCGCATGCGCGTCGATGCCCAGAGCCTGCGCCAGGCTATGGGCGGAATAAAATCCGCCACTGTTCTTGAAGGACATGCGCTTCAACTTGAGGTGGATGGCGGTTACCGTGCGTGGGTGCCCGGCAGCTTTGAGCTTCAGGCGCAGCCGCTCGTCGCTCATCCAGGCGTAGCGTGCGAGGATTTCCAGTTCGGCTTCGCTCCATGGCGACTCTTTGGTGCGCGCCAGTCCCAACTCGCGCGCGCGTTTCTTCAGCGCCCAATGCGGGATTCCAACCTTCTTGGCAACAAGCCGAATCCCCGGCCGCTGTTGGTTGTCCGGACCGAGCAAGTAAGCTTCGCGAATGAGTTGATCGATTTGATCGGTGAAGGTGTACTTACGGCGTGTACGCCGGCCAGAACGGATAACTTGATCGGGCACCGAAGCATGAGACAAGTGAGGCGACCCAGCCAGTGCGTTCGTTATGGAGACTACTTCCATGGAATCCTCGGTTGTGACTTGCCCCGCGCTGGGCGCGGCTTAGAACAGTGAGAGTTGTTCGGTTTCGGACGGCTGGCGCGGCGCGTGCTGTTCTGGACTGACCGTATTCACCTCAGTCGACAAGGACACTTCGTCGGCGACGGGCGGCATCGACGCTATGTCAATTTCTGCCATCGGCATATTGTCGAGTGCCTCCTGTGCGGGTCGCGGGGCTGGGCGCAGCTGGCCGAGACTGCGCCAGACGTTCTGCGCCGATTCTCCAATCCCTTTGTTCTCGACCAATTCCCGCGCCATGGCGGTGAGCATGTCGTCATCGCCGTCGATGGCCTGGAGGCCTTCGGAGGCAAACTTTCCTTCCATGGCCAGCGCCACCAGAAGCTTTTTGCCCATCAGCCGCAGGCAGACTTCCTGCATGGTGTCCTTATAGGCAAAGAACTTTACCTCCACCGGACGGCGTTGACCGATACGCCAGGAACGGCGGCTGGCCTGGCGCAAGGTGTGCAGCGAGTAGCCGGTTTCGTGAAACAGGATGGTGGGGAAGTCCAGCAGATCGAGGCCGGTCTCGACGATCTTGGGATGGCAGATGACCACCTCGATGCCGCGCCGCAGCTGTTCGCGATACCAGGCTTCTCGCTTGTGCGTCGCGACTGTGGCGCGCAGAATTGCCGCTCGGATTCCCGCGCGGCTGAACAGCCGCTCCAGGCGCGCGGTGACATCGTGCTTGTTGGTGTAAACCGCAAAGACCTGGCACTTACGCCCGCGCGCCAGCTGTGCCCTGACTTCATCCAGCAGGGCTTGTTCCTTCGGGTAAGTCAGATTCTGGTCCATATCCACGGTTTCTGTGATCACGAAGCGTTCGCGCGCTTTGGTGTCGGGATCGAACTCCGAGCCGTAGAGCGTGCCGAAGCCGTAAGGATGATCCGGCCAGGCGAGCAGAGCGTTGAGCATGGTGGCGGCCACGCTGCTGTTGCCGCGATGCTCCTTCAGGCAGGCGGTGATTTCCTCTTCCAGTTGTTCGTAGGCGGGTTGCAGGGGCCGCTCCAGCGACACGGCGAGCACATCTTCACGATAGCTGGGCAGCCCGTCGGAAATGTCTTCCAGGCCGATGAACGCGCAGTGGTCCATTAGATAGGCGCCGAACAACAGCGGCGAAGCTCCCGGCTTGCGTTTGACGGTGACTTCTTTCTTGGTTTTCTTCGAGCAGGCATTGTCCTCGACCGTGATGCGCTCGATCGTTTCGATCACGCCGAAGTCGCGGGTGAAGCGCTCGCGTCCCCCCGAGCCCCACTCGTAGCCGTCCGCGATCATCCTCTTGGGATCGGTACGAAATAGGGTGTTGAACAGGTCGTCGGCGTAGCCCGACAGCAGGGTTCCGGTCAGACCTAGGAATCTCTTGGCCGAGCGATTGAGTACCCCCAGCGCGTTGCCTTGCGCCGTGTCCCCGGCCAGTTGATGAATCTCGTCGGCGATGGCATAGTCCCACCACTCGTGCATGTACCGCCCCATGTATTCCGCCGGCGCCATGCGGGCGATCTTGTTGCGATCGGCCTGCCACAGCGGGCAGAAACGATTGGTTCCGCCCTTGGGCAGATCGACGATTTCGTGGACGCGCTTCTTGTCGAAGTCCATCGTGCTCAAGCGCACACCATCGGTCTCGACCGGGCAGCCGGTGTCGGGATTGGTCAATGATCCGAGGAAGGGTCCGGAGCGGGCGCGGCCATAGCAGTGTTTCCAGAAGTAGGAGAGCTTTGCCTTTTCCCGCCCCATGCAGAAGACGGAGGTCGCCGGACAAACACTGCGCCAACCCTCGCGGCCCAAGCGGCGCAATTCGCTCAGCGAGGTGCGCAGGCCTTGGCGGACGATCTCGCCGCGGCGCAGGCGGACTTCATTGATGCCATGCGCTTCGTGCGGGCTGCCGCCGTTGCGCAGGTCGTCGATCAGGAACACCCTCACCTGCGGCAATGTTAGGAAGGCCTCGCGCGCCCACTTTTCTACCAAGTGAGGCGGGGCCATGACCAAACCGGTGAAGCGCCGTCCGGCGCTGTGCACCAGCATGCTGGCCAGCGCGATCAGGGTCTTTCCCGCACCACACTCGGCGACGACGTTGGCGTTGCGCGCCTCCTGCCAGCGCCGGCTCACGCCCATGATCGCCATGGTTTGCGCCGGATACGGAGTGCGCAGCATTCGGCCGAGCAGCGCAGACGGAGCCTCGTCGGCGCCATAGAGTGCTGGATAGGACGAGAGAATCCGGTCTCCAATTTCATCGGAGTGGTGACGCAGATAATCGTGGATGGTTTCGAACTTCTCCATCGGGGACTCCGATCACGCATGAGGTGAATGGGGAACTTCAGGCATGCTCGCTAGAACGTGAGTTGTCGTTTTCCGCGATCTCGTAACGCTACCGTTCTTGGTTCCATACGGTCCGACGCGGCCCATGGCGGGACAGAGCAAATGGTTCCACCAAGCGCAGCAGCGGGCGATGAACTGCCGGCGCTCTGGCTCGCTCGTCAGCGGTGAGAGCCGGTTATGGCGGCCGGCGAAGATGCGGTTGGCCTCGTTGATCACTTCCACAAGCAGTGCCGCTGGTGTATGGGTCTCTGAATTAGCTCGATCGCCTTCCATCGATGTTTGCCTCCGGATTGGGTTTGGCCAACTCCAACGCCATGAGCGCGCTCACTGTGGCGTCGATCGCGCTGATCACAATCTGTACCGTCTGCCGCTCCGATTCCAGCCGGTCCGCCAGTTCGTGGTCTCCCCTGAGCAAGGCACCGGTGATGTGGGTATGGATTTCGGCGATGGCTGAGCGCAGTACCTGCTTCAGCTTTGCCGCCAATCCCTGCCGCACGGCGTGGCGGTGATGAGTAATGGCCGTGGATAGCTGCGCGGTTGCGCAATTCAGTTCGCGCAGGATTGTTTCCTGCGCCCCGGGCTGGGTCAAGCCGGGAATGGGAGCGTTCCATGCAGCAGTAAGTTCCTTCTGCGCGCGGGTGAGCAGGCGGCAGAGGATGGAAATCTGGTCACCGCGATTCAGCCATTCATCAATCAGAGTCTCGAGCGGCTCTCGCTTGACAGTGACGTAGGCGCACTCGCGGTCGGCTTCGACTAGATCGGCGAGCACGCAATCCAGGGCGCTCATGTTGCCTCCTCTTGGGATTGTTTGGGGGATCGATGTGAGGTGGGAATTGCCTAAGCCGGCTGATCTTGCTCAAAGTTGAAGTAGAAACGCGGATGGTGCTGGAATTCGAGACTACCCATCTGCCCGTCGCGCTTGCAACGGACAACCACATACGGTGCCGCAAAACCGATGACCTCGAAGGCGCGGGCCAACTCCTCGGGAGCCCACACTTGCCCGTAGCGCGCCTCCAACTGCGGACGGGACCCCGCTCTGCTGTTCAACTCCAGTGCGCGCTCTCGACGCGCCGCCTCAACTTCTTCCTTGCTGACCAACTGGCCGATCTGGCTTGTTGTTGCTTCGTGTTGACGATCTGTCATCTTGTGAATCCTCCTCCGATCAAGGTCCAAGAATTTCCCGGTTATCACCCGCACGTTGTGCCAGCACCAAGTGGCTGCCTGAATCCCTTCTCGTTGTGGCGTGAGAGGATTTAGGAGATGCAACTCGAGGTGGAATGCTATTCCGGGCACAAGGCCGACGAACGACCGGTTCGCTTTCGCCTGGACGGGCACGAGTATTTGGTGGAAGAGCTGGTGGACCAGTGGTACGGGCAGGATGCCGGGTTCTTCAAGGTTCGCGCCGACGATGGCAACCTTTGTACACTCCACGCCGGACGGCGGCTGGCATCTGGTCTCGTTTCCGGCAAGCGTCGTAGTGTCAGGCGGTACTCTTGACCAGAACCGTCTCCGGCCACTCGACCGCGCCGTTGCATTCAGGGAATCTCAGTTGTTTCGCGCGCAGCCCTCGATGCAGCAACGCCAGCAGTTCCTTTCGTGTCGCCCTTACAACCACAGCGGAATATTTGAAGCTGGGCAATTCCTGAATGCGCTTCTGCTGCCGTAGTTGCGCGATCACCCAGTCTCCCCACTCAGGCGCGGCGGGCAGGCCATAGTGGCGTACCAGGGAAGACCAAATGAACTTGGGGTCCTCGCTGATCAGAAGCAATTTCCCGTTGGACGTGCTGTCGGCCATCTCCCGAGAGCAGGCCACAAGATGTCGCAGAGGGCGCTTGCGTCCCGAAATTGTCAATGATCCGCGGAAGCACAGTGGTTTTTCTCCCAGCGACACGATCCGCTCGATGCCGGACGGATCGATGGCCGTGAACGAGTCCCCGTTTGCGAACGCTGCGCTCAAGGCTCCGAGTTCGACATCACCACCGACTACTGACACCAGATGCGCCTTGCCCCCTTCTTCTCCCACAAAGGCGTCCATGTACACTCGGATATTCGTTGCTGTCTTTTCCGACCGACGTTGGTAAGCGAGCCGGCCAAAGCGCTCATGGGCGTTTCTCATCCTTCCCCTTGGCCTCCTTTGTTTCCCTCAGCTCGACGATGCGGCCATCTTGGTAAGCCAAGGTGAGCTCATGGCTGAATCTTTCGCGCTTGCGGATGATCGTTTCGCCTTCTTGCTCGCCTTCCTCGTTGAATTCATCGACGTACTTCACCGCGCGCCAGTGCGCGATGTGCCGCATGTTGCCCTGACCGAAAAAGCCGTTGAGCATGCCGCTACAGGCCAGCAGGCCGACATGCCCCTTGTGCAAAGGCGTTACCGGTCGTCCACTCATCTTCTGGTGCTTACGGACCAAGATACCGCGAGCTTTTTGCATTGCCAGCGAATGTTCCAGTGCATCTTCGATGGCATCGAGCGGCAGGCCCACGTAGTGGATCGACACTGGGCGGGACGGAGGAATCATGTAGGGCTCGGTGTTCACTTGACTGAGGATGGGGATATCATTGGGCCGCGTTCCTGTACGAATCAAGAGTTCCGCCCCCTTTGGCTCGCCCCGAGCGCGCATCTTCTTCCTGCAACCAAGCACGACTACCTGATTGAATCGGGCCGATTCCGGGTGCCCAAGTCGGCGCACCGCGATCCGATCGAATTGGCTGGCAAGCAAGCGCGCGCAGGGGGCCAGCGCCGTGCTCGGGACCACAAAGACAAGCACCCCTTCCGTTGTGAGCCAGCGATAGCAGTGCTCCAGGAACACCTGCTCCATTCTGTGGTTGCTGTGCGGTCCCAATTCACTGTCATACGGTGGATTGAGATAAAGAAGCGAGCACGATTCTGCTGTGACCCGGCATTCGAAGACGCTGCCGTGCACCGTAGCGATGCCTTTGGCGATGCATGCTGCCGCTCGCTCCGCATCCAGTTCGACTGCGGCAAGCGCGGCATTCATTCCGGCGGTGAGTTCCAGCAACGCGCTCCCGTCCCCCGCGCAAGGGTCGATGGCCGCGTAAGGCGCGGAAGCATTGAGCAAGCTCCGAATGTTCTGGGCTTCACTGCAAGGCAGAGGATAGTACCCAAGTTTGAGGCGGCCAGCATTTCGCATTGCTCCTCCGAAGACTCCTCCTCTGGTGGTGGTGGTTGGTGGTGGTGGAAAAAACAAGAAGCGGTGGTGAGTACTACGCGACGTCAGTCTCACCAACAACAAACAACTCGTACATCACCCCGATGCGGTGTAACCATCGGGTGCGAATCGAGTTGCTGTGTCAGAATCGTAGTGGTCAATAATTATGGGTCTCTACGATCTGCTGACATCTGAGTCCGTTTCAGCCTTCCGAACAGCTGAATTGATAAGGTTTTCGACTGCAGAAGACGTGTTGACGCAATACACTGCGTTGCGTGATGAGCATGTGAAGGAATATGAGAGCCTCGCAGTCTGGAGCGCAGCCATTGAAAATTTTGATTTTGCGGTTGCAAGCGATCCAACGGTTCTCGCTTCTCTTGCGAGAGACGACTTCTTCTGCGAAGACGACTCGCCAAGCTCCATCGGTCCTGATGACGCGGTATTCCGCTTCAAGCTGATCGCCCCGAGAATTGTTGACGCTTTCGAGACTAGCGGCGATATGGCCGTAAACTATGCGTTCAATTCCTTACATGTGCGCTTTTGCCGAAGTGAGGTTCCGCGCGGCTTACCCATTCCTAAGGACTGGGAACAGACCACCTTAGTCAATTGTGAGATCTTTGAGTTGCCATACGGCGTGGCCGATGACATCTTTGACGATCGCGAAAAGATTCACGTTTACTATCTGGTTGGCTTACGCCGAAATGAATTCAGGGCTGAACCGGTATACATAGGGATCGGCACTGGCGAAGCCTATGGCCGCGGCCCGGCTTCACGTACCACACGCGGTCGATTCCGCTTTTATCGGTACGACATTAAGGACAACTATCACTTTGAATACATCGCCGCCAAATCTCTGCGCGAGTGGGAGCAGCACAATGTCAGCGAAATTCCTTCTGGGACTCAGATCGGGGAAGACACTGCGCGCCTGCTCCTTGTCCGAGGCCCAGCGGAAACAGGTTTCGTCTGCCTTGCCGACCCGGTCGTTGCCGACGGCTATCGCGAGTGGATCAAAGACAATCCCCAAAATGATTTCGTGTTCAGGCTAATAGAGTTGCGAAAGGTCCATGAAGATCTTTCACCTTGCTGTTGTGAGCCCCCCAAGCCTGGGGCGAGGCTGGATGCTGCACTAGAGTTGGCCCAGGATATACATCGCTATTTCTTTACTGCTTGGCAACATCCATATCTGCTTACGGCAACCGAGTCCTTGCGCTCATATTTTCAGGAATTGCCCCACTTTAGGAGAAGCCAGTACGAGGTGTACCGGCTCAAGCCTTCTATTTTTGGCCCTGGCGCGCAGTCCGACGGCGTGAGCATTCCGACAGCCTTGTTCAGTCCCTCACATCGCGCTGCCATACAGGCGGCAGCACCTGATGCGATGCGACAGCTCGAAGACTGGTTCAATCGGCAGGTTGTCCGTGACTTATATAGCTTTGGCAATCACCCGGAACTCAGGCTGTGCTCAGCACTCGTTCTTGCTCGGCTATTGATTTCCAGTGGCTTCTGGGCCAAGTCCATTAAGGCTACATTCAACCGTCGCTTACATCACGTTGATCACTCTGTGACCACGTTGACGCGCACGCCGCGGGAGGAACTGCAGCGCGAGTGATCGCATCAGACCACTCTCGGCCAGCGTTTTTCAATCAAATCGAATGTGCTGACCCTTCACTACACATGCGCCGGGAATCTCTCTGCCCTGTTGTAATCTCTGGCGAATTAGTTCTTTGTTCGGCGTGATATTCGTGACCGCCGAGAGGAAAGTTGTCCTCAACTCCGCGGAGGTGATCGACTCCAAGACCCTCAGCGAATCCTCATGCGTGAGCACGAACTCCCTGCGGTTGTACTCGTCCGGCAGATGCGCAAGATCCAACTGAAGCGACGCCTGCCCATTCCTCTGGAGCCGAATCGTATTGAGTTCACCCTCCAATCGCTTCAGGCCGCGCGACTGCATGAAGAAAGACAGCATGCTCTTCACTTGCTCGACCCGGTTCTCCGCGCCCTTCTGCCGTGCGGCCAGGCGCAATGCTTCTTCCTTGGCGGCACGAGCTTTGAACTCAGTCGCGCGCACATAGCGGGCAATGCGATCGACCTTTTTGCCGAATTCGCTGAACAGGTCGGTACAGCGCTGCTTGGTGTCCTCGCTGATAGCGCCGGCCTGCGCTTCTTCTTCCATGGCTGCCTCGAATGCGGATTCCAACTCCTTGTCGATCTCAAACAGGCTGCTGCCTTCTGCTGAAATGGCTGTAGACATGACGACGTCCTTCTAGTACTCGAAGGGGCGCGGCGCCCCACGGCGCAGCTCCCTAGTATGTGTTTCAACTTGGCTATCGGACTGGCTGACGGTCAGGAGCGGCAAGATCTTCCAAGCCGAAGACCACGGCCTGCAGCGTCTTCATATCCGCTATCTTGCATACCGGTGGGGCTTGGAGCTTTGCCAAGAGGGCTTGTAGCGTAGCGGCGTCAACACGTTTCGTAATCGCATTCAGCCGGTCAAAGCCTCGCGTGGCCGATTCCAACACTTGAAGCACTTTACGCTTCGCGCTAGCATCGCGAATCAGCTTCGGTTGGTTGGCGCGTCCGTGTTCTCGCAGCACGCTGCGATAGAATCCCGTCCCGACCACTTTCTCCATCGCGAGAATCTTGCTGTCGAGATCGGCGCTATCGGCTCCGGCGCCAGCCTGGCGGGCGCGATGGCCATTAGCATTACCATTGCCGTTCCCGTTCCCGGCGTGCTGCCCATTGGGCTGAGGGCTCTCCCCGTTGGCATGCGCCGAGCCATTGACGTTGCCGCTCGGCGGCCGCATGCCCTTGCGCCAGTTCTCGGGAATCGCCCAGGCCGGTAAGCAGGGTGTCTTGAGCGGTTGCCGATTGTGATCGAGATCAACCCAGGGTGGGTTGAAGTCGTAGAAGTAGCGGCCCAGGCCAAAGCAGGAGCACGCGCGCTTGAACGCCTGAGCATCGGTGATTCCGACATAACACTGCAGGCGCTCCACCACGGTGCCCGCGGCGGCGGCGACTGCGTAGGCCAACTCGGTCTTGCCGCAGCCGGGCGGGCCTTCGACCAGCAGTGGCTTGCGCATTCGCGCCGCCAGATACACGACCTCCAGCGTGACCGGATCGATGATGTAGCGAGCGGCTCGAAGTTTTTGCGCGAGTTCATGCGAAGACGAGAACACGTCGGGTTCCTTCCGGCGTGAACACTACACTGGAACGCGCTTGCGTGCATCCGGGCGACGAGCCGTGAGCGGCTTGGCGGCGCCTTGGGCCAGCGGCTGTGGCGGAGAAGGATTGTGGAACTACGCGGGGCGAGCATTCCGCCGAGGAACCGTATTGCCTGATTCCATTCACGATCAGCCGTCATCTGAGATGCGTGGACCGGGAAGTGTCCTGAGCGGGCTCATCAGGCGCGGAACGAGAAGCGGAGTTTTTCACCAATCGCGTTCTTGCTGTCCCGCTGCCTCTTGTGCGGTGGCATCAGGCATTCGGGAAACTTTTGACCGATTACGACCTTGCTGGCCAAGTGCCCGTAAAGGTCCTGGTTGCATTGGCTCGCCGACTTTTCTTTCGCCAACCGCGGTTTGCCAGCCTTCGATGGCCTTGGCAACGAACGCCCTGCGCAGGGATCAATGCGCCGCCGCCGCCGAGATGCTCTTCATGGTTCCCGGAATATCTTGCCCTCTGATGTTCTGCTGTCACGAGTGCGCATTGGGGCGTCTTTTTGACACGAACGCTGTTCCACACTACGAGTACGGCTGTGCCGAACGGACGACTCAGCCTCAGCGACATTCAATCTGAACTGGTCCAGCGCAGGCCTCCCTCCTGGGCCGGACTGGCATCCTGCTCACAGCCGACGCTGGAACCGACCTGCTATGCGCTGCTCGCGCTCGGATCGAAACCTACAACGGTCCTGGAAATTGCGCAGCAGTTCCTGCTGCGTGCGCAAAACCCGAATGGCAGTGAGTCGGTCCTACGCTCGACCGCAACCATCCTCAGCCGACTTGGTCCGGCGGACACGTCCGCCTGGGTTCAGTTCCGGAAATCGATGGACCATCTACTGGAACAGCCGCGACAGGCAAAATGCAATTTGTCTTGACCTCAGGTTGCGGCAAGACAACTGGAGGATTGTATGGGATCGACTGAAGACTGGCCACTCTCCGCTCCTAGTGATTGAAATGCCGAAACTGATTGAAATGCCGAAACGTAAGCGCAAATCAGGACTGCATTTGCTCTGCCACTTGAAAGCCGTTTGCTAGAGACCGGCTGCAAGCGCCTGCGCCCGAGTTCAGCCTTGCGGCTCTTCTATTTCGGTATTCTCGATTCCAGAATCGAGACGTTATCTCAACAGGTGTTCGGCTGGTTAATGCATTGAGTTGAGCCAGTTCCTGAGCCTGCAAGCGCAACGAGGCTTGCAGCAGGACAATAGCGATTGATCGGTCGAGCCAAAGCAGACTCGGCCTTACGCTAGGCGTCGCTTATATCCCTGATTGTAGGCAAAGCATGCTGGTTGCATAGAGCAAACAAGCGATCGTTTTCAAAGCGTGTCAAGAGTACTTTGGCTACCTGTGATCGGGCGTTGTTGGCTTTTGACCTGCATCTTCTACTCTGCTACTTATGCTGTTGTGCCCGGAAAACAGGTGGGCGCGGGGCCAGAGAGACAATGCGGAATACTCAGTTAGGTCGTTTCGGTTTGGCTTTGCTGGGCCCCTTGCTCGTGTGTGCATGTTCTTCCAGCCACTATGTACGGCCCGAGCACGCAACCCTTACCACCGTCCAGCAGATTCGGGATCAGCCGCTCAACCCCTCTGCTCGCGTGCCGGTAAGGCTGCGCGGCACAATAACCTATTTGGACACAAATCTGCGCAGGGAGTTTTTGCAGGATGAAACCGGAGGCGTGCGCATTAAGGGATTAGCGTACGGTACTGGCTCGCAGATGGAGATAACTGGGCAGGTGATCTCCGGCGGCAAAAGCCCTGTCATCAGTGTCGAATCGTCTCAGACTATATCGAGTGGTCCAGAATACCCGAATCCGGTGCCGGTGACTGCCGGAGACCTGCGCTCGGAGCACTTTCAATATCAGTGGGTACAATTGCATGGAGTCGTTGTATCAGCTGTGCTTGAAGAGACCGGCGCGCTTGACCTTCGCCTGAGGGTCGACGGGAAGTGTATAGATGTACGAGCTGCAAACATCTACGGACTGGGATATGAATCTTGGATTGACGCTGAACTAGAGCTTCGAGGAGTGCTTGTACTCAGCATGGATGCGCGCGGCGAGGTGACATCCTCCAGGGTGCTGGTACCCGACAGGACTCAGATAAGGGTGCTTCAACCCGCAACCCCGGTGAACCAACTTGCGCTGCAGACCGTGGCCGATCTACAGAACCTGCATCCTTCTGCCGCTGAGCACCGGATACGACTGCGCGGGCGCCTTGAATCACGCTCTTCTCAAGTCGTGATCACTGATCAGACTGGAGCCCTAGCGGTCAAGCCGGCACCCAAAGAGACATTGTCTACTGGACGGGAAACCGAGATAGTAGGCTTTTTGCGGGGCCAGAAGGGAAGCCTGCAAATCGAAGAAGCAGCGGAAGTCAAGGCGAGGACGGCCCCGCCTGACCGCGTGCTTAAGACCGTCAAAGAGGTGCACACGCTTTCGGAGGCTGAGGCGAAAAGACAGTACCGCGTGAGTGTTCAGGCTGTGGTGACGTACTTCAATCCGGTTGGCGCGAACCTGTTTGTGCAGGACGAAACGGACGGCATCTACGTCTACATAGGAAATTTCAAATATCCCTCAATACACGTCGGGGACCTAGTGCAAGTGAACGGAATCAGCGCGCCGGGAGACTTTGCCCCAGTAATTGCGAATCCGCACATCGCAGTGATCGGCAAGGCACCCCTGCCCAAGCCGGTATGGATCGAACCAGAAAAGACGCTGGAGGAGGGGCCGGAAAGCAGATGGACCGAAGCCCAGGGAACGGTTTATTCGGTGGATCGTACTCAGGGGAGGATAACGCTTGGAGTGATATCAGGACCGATTACCTTTAAGGTCGAGATTGCCACCACAAGCGGCGACCGGGCTGATGCCGTCCCTCTCTTTTCCCGCGTACGCGTACAAGGTGTCTATGGCCCGTTCCTGAACTTTAGGCGCCAATTCAGTGGGCTGCTAATTTACTGTCCGAGCCTTTCGTTTCTAAAGATTCTGGATTCACGTGACGGCCGCACCCCGCAATTACGGTCGGCAAGCCAGCTGCTGCAATACTCGCCAGACACTCCGTCTAGCGCCCCCGTACGCGTTCGTGGGACAGTGGTGCTGACGACTCCGAAAGGCCCGACTTACTTGGTGGATTCTAGCGGCACGACTTGCATCGAAAACCACTCAGAAGCCAAGCTCCAGGTGGGAGATGAAGTTGAAGCAAGCGGGTTTGTTAGCCAAGGTCCGCTTCATCCCGTTCTTCGTTATTCGGAATTGCGGGTGGTAGGTCATCATTCACCACCTCCTTCGGTCCAGACCACTGCGGACGATATCCTCGATAGTGGAGCCGATTCCGAACTGGTGAGTGTTGATGGTTATCTGGTGGATCGAGTCGCGGGACATCAGGACCAAACGCTTGTACTCCAGGCGAGAAATTTGGTGTTCAGTGCAAGGATCATGGAAGGGACTCTGCCACGGCTGGAACCAGGATCGTTGTTGCGAGTTACTGGGGTTTCCTCGATCGAGGCTCCTGGAACAGGGCAGGATGTGCCAAAACGCTTTTCCTTGATGCTCAGATCTCCGCAGGATGTGGTGGTACTGGCTTCCGCGCCGTGGTGGAGTGGAGATCGCGGGCGGCGGATGATTCTGGCCTTCGCAGTGGCGATCATGGCAGCACTCGCGTGGGTGGGGCTTCTTCGTCGCCGGGTGCGTTTGCAGACCAAGGATTTACGGCGGGCAACCGAAGTTGCCGAACAGGCCAACCGAGACAAAAGCCAATTCTTGGCGAACATGAGTCACGAGATCCGCACCCCGATGAACGGGATACTCGGAATAACCGACCTTCTGGCATCAACCGATCTGAACAGGGAACAGAAGGAACTTGTTGGCATGGTGAAGTCCTCCGCTGACACGCTGCTGGTAGTCCTGAACGACATTTTGGATTATTCCAAGATTGAAGCCGGCAAGCTCTTGATTCAGCAAGCAAGCTTCAACTTGTCGGAAACGGTTTTTGACGCCGTGAAAAATCTCAGCCTCCTGGCGCGCAACAAAGGTGTAGAACTCCTGGTGGACATTGATCCGAAACTCCCGGAAAGACTGATAGGGGATCCGAATCGTATCCGGCAAGTGCTGACGAACCTGGTCGGAAATGCGGTGAAGTTCACAATTCGAGGAGAGATCATTGTGCGGATCAGCACGGGTCCGGGACCAGGAAAGCTTTCGTTTGCAGTGACAGACACCGGCATCGGTATTCCGGAGGACAAGAGAACAAAGCTTTTTCAACCGTTCGAACAGGTGGACGCGTCCACCACACGGCAGTTTGGGGGCACAGGGCTGGGACTGGCGATTTCCTCCCATCTTGTGGAGCTGATGGGCGGCCAGATCTCGGTGGCGAGCGTCGAAAACGTCGGATCTACTTTCACCTTCACTCTACCTTTGATTACTGGCGGGGAGCCGGAACGTGTCCTGGAGCAGGGTACCGAACAGTATCTGAGAGGGATGCGGGTTCTCATCGTTGACGATAACGCGGCCAATCGCCACATTTTGTCGACGCTCACCAGGAACTGGGAGATGGTTCCAAGCGAAGCAGAAGATGGCGAGCAAGGATTTGCGCTACTGAAAGAAGCAGCCGCCAACAAGGCTCCATTCCGACTCGTTCTAACCGACGAGCAGATGCCCGCGATGGGCGGCTTTGAATTGTTTCGGCATATTCGCTCTGACTCCAGCCTGAGCACGACGCCGATCCTGATGTTGAGTTCAGGGGATCAGGCTACCGGCTCAAAGCGATTGCACGAGCTCGGGATTTCGAACTATGTTGTGAAGCCAATTCGCTCTGCTGAATTGCTAATTAGCATCAAGAAGGCACTCGGACGGGAGACGACGGCCGGCAAGAGTGTATCGCAACAGTCGAAACCAGAGCCTCAGGCCCGGCTCCGGATCCTGTTGGTAGAAGACAATCATGTAAACCAGCGGCTTGCGGTCGGCTTGCTGAAGAAGCTGGGCCATGACGTGCTTGTGGCCGGAAACGGGCAACAAGGCGTCGAGCTGGCGCAAGATCCAACAATTGATCTTGTCTTTATGGACGTGCAGATGCCAGAGATGGATGGCTTTGAAGCGACTTGCCATATCCGCGAGCGGGAGCAACAGTCTGGCCGGCATGTCCCAATCATCGCGATGACTGCGCACGCCATGATAGGAGATCGCGAGCGCTGCCTTGAGTCGGGAATGGATGACTACATCGCCAAGCCTCTTTCGAAAGCAGCGATGGAGAACGCTTTGGCGCGTAATACGCTGCGCAACTAGGCGCGCGGGCAGTCGATTCCGTTGTTGTTTCTCGTGGCAATCGTTGCGTCTGGATTTGCATCCCGCAATCAGAGTTTTCTTGGTTCTCCGAGTTGGCGGCCTATCTGCGGCTAGTTCTTGCGATTGCCTACTATCGTAGGCGCACACAAAACGCGCTGCCTGTCCATAGAGTGCCGGTATCAAAAGTTACCGCGCAGTGACAGCGGTTTCAAAGAAGCGCCGCCTCGGCGGCGATTGTTGGGGTGACGCGCCAGCATTGAGAGGCGTGCTGCGGGGGAGGGCGGCTTGCCGCGGTAAACTCCCTGTTAAAACAGAAATGATATGGACAAAAAGGGTCTCAGACTGAATTGCCGCTTTCTTTCGTTTACCGTACGGTAATTGTTGAAAGCAGAACACCGGAACTGGACGGGGTATCGCGCACGGAATGTTGCGTGCCAGCCCAAACAAGACTCATCGCATCGAGGGCGCGTTCATGCCCTCGATGCGAATTGTGTTTCGGCCAGTTCTCCTCAGAAGCTTCCCTGACGTTGAGGACTTTACGCTTCCTTGGCGAGCAGTGCTCCTCAGTTCGTACTTGTGAGTGTCATTGGACTGCTTGCCTTGCATGAGCACCTGGTTCTGAGTTCACCACTGGAGCCGAAGAAGTGGCCGGGGAAAATGCCCGGATGTCAGTGACCTGTGCAAGCGTTGCTGATGCCTTGCCGGAGAGAACATGAGCTAACGCTTCTTTGTCCTGTCTTAGCTTTTCCTTGGCCGCGGGTATCAAGTTCTGTACGGGTAATCCGCAAATGTAAGTGGCCACTCCGACACGCAATTCCAGGTCATAATTCAATTCGCTATTCGCATTCCACATGGCAATGGCATCTCGTACGCGATCAAACGCGTGCTGCGCTTGCGCGGCGGACGTGTCCGGCAACAGCACCAGGAACTGATCTCCACCATAGCGGCATATGATGTCAGCGCCACGAAATGTCTTCTTGAGAAGTTGGCCCGTTACCAGTAGTAGGTAGTCGCCAGCGAGAATGCCGTGGTTGCTATTCACGGAGTTCATCCCTACGACATCGAACAGGGCAAGTGTCAGGGGTGAACGGGTTCGATCAGCGCGGGCAATTTCTCGCTCCAGCGCAGCTTCCATGTAGCTAGTTGCGAACACCTTGGTCAGTCGGTCGGTTATGGGGGAAGTGTCCGCCTCCGCTCTCGTCAGCACGTTGCGAATTAGTCCATCACGAACTCTATCCAGGCGCTTTTTTTGTCCAATGAGGTAGACGTTCAACAGCGCGACTAAAACAATCAAACCCGAAAAGAGCTGAGGAATGAACTGGACTTGAATAGTCCCGAACTTTTCTCCCCGCCAGATTATTCCCGGCATGCCCAGGCTTGCGAAACCAGCAGCCAGGACGATCAAAACGAGGAACCCCATCGACCATAGCTGCCAGTCACGACTGGCGAGATCCCGCAATTCCATTTGCACATCGCGGGAGTTAATGTTGATATCAGGGTGGTTGGCCATAATGAGTCCTCCTGGACGTCAAGGAAATGATAGCGGTGTTGCGCTCAAACTCAGGGGAGAGCAATCAAGAGGCCACTCCTGTCCTTCTCTTCTATCCAGCACAGATCGCTGAGAATTATGGCACTTGGCCTTGCTTCCCATTTGGCGCGGAGCAAAACTGCACCGAGTAGAGCCCGGACGTGTCTGAAATCCAGAACCCAGAAGCAGGACGGGCGTTTGGGGTCGCTGCCGTGAGGCGCTAGCGAGTCAATCCGTATTGCAAACTTCGCGTGCGACGAGGTGCGCGGGATACCCAGTTGCTTGGCGGCCTCCGGGACTTTGCCATCCGCGCGTTCTAGAAACCGCGACGATGTGTTCCTTGCGCCAGGGTGCCGCGAGAAGATATGTCGCGCTTTGGCCTACCACGCAAGTACCGCCCAAAGGGAGCACGAGATGAAGACTATTGGTTGCCGACGACGATGCCGTGTCGCGGCATATGATCAGCCGTTTGTTGTGCACACAGCGCTATGAGGTCGTTGAAGCGTGCGACGGATTGGAGGGTGCTCATGCCTGGAGTTTCTGGACCGGAACTCGCGAAGAGAATCTTGAACATCGATTTCGGAGCCAGGGTTGTTTTTATGAGCGGGTACGCGGACCGATTGCTGACACGACAATTGCGGTTCATGCCTGGATTTCGTTTCTTGCAGAAGCCATTTGAACTTTCCGAACTGCTAACCGTGATGGGCGAAGATCCTTCGCATCTTTGAAGCTACAGACGGGAAGTTACTCGGCGAGGATTCGCCGGTCCTTTCCTAACGTTGTTAGTGGCTGCATATGGTCTCGTCTTTCAACTCTTTCCGCAATCACTTGGGCGGCAAATTCGGAGCCAATGTGACGACCCACGAACAGACGGTCTTCTTACACGATTCTCATCTAGATCCTGGATCCTATCCAGCAACTGGACGATCTACAGCGGTAACCACATGATTGCAGATTGTCACGCCACGCCCATATCTCCAGCAGTTCCCCGTCATGAGGAGTACTGGCAATGCACATGCAAGCATTGTTTCTGAATTTGTTGTCATTTGTACGTTGGCTTATCAGGAGGCCCCATGCCACTCCCTAGCGTACTCATAGTGGATGATGAACAAGCGATTCGCGAGAATCTTGCCGATATTCTGGAGGGCCATGCTGCCCGCATTCGCTGCTGCGGCAGCGTTCACGACGCGCTTTCGTGCCTCTCTGGGGAGAGCTTTGATGTGGTTATCTCTGATGTCCACATGCCGGGAGCCAGTGGGTTGGATCTGATCCGAAATCTGCAGCACCAGCAGCGCGGCCTCGGCTTCATTTTCATCAGCGGGAACCCGGCGGTGCCGGAATTGGTGGCTGCACTGCGCTGCCACGCCGCAGATTTCCTCACCAAGCCGTTTTCTGGGGCACAGCTGCGCGAGGCAGTGGCTGAGACCTATCGGACGGTCACAGAGCGCAGACAAGACTCTGACAAGATCCAGGCTCTGAGCTTGGAAGTCAGGGCGCAGTCGCGCCAATTGCGAGACGCTCTCTCGGCAGTACAACTCAGCCAGAAGTCCCACTTGGAGGCGCTCATCGTTGCCCTGGATGCCCGCGAACACGAAACCTGCGCCCACTGTTTCCGCGTGCGGGCGTATACATCCAGGTTGGCCGTTTCCGCTCAATACGCTTGCACGTCCTTCGAGGAACTTGAGATGGCTGCCCTGTTGCACGACATTGGGAAGATCGCCATTCCGGATTCGATTCTGCTCAAGCCGGGTCGGCTAACGCTCGCCGAGGCCGAGTTCTGTAAGCGACACTCGCTGGTCGGATCAGACATCCTTGATTCCATTCCCTCGTTTTGCGCCATCGCTCGCATCGTGCGGCACCACCATGAAAATTGGGATGGCTCGGGCTACCCCGACCATCTGAAAGGAGAGGCGATACCTCTGGGTTCACGCCTATTCGCAATCGCCGACACCTTGGACGCGCTGACTTCGGACCGATGCTACAGAAAAGCCATCAGTCTCGCATCAGCGCGACAAGAGATTCTGCGCTGCCGCGGCACGCAGTTTGACCCCATTCTGACGGACCTTTTTGCCCAGGTCCCCGACGAGGAATGGCAACAGCTCAGAGCGCAAGCCGAGCAAGCTTTATCGAGCCGCCATGCCAAAGTGACTCGAACGTTTGGTGCAATTGTGAAAACTGTTCTGGACCAGAGCGAGATGGAACACGGCGAGAGATCGCCCTACGTGGCGTCGAGCGACTCCTCCCGAGCCTTTGCGCTTGGAAGGTGAACTGCAAACGTTCAACCAGCCTTCACCTCACAGCTACGTAGCCCGAGATTTTCCTGGCACAAGGGCTCTGTTCGGCTGTGGCACGGTCATGCGAATCGCCAGGTTTAATTTCAGGTCTGTTGCCCCCGCCTGTAACCAGCCTCTCGACTTGCTACAAGATCAAGCAGATAAGAGGGCTTCGCAACTACCGTTGTGCAGCGCAGATCAAACGGCGAGATTAGCTCTGGCAATCCAGCATTTCGCAACTATTTGGGTGTTCGCTGTTAGGGGCGCTGGGCGGAAAGTGTTCTGAGATGTTGGATCCGCTCGGGACAGGAATCTGAATTGGAATTGCTTGATTGTCAAGCATCGATCCCAGAGAGTCGGCGGTCAGCGTCAAGTGCCGCTGCAAAAATGACACAGTTGTGGATCTGGAGTTGTTTGAAGCCGCTTTGAAAGTCCAAGCGAAAGTAACCGGGCTGCTGGCCATCTATCGGGACGTTACCAATAGCAGAAAACCAGAAGAGCAACTGAGACAGGCAAAAGACTGGAGGCGGTCGGGCAGCTTGCGGCTGGGGTGGCGCAAGGGCAGCGGGTTGCTGAGACCCAGCTGACTAGGTCTTGTCAGTACGGGCGCGAAAGCAGGTCTTGTGCTTGAGTGCAGAGATGGGCAGAGGACCGCCGTAGGAAGAGGGTGCAACAACTGAGAATCAGATTGGTTGTCAGCAGATATTGGTTCCCACTTTTGCGACTTGCCCCAAAGTGATAAGATGCACGCCTACTGAGGGCGCCTTCGGTTTGGAGCAGCTGGCGTATTGATGGAGAAGAGAACTGGGCGGGCGGTTTAGGCCGCTCCGCTCGGGAGGAAAGCTTGTCTAGAATACTGAGTTTTCCCTCATTCATTGCACTCACCTATGCCATGTTGTCCTGGGGGTGGATCCTGGTGACGGACTTGCTCCTTCGGAGACTGGGTCTGAGCCCCACGACTACGGCAATCCTCAGTCTGCTAAAAGCGGCAGTGTACATCGTCTGCTCTACCCTGATCATCTACTTCGTCCTTCGGAAAGCGGAGCGAAGTGCGGCAAAGGCTAGAGCTACTGAGACCGATCGAGCCGAGGCGAGCAAGGAATTGCTGCGTAAGGCGGCGCAGACCGCGCGCTTCGGATACTTCGAGGGGGACCTAAAAAACGGCACGCTCTACTGGTCTCCCGAGATGCGAAAGATCCTGGGCGTGTCGGCCGACGCCAAACTGCCCAAGGTCGACTCAGTGCCTGACTTCGTCCACCCCGATGATCGCGAGCTCGTTGCAGCACCAATTCGAGCGGCTCTGGAGCCAGAGAGCGATGTCTGGATCAACGTGGAGCATCGAATCGTCTGGCCCGATGGGTCGATTCGATGGATGGAGTTGCGTAACCAGGTTTACTACGAAACCGAGGGAACGACTCGAAAGTCGGTTCGATACCACGGAATCCTCCTGGATATAACTGATCGAAAACTCGCCGAACAAGAGCAGGAGCTGCTATATCGGAAGTACATCCAGAGCCAGAAAATGGAAGCAATCGGCCGACTCGCCGCAGGAGTCGCCCACGACATCAACAACGTTTTTCAGAGCATTCTCCTGTTTTCGGAACTACTTCTGACGAAAGAGGATCGCCCCCCCGTACAGGAGAAGCTTCGGCGATTGCGTCATCCACGGTGAGAGGCTCGAGCATTGTAAAGCAGTTGCTGGCATTCAGCCGTCAACAGGTTTCCCAACCCAAAGCTGTGGACGTGAACGGAAGTCTTGAAGATGTACTGAAGATGCTCCAGCGTGTGGTGCGAGAGGATATTCAGATTTCGTTGGAATTGGATAGAACCCCTTGCCGCGTGCTAATCGACTCTGGCCAGTTCCTGCAAGTCGTGATGAACCTAGTGGTCAATGCTCAGGACGCCATGCCAACTGGCGGCACCATTCGAATAAAGACTCGTCATGTCGTCCCATGCCCGGAGGGCGGGACTGGATCACGTGTTGAGATTTCCGTTCAGGATAATGGATGCGGAATCGCTCCCGAACACCGCGATCACATCTTTGAGCCGTTCTTCACGACCAAGGAGGTCGGAAAAGGGACCGGTCTCGGACTGGCGACGACATATGGAATCGTGAAACAGGCGCACGGACAAATCGATTTTGAATCGGAGATCGGTCGCGGAACCACGTTCAGGGTGTTACTTCCAGAGACAGGCGTTCAACCGGAGGCCCAGTCCCAAGCCGCAAGGCATCATCCTCCTTCTGTCGCAGCAAAGATGCTGTTGGTCGAAGATAATGCGGCAGTCCGTATCAGTCTTTATGACGCGTTGTCATCGAGCGGAATCGATGTTTATGCTTTCGATGGCCCACTTTCGGCTGCCAAATTTGTTGAACAGAACAGCTTTGACGTGCTCGTTACCGATCTGGTGATGCCGGGGGGCAGGGGCGACGAGTTCGCTCAACGGCTCCGAGAGCGCAATCCAGAGCTGCCGGTGATCTTCATATCCGGCTACCCGGACCAGATTATGGGTGCCGAGCAGCTTCCGTCCAAGACTATCTTGTTGCAGAAGCCGTTTTGCATTGGCAAATTGCTTGAGCAGGTGCTGGCACTGACCAAAGACTCGGCCACCTATTCTGAGCGAGATCAGAATCGCCAGCTGCCTGCGATCACAACGGTGGGAAGGGCGGAACACTGATTCGAAGAGGAGAATGAGCTGAATCGTCCTAAGTTGCTGAAAAAACAAGAAATGGTAGGACCTCGACACAGGCCTTCGCACACCCATCTGATCTCTACGCCCAAGCGCCTCTCCAGAGAACCCCTGGAATACCAAGAGTAGCCAGACCAAAGAGGCGTATTGCATCTCAATCTGGTCGTGCATGTCTGAAATCGAGAACCGAGAAGGGGAGAGTCGCGCTAACGGACCAATCCGTATTGCCGAATCTTTGCGTACAACGAGCTGCGCGGAATACCCAAGTGCTTAGCGGCCTCCGGGACTTTGCCGTGCACATGTTCCAGAACCGCGACGATGTGTTCTTTCTCGATCTGCGCTAGGGTGCTGTAGGATGATGTCTCGCGCCTCGGCTCGACAATTGCAGTCACAGGAGCATGCTCGAGCGGTGACTGCGTTTGGAATGCGATATCCTGCTCTTCGATGGTGTTTGTCTGGCAGAGCAACACCGCCCGCTCCAATACGTTGCGCAGTTCGCGGATGTTCCCCGGCCACGCATACCTTTGTAGACGGGTCATCGCCGCGTCTGAAAGGCAGATTTCTTGGCGTCCCAAATCATGCCTAAGTTGCTGCAGCAGTCGATTGGCAATGACCGGCAAATCCTCACTTCGCTCTCTCAGAGCAGGAATGCGGACTGTCAGCGTATTGATCCTGTAATAGAGATCCCCGCGAAACTTCTCTTGGGCCACCATATTCTCTAAACTGTGGTGCGTTGCCGCAATCAGATGGACGTCCACAATACGATCCTGCACCGCGCCCAATCGCCGGAAGCGCTTGTCCTCGAGGACTTTCAGCAGTTTTGGCTGGATCGAGAGATCCAAGTCCCCAATTTCATCCAAGAACACCGTGCCCCTATGTGCAACTTCGAACAGGCCCACCTTGGCGGCGATGGCACCCGTAAAAGCGCCTTTCTCATGGCCGAACAGCTCGCTTTCCAGCAACTCGCGGGAGAAACCGGCGCAATTCATGTCGACGAATGCTTCTTCCGCGCGATGACCATGCCGATGAACCCAATTTGCCAGCACTCCCTTGCCGGTACCGGTTTCTCCCTGAATCAGAATGGGACTGTCACTGTCCACAACCCTGTCCATTGTCTCGGCTAAGCGCCGAATCTGCGGGCTTGACCCTAGAAACGGGTCGCGCTCATAGCGTGCCTTTTCTACTCTCCGCGCAGCCTGTTTCCTGCCATTTCTTTGCCCTTCTACTTCCTTCTGCAGGATCTTCAGCAACGCGGCCATTTGGATCGGTTTAGCAATGAAGTTGTCTGCGCCTTGTTTCACTGCACGAACCGCCAGATCGATGGTTCCGTAACCAGTCAAGACGATCACTGACCCGCTAGGATCCAACTCTTTCAACTTAGGCAGCAGTGTGAGGGCAGTGCCGTCGGGAAGCATGTAGTCGACCAACACGACCTCCGGACGAAAGGCCTCGAAAACGCGTAAGCCTTCGGCTGACGTGCTCGCTTCCCGTACTTCCAGACTGTGCTCTTGAAGATATGAGCTGATGGCGCCGCTAAGATCTGCATCGTCATCAATTATCAATACCTTCAGATTCATTGCTCGATCTCCTCAAAGAAAGGCTCTACGCCGGAATTTTGAGTCAAGCAAGATTACCCGAGGTGAAGATTGTTCGATAGTGACCAAGGTAACAAGCGTGGTCGGCTAGGTCGATATTACGCCAGGTCACTGCCTGCTACACGTTGGGCATCTATTGGGTTCACCTAGAGGTTTTGTGCCGATTAAGAACGTAGTGGAAGCCATAAGCGAAGGGCCGCGATGACACCGCAGTACCCTCCAGTAGAACCCTTCGACTTCATTATGTGGAGGCGAGGACCATTAATGCGGCCTCAAAAAACTCGCGGGGCAGGGCCATTGCACCGCCGAATTCCTCGGCATTTCCAGTCGAATCGAACTGCAATACATTAGCCGGCGAAAACGATTTGTTGGTTGGTGTCCGCAAACGCGTGGTATTCGGCCAAGCCGATGCATCGCAAACGTCGAACGTTCCTAGCTCCGCTAGATTACGTTCGTGACTGGAAGAAGCTTTTGCCTCAATGTTAGCTTTCTCATAGCTCGCTTTCTTCGCCAGTCTAGGACAGCTCCGGAGTCTGTTGCCATGCTTCAGTCGCGCTGATCCATAAGCGTCGATATGGCAAGACAGCGGGTCTCTTCGTGGCAAGGCTCGTGAGAAGCACAACTAGGACGCGCTCTCCCTCAACAAGACCGCCATTAGGGAATCGGGAGAGCGCAACGGAAACAGTGGAGGGCCTTATGTCAGAAGATATCCTGAAAGAGTCAAGCGAGAGTCTCGGTGGGGCCGCAGGCACGGACAACCCGGCACTGCTGGATTTCGAACTTGGAAAACTCATTTCGGCGATCGACGGTGACCGGATACTTGCCAAAGAGATGTGTGACATTTTCTTGCTGCAGGTATGCCGGGACTTGGATGAGCTGGCTGCAGCGCTTGCCGCCGGAAGAAAGGATGTGCTTGCCAGAGTTGCACATCGGCTCAAGGGCGCCGCGGCCAGTGTCTACGCATCCCGGATTTCTGCCCTGGCAACTGATATCGAACTGGGTGGGGACGGAATGTCGGAGGCGCAGCTTTCAAGCCATCTCTTGAGAATAAGAGAAGCTTTTGATGATGTGCGGCAAGCAATGGCAACTGCCTTCGACGGAGCGGAAGACCAACACCCACCCAAGGCAAGTCTCGACGCCTACACGCAAGTACGGCCCGAAGGGAGCACGAGATGAAGATCTTGGTTGCCGACGATGACGCCGTGTCGCGGCATATGATCAGCAGTTTTTTGTGCACACAGGGCTATGAGGTCGTTGAAGCGTGCGACGGATTGGAGGCACAACGGTGTCTTCGCGGGCCTGACGCCCCGAGCCTTGCGATTGTTGATTGGATTATGCCTGGTCTTGACGGCGTCCAACTCTGCCAAGAGATACGTGCTGGGATGGGCTCGCATTACACTTACGTTCTGCTTGTTACCTCTCGCGCACAGAAGTCCGATTTGGTTACGGGGCTCCGGGCCGGCGCTGACGACTATCTAATTAAGCCCTTTGACTTTTCCGAGCTGCAGGCACGCTTGCATGTGGGGTGCAGGATCTTGCAGGCAGAGGAGAGGCTTCAACAGGCACAGCGAATGGAGGCTTTGGGCCTTTTAACGGGAGGCATAGCGCATGATTTCAACAACATCATGATGATCATCAATTCCTATTGCGAGATTTTGCTGGATCGTGTGACTGACTGCAAGTTACGTCCCAAATTGGAGCAGATACAGAAAGCTGGGCAACGCGCCGCTTCACTAACTCACCAACTGCTCGCTTTTAGCCGAGAGCACGCGATCGCTCCTACCGCATTGGACCTCAATTCAGTGATTAATGAATTGCGCCCGATGCTGCAGCGCTTGTTGGGGGAGCGAATTGTCTGGAACGTTTCGCTTACATCGGATCTGTGGCGGGTCAACGCGGATGTTGCGCAAGTCGAGAGAGTACTGCTCAACTTAGCGGCGAATGCCCGAGACGCGATGCCCGACGGAGGACAATTCACTGTGACAACCGAAAACGTGACTCTCGGCGATGACTTCATGCATTCCCACCCAGGCTGTGAGCCCGGCGCTTACGTGATGCTGTCGGTAGCGGATACCGGGTGCGGAATTAGTAATGAGATTCGAAGTCGCATTTTCGATCCTTTCTTCACGACAAAACCACAGGGGAAAGGCTCAGGCATGGGTTTGGCTAGTGTCTATGGAGTGGTCAAGCAGAGCGGTGGGTTCATCACGGTGGAAAGCGAGGTGGGACTCGGTAGCACCTTCGGAATCTACTTGCCGGTCTGCCAGGAAGTACAGGCTCCTCCAATGTCGAGGCCCCGCATCAACCGACCGATCAGTCGCGGTCAGTTAGTCCTAGTCGTTGAGGACGAAGAATCGACACGTGAAGCGATCTGCAGCTATCTCAATGGCAGCGGTTACGAGGCAATCGGCACTGGCAATGCAGAAGATGCATTGGCGGCATATACCAATTCCGACGTTCGCCCAAGCATCGTTCTAACGGACGTTCTCATGCCTGGCCTTTCTGGACCGGAACTCGCGAAGAGAATCCTGAACATCGATCCCGAAGCCACGCTTGTGTTCATGACTGGGTACGCGGATGGATTACTGACACGAGAGTTGCAGTCCGTTGCCGGTTTTCGGCTGTTGCAGAAGCCATTTGAACTTTCCGAACTGATAGCAGTGATAAGCGAAGCTCCTTCGCGTCTTTGAACCTGCAATCGAGAAGCGAGAATCCGCAATTGTCTCTCGCCCTACTCCTTGGAACGCGAGCCGTCCAGTAACTCTCTTAGCTTCGCCTTCAACGTGTCTAAGGTGAAGGGTTTTCGCAACACCGGTGCGTCTTTGTCTAGATTTTGGACTTCTCGGTCGTTGAAGCCGGTCATGTAGAGCACGGCGAGCTGCGGATAACGTTGTCTCAGAAGGTTCGCGAGCTCAATTCCGCTCAACCCAGGCATCACAAGGTCCGTCAGGAGGACGGACAAGGAGCCCGTGTGGCCAGCGCAAGCAGAAAGGGCTTCTGTTCCACTTGCGGCACTCAAGACGGAGTACCCGCTAGATGCCAAATAGTCGTGCAATCCCTCCCGCAGCGAGCGCTCATCTTCCACGAGCAGAATCGTTTCATTCTGGGCAGTGTTGATGTTCTGAGGCTGGGGTGAAGTCCCCGAGACAAGTTCCGCGTATCTAGGCAGGTACACCGAAAAAGTACTGCCCCGAACCGGTTCACTGTCGTAAGTGAGCAGTCCTCCGCTCTGCTCGACGATGCTCGAGACAGGATCAAGAACAAGAGATGGTGAAACTGCGGTGACGCAAAAGCCCGGAGTGGTAATCGCAATCCTCACGTAGTCACCTGGCACAGCCGGAGGATGTTGGACTGCCAATGTATCTTTGACAACTGTGTTGTGGACCCCTATGGTCAGTCGCCCGCCAGCTCCCATCGTATCCTGTACGCTTTCAGCCAGAGTGATGATGGCCTGCTCGAGTTGTATGCGATCAACCCACACCGGCCAGACCGGCTCCAACTCGGCAACAATACGGACCTCATCGCCGAGGAGGCTGGGAAGGATTTGCGTGATGTTCTGGAGCACAGCACTCAGATCCAGTGATTCGGGTTTCAACGCCTGCTGCCGGCTGAAGGCCAGGAGCCGTTTAGTTACCGCGGTCGCGTTCATTGCCGTTTCATGGATCTTCGAGGCGTAGCGCTGATAATTGTTGCTCGGGGCGGTGCATTCCAGGATCAGGTCAGCGTACGTGCTGATAGTCATCAACACGTTATTGAAGTCGTGGGCGATTCCGCCAGCAAGGCGCCCAATCACCTGGAACTTTTCGGCCCGCCTTGCCTTCTGTTCTAGCCGCCTGTACTCGGTGATATCCTCCACGATTCCTTCCAGAATCCTGCCGTAGCGGGAGCCATCAGCAATGCAGCGGCCACTCATGCGAACGTTTCTTAATGTTCTATCTTTGCGTTTCCACTGAAATTCCAAACCATTGAATCGGACGGCCCCGCCGACAGCATTCAAAAACAAACGATATTCTTCTGCTGAAGCGAAGACCTCGGTGGATATTCGGAGAGCCGATAACTCGGATGTATCCCTAAGCCCCAGAATACCTAGGAGGGCCTTGTTTGCATCAAGGAAGGCGTCGTTCTCGACACTGGCCCGGAATACTCCAACTGGACTGTCCTCCAGAAAACAGCGAAGGCGCGTTGCGGAAAGTACAACTGCGGCCTCGGCGCGCTTGCGGTCTTTGCTGGTCTGCCATCCTTCCGCGTTTCGGTCAAGGATTGCAGGCAAGAGTCTAGATAAAGCCTCCGCAATACGGACTGCGTTGTACATATCACGCTCAGAAGCTGGCGGGGCAACTGAGTGCGCAATTGGCTCCGGCAATTCGGAGACAATTTGATTTTCGGAGATAGACGAGTGCGGCTGGAGACTCTCGCGGGGCCCAACCCAGAGATACCCCTCGCATCTGCCATTTGCCAGAACGGGTATCCGCGCACATGGCCCTCCACCAATGGGACAGTCTCGCAGTTCCGTATTCGCGCCGCTGTCGTACCTCGGAGAAGGCCAAAGAGCGGTATTCGGACTACAAATCTCGCTGCACTGATGAGGTCGATCGATTCCCAGACAGGTTCCATCCGCATCTGTCAGGGCAACGCGAAGTCCTGTCGAAGCCGAGACTGACTCCAGCAATTCTCGTATTTCCCTGTGGGGCAGGGTGTCGAACAGGGGCATGTCGGAGAATTGGCCATGATTGCGAGAACCTTTGTGTGACCTTTCATCTTTGCTCATGCTCGTCCGCTTTGAGTCCCGGATGCCCGAAATGCCCGACGCGTGCCCACAGAGGCAGCTTGAACCGATTTCGAACTAGCGGAGCTCACCGCGATCGCGATCACGAAATGAGATTGTCGCAGTTCCAGCCGAGCGTAGCCATTGATTCTGAATCGGAGTCACCGAGGTTCGGGCCACCATGCCGCATGCCGAAAGTTTCATGATTCCCGTTCTCCTCGCGCGGCTGAAGGGATCACTGCCTGCAGCACAACAGCCGCAGTGTTGGAGCCCCCGGCCGCGGCTTGGCGCAGCTTCTCTAGCGTTTCGGATCGCGGCAACACTGCAAGAGTTGGTTCCCGGTACGGTCTGCGCTGATCAGTTTCGACCGAAGAACGATGGAACTGTCCGCATTGCATGGCGCTGATGATAGAACAAAGCTGTCGGGTTGACAACGGCTCTGATCGCACACGCCTCTGATCGCACACGGCTCTGATCGCACACGCCTCTGATCGCACCAAGGATCGAAAGGGCACGATTCACAGCCAGTATTAATCACCGTTGGTTGAACGAGGCGCTACCACTTGCAGACATATCGCAGTTTTGTCGAACCGTAGAAGCAATCGATCGGTCCCGAAGTGTCTGAACGCGTACTAGGTCACTGCAATGACACGCGGGTCATCTCTGTTTCGTCCCGATCCGCGTGTCTGCACGCTAAATGTGTCGATTTGACGATTTGAATCAGCGAGACATTTCTCCCAGCAACAATCCAGCTGCAATAAACGCAAGCTGCGACTAGAAGGCGCGTATGACCGTTTGATAACTCGCTGGTCGTAAATCCGTCGTGTGAATAGGAACTCATGTCCCCATACTATCCCTAAAGGGCTATCCAGTTGCGCAAACCCCCAGAGGCATTGACGTTTTGTCGCGGTCTGACAAGAGGTGGGAAGATGCTGCGCAACGGCAGGTACAAGATGCCGCAGGCGCGCTGAAAGGCCATTAAGCCAGTTTCTGTCAAGCATCCCCAAGCTGACGTTGAGGGCGATAAGAATTCCCAGTGTTGGGCACTCGTGGTGAAATATCGGTTCCACACCTAGCTCACGTTCGATCTCCACTACCAGTCAGCGCACCTCTGGTCGAGGCATGCAGATCATGACCAAGCGGAGAGAAGCTGCGCGCAATTGCGGTGACCAGTGAAGTCCACTTTAAGACACGCGTGAGGACGAACTTCTCCCCGGCATCCAACCGCTACCTGGAATCTGTGTATCAGGATTCGAGACCCTGAATTGATTGGGGAAGGGATTGAGTTCGGACCGGCAAGGTGTCGGATTGCCGCCTTCAGAAAGGCGGTGTGGCATGTCACCGCACGATCTTCGAAGGACCGGCGCACGGCTCTGCCACGGGGCTGGCGACGATTTGGAGCAAATTCAACTCCTACTCATCAAGGCTGCGGTAACTATCACATCGATATCAAGCCGCCGTACGAGAAGCCGCCGTTGACCTGTGCCACCTACCCGCACAATTTGTCGGGCGTCGAAATGAATTCGCAAACCGATACGGCGATTGCGAGTAAAAAGAGCAGAGTCGCGCGGAAGGTACGGTTAGCGGAGCTTGAACCAGTTCAATACTCGACGCGATATAGTTGTTGAAAGCTGCGGCTTGGGAGCCTCCTCAGGACGGCACTGCAGTCGAAACCATCCCAGCTCGTCGTCAAACACGACGTCCATAACGCAATGACAAGACGGGCACACGACCGGGGGCTGGCTACTCTCGTCATCGACGTCTACCGGCGCCCAACATTTCACACACGTTAACTCAGTCACAAAACTCCCCACAACAAACATAAGCACGGTCACTCCAGAATGATCGCAGCAATTCGAGTTCATTCTTTTCAGTGGGTGACCGACTCATTCCTATGCTTCTCTTTTTCAGAGATCGTTTCTTCTTTGCTTCGGGCGGTGAATCTGGGCTTGCTGCGTCTCCAAAACAGAGTATCGCACTCGCTGGCCAGACGGAAGAAGTGACGCCGTACGTGCTTTCACCTAGATGTTAACGAAAAGAAACCTAGACAGTTCTGCCTAGCAGCTTCAGAAACCACGAACAATAGTACCTTGTTCCATGCTGTTGGTACTTACTGTCCTAAAGGTGGTACTTCTATTCCACTTATGCGGAACAAATTTCCCCCACAAATGCGCAAGTAGTTACAACACAACGACGTAAGTCTCTGGCCAGCTACGTGCAAACGGATGTGCAGGCCATTGATGCTGTGCGAACATTCCAGCCATTCGTGGTCTCTTTGACGGGTAGCAAGCCTCTCAGGCCCCGAGGTCCGTCTCTGGCTGTCAGAAGGAAGCCGCAGCGAGCTCCCCAAAACGTTGTTGCCTGATTTAAGCGCTCTACACGCGTTCGGGGAGAGTTCTGTTTTGAGCCAGTCCGGCTAGGAGAGCACACGTGAAACTGAAACCCATAATCCTGATCTTGCTGACAC
>JAEYQK010000035.1 GCA_023410055.1 Acidobacteriota bacterium
CCCTCTTCCAGTTCGCAGGGGATATACGCACCGATCCCCAGTAAGCTTACGTCACGACTGCGAGCGATTGTCTTCGTGGTTCCTGCGATGACTTCAAGACGCAAATCACACTGATAGCGCGGGGGAATCTGGTCGTCTTCCATCCTTGATCATTCTTCCGTGTATAGATTTAAGGAAATGCGGGGCCCGAGATGAAATCGTAAGAGACAGCAGTATAGAGGACGCAACTAGGTGTTTCACATTACCGTAGTCACGCCACAGAAGTCACTTTCAGGCAAAGCCGGTGGTTTTCGGGTTGAGCTTTCTACAAAATGGTGGCTGATCACGGGAGATTTCCTGGGCCCCATATCTCCCGCTGTTGTCGCACGTCTATCTGGTTCAAGCCTTTGATAGTACCGACGACACTGTACTAAAGTGTTTTCAGCCATGGTTTCACAGGGCGAAAAGCGAAATTCTGTTCTGATTTTGTGAATTTCCACAGGCCCAGAGCGCAAAGGCAAGAACTTGGGTTTATATACTTCATAGGGATCGTAGGTCGATTTCCGTCAACCTGAGCAGCCAGGCCCTCTCGTCTCGGTACTTGGCCAGGCCTTGCAGTCAAAGACGTAAGCTAACTCGTTTAGATCATCAGTGATACGGAAACGAAGGGGGGAGGGGCCCCCCGGTAACTTAGATGTAAAGTGAGCGGTGACCCTGTTCTATCACTTCTTGCCTTGGACGGCATCGAGGCAACGACCATAAAGCCCTAGCAACGCATTAGCGTAATCCTCTGGCTTTGCTGTCGCTGCTGCTCCCTGAAAACCGGCCGTCGAACTTGTCCCGGCCTTGCCGTAACCCGTTGTCATGGCGACGAATTTCATAAGGTCCAGGGCGATGTCTTCGTTACGACGCGAGCCTATGGGAGCGGAAGGAATTTGTTCCATGGATGCCTCCATTACTTCAACAGTGGGTAGATGCAGGTCAGAGTCCGATAGCCACATGATGCTGCACAAATTGTAGCAAGGGACAGTCGAATCAGGCCAACGGGCCATCAGGCAATTTGCTCTTGCTGAACGGATGAACGGACGATGGATAAGAGGAGACAATGGTGACTGATTGTGCTTTTTTCCTGAAACATTGCTCCCTTAGAATGTGAGTACTACTTGAAAAGGGAGCGGCAGGTGAAGATTGAGCTAAGGGCAGACTGCAATTACGCGATGATCGTGCCTTCCAGCATGGGAGTGCGAATCACGCCGCCTGGCGGGCAACCGGTGCACAGCGCCACCTCGTTCTTGTTTCACACCACGAGCGCGGAGACGAACGTGGCCAACGTGTCATCGTCTCTTGGCTTGCCCGTCAAAGTATTGACTACGTTCGTGAAGGGAAGCCCGATCGCTCAGCTCATTAAGGACAACCTTCGCAGCCGCGGCATGGATTATGAAGGCGTCGAAGTTGCACAAGGCGGTCCTTGGGGCTATCGCCACCAGTTCAATATCGCCGATAGTGGCTACGGATCGCGCGGTCCGCGCGTATGGAACGATCGCGCCGGCGAAGTTGGCCGCACCCTCAACGTAAAGGACTTCGACCTTGACCGAATCTTCGGCAAGGAAGGAGCGCAAGTGCTTCATCTTTCCGGCTTGATCGCCGCATTGTCGCCGGAGACGGGCAACTTCTGCCTGGAACTCGCGCGCGCGGCGAAGAGGTACGGCACGAAGATCTCGTTCGACCTCAACTACCGCGCAACGTTCTGGAAAGGCCGGGCGAAAGAGCTATCGTCGATGTTCGCCGAAATAGCTGGTGCGGCGGATGTCCTCGTAGGCAACGAAGAGGACTTCCAACTCTGTTTGGGGATCGAGGGTCCCGAAGCCGGCGGTAAGGACCTCAAGGCGAAGATCGACGGCTTTAAAGCCATGATCGAGCGCGTAAGAAAGCAGTACGCCAATGCGCAGGTGTTTGCCACAACCCTGCGCGAAGTCGTGGATACGAATCATCACCTCTGGGGTGCAATCATGTCAGCCGGAGATCAGTGGTTCGTCGTCGAACCTCGCGACATCACCGTGCTGGATCGTATTGGTGGCGGCGACGGGTTCGTCGCCGGATTACTCTACGCTCTGCTGAGAGGCTGGGAGCCCGAGAAGTGGATACAATTCGGCTGGGCCACTGGCGCTCTGGCCACCACGCTTCTCACCGACTACGCATCGCCTGCGGATGAAGACCAAGTCTGGAGCATCTGGAAGGGCAACGCGCGCGTACAACGATAGCTGTGTTCAGTAGCGAACGGGAACAAGGCCGTTCAGGAAATTGAAAGCCCCGGGCGAAAGCATCCGGGGCTTTCTCGTTCGGCTGCAAAGAAAGCTTGCGTAATACGATCACCTTTCTAAATGTCAATTGCTACGTGACACACGCGTCCGACGATGAACTCGGCAGCATCGGCCACGCTTCCGACAGGAATTACATCCACCGGGTAAGCCTGATTGTGGGGGCGCAGAATCAGGTTTGAACCGGCGAGCTCAACGTACTTCACCGTGCAGCCCTTGTCCTTCCGCACTGCGTACATGTTCTGCTCACCCTTGTGATACGGCTTGAGCGAGTTGTAATGGCGGTCTATCAGCACGGTCGCACCAGGCAGCAGGCGGGGGTACATGCTCATTCCATCACGTGCATCGGCGCGAATCATGACGAACCTCTGCCAAGTGTCGCGAATGCTTTGCATCTCTGGACGGAGACGTTTGAGGAATGCCTTCTTGAACTTCAGGATGTCGCGAACATTCTCGCTGGTGATGAGAGGTTCGAGAGCGGCAACGGCGGCGTCCACCACGAGCACATTTTCAAATGCATCGTCACTCGGCGGTGGAATACTTGCTCGCTTGTTGATCTCGCCCGGATCGAGCAGATCGAGAACGGAGAGATGAAGGACTGAGAGGACCTTGTCCATACCTTCGAGGCTCAGTCCGCGTTTGTCATTTAGGAAATTGGATATATGGGCCTGCTGGAATCCAGCCAGGTGAGCGAGCTTAAGGCCAGTAAGCTGACCGGATTCAATGCGGCCCCAGATGATCTTGCGGAGGTTGTGTTGTAGCGCGCGAAATCGCATGGCGAGACAGACTATATCATTTGGCTATATCGGCCACAAGTAACATAACAGTAAGTAAATTTAACGTTGACGAAATATCTCTGAAAGCTATATTCTTCGGACACGATATATCTTAATGAAATGCATAACCACGAGGTGTCCCAAGTGCAGAATGCCGGCGGACTGGCAGTAGAAGAGAGGTCTTTTCTCGAGTTGCGACGGAAGGTTCAAGAATCGGAGATTTTATCTTCTGCCGTCGAGCGCTTGCTGAGGGACTTGCGTTTTACGGGCAGGCTAAGCGTCGTTGTGCAGAACGGGAGAATATTGAAGTCAGGATACGAGGAGGGCTACTTTCGGCAACAGCCAGCGCTAAACGAAGCAAGCTGAGTTGATAAACAAGTAAATAGGCGAAGCAGGTCATCGTAAGAGAAACGAGCCCTGCGTTACCGGAAGTGAGCAAGCCGTCTCGCGGAAGGTACGCAGGGCTTTTTGTGCAAGCACCCCAGAGGAGGAAAGAGTGATCGAGCAGCATACGGAAGAGACAATCGTGCGGTTGGAACTGAAGTATTGCGAGCGATGCGGAGGATTGCTGTTGCGAAGATCAGGAGCGCCTGTGGTTTATTGCGGTTCGTGTGCAAATGCTCTGCGTGAAATGCCAGCTTCGGGAACATGCGTTTCTGGCCGTCGGGAAGGCAGCCCAAAGCAGGGCGGAAGTTCCAGAGGCGGGGATGCGGTTCCAGTGATGTGCGACACCGCGCCAGAGTTAGAGACGGTGCCGAAGAAGGCACCTCATACGGTGACGATCGAGGCCAGCGAAGAACGGAGGCGGGGATGATGGTTAACACTCGGGGGCTTACTCTCGTAGCCAGTGGTGTGCGCAGCGGTGACCTTGATGAAGTGGCGCCGGAAGCGTACTTGTACAGGGATCGAACCAAAGCGTTACTCAGGAAATACTGCACGTTATCAGTGGAACTTGGCAGAGTGCCGTCGCTTTTGGGAAGGGAGTTTTTCCGTTCCAAAGTGACATCGTACCGGATGAGCAGCTTCGAAGATGTGGTGATCTTTGTCTATGACATGGAAAGGTGCCTCGATAAGCTGGATAAACTCTCACAACAACTGATCGCGAGAATTGCCCTGCAGGAGTACACGCATCGCGAGACAGCTGCCTTGCTGGGTTACAGCGAAAGAACGATCGAAAGACGGTATCCGGAAGCACTAGACAGGCTCGCCACAATCCTGCTGAGCGCGGACCTACTGCGCGGGTCCTGTGGTTTTGCGAGTGCAGAGTCCGTACCTAAGAAGACCGCCGTGCGAGTTGAGGCATGTCAAGAGGACAGAAAGGGACAATTGGTTGCAAGTCGCTGAAACTGCACTATATATATTTTCGAGGATCGTGTCGGGAAAGGGTACTTGAGTTTGATATTCTGAGAATGTAAGTGAGAGAACGACGAGGGGCGCGCGAGTGACGCGCCCTTTCTGGTTCCCGGATGTGTGACCAGAATCGATTGCCAATCATCTTCGTGCAAACGTGGACCGCGAAAATGAATCTCTGTAGTGGGACGCCGAGTCTTGTTAAGAGACGGCTCGTGGGGAAGACGCCGGAGAGTTCGGTGCGAAGCGAACGTTCACTACAGAGGACACTTGGAACAGACCAATGGATATTACATGGATCACCGACCGAATAGCGGTTGGGGGCGGAATCTGGGTAGACGAGAAGATGGCGGATCTGGTGCGCCGGGGTGTAACACACATCATCGATATGCAAATCGAGTTCGATGATACGGCTTTGGCGGAACCGTACGGGGTCGAGGTGCTGTGGAACCCAGTAGATGACGATTTCAAACCCAAGTCTCCGGGCGTCTTGCGACGTGGGGTTGAGTTCGCACTTCATGCGCTGGACGACCCGGAATCCAAGCTGTTTGTTCATTGTGCGGCAGGCATTCATCGGGCTCCGATGATGACTCTGGCTATCGTTTGCGCCCTGGGTTGGAGCCTTGAGGATGGGATGAGGGTGATTGAGGCGCGACGTCCAGTTGTGGACTTTGCAGATGTTTATGTTGATAGCGTCGCGAAGTTCCTGCGTGGATACCTGAATGAACGGGTAGAACTGCCCAGACATCTGGCTGGAAGCGAGATCTACTAGAACAGATTCTTTCGAAAGCAACAAAAAAGGGCTGCCGCTTGGCAGCTTTTTCTGTTTGGAGTGGCGAATGGAACGAACAGCAGACCCGCTTACGCCGAGTCCCGAAGGGCGTGGAACACCTTTGCTTGCCGGAACGTAGTGCGCCGAACGTGAAGTCAGAAACTAGGGAAATTCAGCTGGCAAGTGTCGACGATCTCATTCGGCTAGGAAACGAGCTGGATGCGAGATGGGCGGGTGGCGAGCGAGATGCGTTTGCGGCTGCAATGTCAGACTGTCTGCGCGTGCGAGACAAGAACGGGAGACTCGTCAAACTGTTCGCAAACGCAATGCAGCGGGAGTACCTACAAAGTTGTGGGGAGCGGAACATTGTCCTGAAAGCGCGTCAACTCGGCATGACAACATGGATCGCGGGCAGGTTCTTCTTGCAGACCATAACCCACCCCGGAACCTTGACGGTGCAGGTTGCGCACGATCAGGATTCCGCAGAAGAGATATTCCGGATCGTGCATCGCTATCTGGAGAATTTGCCAGAAGCGGCGCGAAGGGGCCCGCTCATTACATCGCGCGCCAACGTCCGGCAGTTGGTTTTCCCGCGCATCGATTGCGAGTACCGAGTGGAGACAGCTGCGGACGAGAATGCCGGGCGGGGGTTGACGATTCAAAACCTGCACTGTTCTGAGGTGGCCCGCTGGCCGCGCTTCGGAGCGGAGGTGCTGGCGTCGTTGAGAGCGGCAGTTCCTCCTAACGGCGAAGTAGTCCTGGAATCCACGCCTAACGGGGCGGGGGGTGTCTTTTACGAAGAGTGGCAGCGGGCGGACGAAACTGGATATACGCGGCACTTTTTTCCCTGGTGGATCGAACCACGATATGTTCGCGACGGGGTAAACGTCCTGCCACTGACGGAGGAGGAACAGGACTTGGTCCGCCGCGAGGGACTGACTCATCCTCAGATTGCATTTCGGCGGGAGATACGTGCGAACTTTCGCGGTCTTGCGAGACAAGAGTTTGCCGAAAATCCAGCGACTTGCTTTCTCGAGTCTGGCGAATGTGTATTTGACCTCGATGCGATATCGCGCAGGGTGACGGAGTTGCCGCATGTGGTGGAATCTCGCGACAATGGACGACTGCTGGTTTGGCTTCCGGCGCGTAAAGGGCACGAGTACATAATCGGTGTGGATCCTGCGGGCGGGGGTACGGACGGCGATTTCGCGTGCGCGCAGGTGATCGAGCGTCAGACCGGGTTGCAGTGTGCTGAGTTGCATGGGCACTTCGGTCCTCAGGAACTGGCGACGCGGACTGCACGACTTGCACGGGAGTATAACAAAGCGCTAGTCGCCGTTGAAAGGAATAACCATGGGCACGCCGTTCTGGCATATCTGACGACCAATTGCGACTATGCGAATACATATAGGCAGTCTGGGCAGTTTGGATGGCTGACGTCGGCCTTAAGCAGGCCCCCGATGATCGAGAACTTCGGCGCGATTCTGGCGGCGAGGCCTGAGTTGTTCAGCAGCGAGCGGCTGTTGAGGGAGTGTAAAACGTTCGTGCGTAGTTCCAACGGAGCTCCCGCTGCGGCCTCGGGTGCACACGACGACTGCGTGATGGCGATCGCGATAGCGCTTGCGGTGAGAAACGAGGCCGTACGCCAAGGTGAGCGATAGCGGGAGAAGCCGTGCTGTTCTGAATCTAGAACAAAAAGGGGCCGTGTGTTGAAGTCGAGCGAGAGTCGGCTACGGTAATTGATTACGACCGAGACAAATGCCGACAATGGCGGTCCAACACGTGCGCCGAATGAGGGGCGGAGCGCAATCACACCTGATGCGTGCCGCGGACGGAAACCTCTATGTCGTAAAGTTCAAGAACAATCCGCAGCATCTGCGGGTACTAGCGAACGAGATGCTCGCGACGCGTCTGGCGGAACGAGTGGGTCTGCCGGTGCCGGCGACAGATGTAGTTGAAGTGAGCCCCTGGCTTGTCGAACACAGCCCGGAGTTGAATATTCAGTTGGCTGGCCGGACACTCACTTGTGAGCCTGGGCTACAGTTTGGTGCGAAGTACGTGATCAGTCCTCTTGAGGGGCGCATCTTCGACATGCTCCCTGAGACATTGATCGGCCAGGTGCGGAATATAGGGGCGTTCGCGGGCATGCTTGCCCTCGACAAGTGGACGTGCAACTCGAACGGAAGGCAGGCGACATTCTGGAAGAAGTTGCGCGAGCGGAAGTACAACGTGACGTTTATCGACCAAGGCTACTGTTTCAATGCCGGGGAGTGGAGCTTTCCTGATTCTCCGTTGAGGGGCGTTTATGCTCGGAACTGGGTGTACACAAGCGTGACCGGTTGGGAATCTTTCGAGCCGTGGTTGACGAACATCGAGGAGATCAGCATGTCTACGATTTCCGAGTGCGCTGAGGTGATTCCACCGGAGTGGTACGGGGATTGGGAGGACATGAGTCGACTCGTAGAGTCGCTGTTTCAGAGGCGAGCAAGGGTAAGAGAGCTGATTCTCGACTTTCGCGATTCGAGCAGGAATCCGTTTCCTAACTGGACGGAGAATTAACGGAATCGGGTCTTAGGTATTGGGCGTCAGGTGTTGGGTAAAGCGCATGCGGAACTTTCAAGAACTCAAAGTCTGGAATAAGGCGCACGAAGTTACGCTTGCCGCCTACAAAGCAACAGCCGGGTTTCCTAAGCAGGAAATGTTTGGCCTCACTAGCCAGATCAGGCGTGCAGTATCGTCGATCGGAGCGAATATTGCCAAGGGTGCCGGGGGTGGCACGAATGCTGATTTCGTGCGCTTTCTTCAGATATCACTTGGATCTGCTAACGAGTTGCACAATCATCTGTTGCTTGCAAGGGATCTAGGCTTGATCGTTGATGACGATTTCGAGAGACTTCTGGCCGATGTTCTTGAGACACAAAAGATGCTAGCTAAGTTCGTGCAATATCTGACACCAAAACGAAACCTAATACCCAACACCTAATACCCGATGCCTACGTTTCATCAATGCGACTTCTACGTTCTACGCTATGTCCCTGACCTGGTGAAGGGCGAGTTTGTGAACATCGGCGTAGTTCTGCTCGGGGATGACTTCTCCGACGTGAAAATGACTCGCGATTGGCGGCGGGTGCGATGCATGGACGCGGAGGCTGATCTTGAGTTGCTGGCCGCGTTGGAAGAGGAGCTGAGAAGCGCATTACGCAGTTCGGCAGTGCTGGATCAGGTGTTTCTCTTCCAGAAACTGCCGGACTGGGCTTCGAATGCGCTGCAGCTAACGCCGATACAGGGAGTGCTGACGGATTCCCCGGAGGCGGAGCTCGGGCGACTCGTCGAAATGTATTGTGAAGCAAAGCGGGGCGGGAAACGTGATCTTAGCGGCCGCCAGATGATCTACAACGCAATGCGCGAGAGCTTCACGAACGCAGGCGTATGGGATCTGATGCGACAACGCATTCCCGTCGCGCAGTACACGTATAAGGGTGATCCACTCAAGCTGGATTGCGGCTATCGCCCGAATGGGACGGTTCATCTGTTCCACTCCGTGTCGTTGAAGACAGATGTAGATGCAGCCAAGGTGTTAGCGTTCAGCTATCCGCAGATTCGCGAGGGCATTGCACGGCTAGAGCATGCGAAGACCACTCTGACCGCGGTCGTTGAAGACGGGTTGAACCGAGGCGATGAGGCGGTCGGATTTGCGCTAGAGACTTTCGAAAAGACGGAAATCATTGTGGCTACCGTGTCGGATCTGCCGGCGATTGCAGAAGTGGCGCGAGTAGAACTTAGAGTCTGACAAAATAGCCGGGTTTACATCGACCAGAACTTTCCAGCCGGGATAATCATGACAATTGCAGAAGCTGTACGCGGCCTTTTCGGCCGCAATCGCACAAGTGTGTTCGCCGGAGAGGACAAGCGCAGGACGGTAGCGCTGCCGTCCATCCTTAACCAATATGGGCCGCGCCAGGGGGCTGCCTCTGCGCTGCCGAAACCGACATCGGCGAATCTGCGGAAGTTTGCTGAGACACCGGTGGCACGCAAAGCAATCAACACCATCAAGGATCGTGTGGCTGGCATGCGATGGCGCGTACAGCCGCGGAAAGGGCGCGCGGTTGGCGAGTTACCCGACGGGGCCGAGCGCGTTCGCATCCTGACGGAAGTGTTCGAAGCGCCAAACAGCGACGACAGCTTCCGCTCCTTCGCCGAGCAGGTGCTGGAAGACCTGATCGTCGGTGGTTTTGGAGCCGCCGAGTTGCGGCTGACAGAAGATGCGGCGCGTCCTCTGGAGTTGTGGCCGGTAGACGGTGCGACGATCAAGATGAAGACGGACTGGGACGGGCGGACTGATTCGACCAGGTACGTGCAGGTGACCGGCAAGCTTGGCCCAGAGGCCAATATCTCATTGAACGACGACGAGCTGATGTACATCCGGCTGAACCCGCGCACGCACACGCCGTTTGGCTTGGGTAGGCTCGAAGTTGCGTTTGAGACCATCAACGAGTTTCTTTGCGCCCATAGGTTCGCGGCGAAGCTCGCCAGCAATTCGGTGGTGCAGTATGCGCTTTGGCTGAAAGATATGACGCCGGAGCACCACGAGCGGCTGATCAGGTGGTGGCAGGACGAGATCGAAGGCACGGGTCGTGTTCCGATACTGTCTGTGGAAAGTAAGCCTGAAGTGCTGCATTTCGGCACGGGAACCGACGCCGATCTCCGGCTGCAATGGCAACAGTTCCTGCTACGCATCATTGCGGATGCGTTTGATCTTCCACCGATGTTCCTGGGCGTCGAAGGTGATGTTAATCGTTCGACTGCGGGTGAACTCTCTGTTCATGCGTTTCAGACTGCAATCGTTCCGACTGCCCGGCTCTTCGCGGAACATCTCACCCGCGACGCCATAGCAAAGAAGCTGGGCTGGAACGATCTGGAGTTCGTGTTCATCGACGTTGATGCGCCGAATGAAATGGAGCAGGCGCAAGTGCAAGAAATACTGTTGCGAAGCGGTGTTCTGACCGTCAACGAAGTCCGCGTAATGCGTGGACTTCCGGAACTAAAGGCCTAACCCAAACCGCGGTTGTTCGTAACCAGGAGACAAATGGGACTTCTACTTCAATCGATGGCGATTGAGATGCCGCAAGTTGACCGACATCCGAACAGAACGGGGTTTCGCGGTGTCCTCACGTTCGTCGATACACCGTCAGACAAGCCGCCTTCCGGAGCGAGAGGCCATCGAGTGGTGCTGACGAAATCGGCGGCGGAGTGTGCCTTGCCGTCGCTACTTGGGATGGCGTTGGACTACACGCCCACGCTGGATCGTCATGATGCGCGGATGAAAATCGGTGTAATTACAAGTGCGGACATCGTGGACCACAGCCCACTCTTCAGGGGTGCTGGCGCCACGCAATCCTCCGGCTCCTGCATTGAGGTGAGCGGATACGTGTTTGCACGTGACTTCCCCGAGATCGTCAGCGAAATGCGCAGAAAGGGCAGGAACGTGCTCGGCATGTCCTACGAGATAGCCGATGCGCGGATAGCAGACATGAAAGCGCCGATCTGGAGCATTACAAGCTGTACGTTTACGGGTGCAGCGCTCTTGAGGCGCGATAAAGCCGCCTATCGGAACACGAGCATTGAGCTAATGGACACAGCTGACTCGGCGCGAGTTCAGTAACCAGAGCACACAACTAAAGCACAGGAGACGGAATGGACGAGAACACAAGTCTAGCTGCAAGTTCAGAACGGCTGGCGGCCGCGGCAGAAGCCTTGGAGAAGGTGCTGGGGCGTATTGAGGCATCCCAGCAGGAGTTGCACCTTAAGGTGGACCGGATCATCGCGGCTATCGAGGATAAGGAAAGTGGCCCCTCCAAGGAAGAGAAAGAGCGGGAAGCGGTGAATGCCGAAGACGGGCTAGGTGACCGACTGGCACAGGTAGAGCGAGAGAACGCAGAACTGAAGGCGCAGGCCGGAAGACTGGCGCGCAAAACGTTGTCGCCCCTAGTCTCTGGGTTGCTCAGCAAGAGCGGCTTGGAGGACTCAAGTGCATTGATCGAGGCCAGTGCCCTCGAAAAAGCGCTATCCGCGCTGAGCCTTGAGCAGCGCATCACGGTCAAGGCCGAGTTGGCGCGTGCGGGAATGATCGCGTAAAGGCAGTTGAGAGTACCGAGTACTCGGTACTCAGTCTTGTTGCGGCTGGAGCCCGGCTCCAGCCTTTTCAATTTGAGCTCAAAAGGGAGAATACATGTCAGCACAATTCTTGGATCTGCACAGCGCGGCCGATTTCATGGGACCGGGCGCAGTGGAAGTAAACCGATATCAGTCGGAAATCTCCGACATCGTGCGCCGTCGCGGCGTGTTCGGCCAGCGCATCAAGCAGACGCCAGCAACGGGTCATCCATCGCGCTTTTTCGAACAGACCGGGATTGTATCGCCGAGTGCTGCGGATGGGTTCGTCGATCCGCGCAATATCGTCGCGAAGCTCGGGAATCCGACTCGCGTTGAGCGTAGCGTTCCGCTGAAAGCACTCGTCTCACAGATCAACTACAACCTCTTTGACATGGAGATCGGTTCGCAGCAGAGCCAGTTTGCGTTTCTCCAGGCGAAAGACCTGGCTGACGCCGTTGAGGGCCTGATGCGTACTCACGATGTCGCGCTGTGGAACGGAAACGATACGTCCTTGAGCGCGCCGACGACGAACCAGTACTACGGAGTGGGCAGCCAAATCGCCGATGGCGGGAACGTGGTCACGGTCACACCGGCGGCGGACGCGGTAGATAAGATCCGCGAGACGGTTGCGACGATGGTCTCGAACTCCAACTACGAAGTGCGTCCGACGGCCATCTACGCCAACCCGATGTTACTTGACCTTATCGATCGCGAGATGACGTCGCGGTACAACGTCGTGCTTTCAACTCAGGAAGTGAGCGGCGGCTTCCGCGTGAAGACGATCTCGACCCAGGCTGGGGAACTGCCGCTGATTCCGGAATGGGCTCTCGGCTATACCGGCACGATCGGAAGCGGGAATGCGGAGTTGCCGGCGTACATCGTCAGTGAGGATCTGATCGAATATCACTGGCTGACGGACCCGAATCCTCGCGTGTTCCAACTCGGAATGAGCGGCAATCTTGCGCAACAGTCGGTTGTCGTGAAGTTCGGCGGCGTCGTGGTAAAGGGCGCCTCTTACGCGCACTGCAAGGTCATTGTCCAGCGGTAGGTCCCCATCCGAAGCCCACATCTGCCGAGTCCGGCAGGTGTGGGCATTGTCAGTAACCAAAGCAGAAGGGGCAAACTGAATGAACTATCTGGACTCGTCTGAATACGAGTTGTACGGACTTGAGGCGACGGTGCCTGAGGTGTATGTATCGGCGGCATCGTCGCTCATCAATGCGCATTGCCGCAGAAAGACACTTGCGTCAGCGCAGTACACGGAACAGTTGCGGATTGCTCATGGCCGCAATACGGCGCGGCTCACGTACGTGCCCTTGTCTGTGGTCGACGGTAATAATACCGCGATCATGTCGTTGCGGGCGCGATACGGAGTTCCAAGGCGCGGCGAGAGCCTGCCTTCCTTCGGGATCGGATACGGTGGCGGTTGCGATCCGCAGTTTGCGTCCGACATAGCACTGGCATTCGGTCTGCCGGGCGCCTGGACTGACTTGGATCCGGCCAGCGTTGATGTCTGCTTGACGACTGGCGAAATCACGCTGCCGACGAATGCCCTGGGGCTTGGATTCAACGAAATCGAGGTGACGTACACAGCCGGCAGCGATTCCGTCCCGGACGCCGTGAAGTTCGCCACGTCGCAGATTGTGCGCAATATGCAGGCAACTCCGGCGCTCAACGTGAAGGCCGGTACGCTCGACGCGATGCATCTTGAGTACTTTGCCGACGCGATCATCGATGCGACAGTGCGCTCGCTGCTTGCACCTTACGTCGCGCAAAAGGTGGCCTGAGTGGAAACGATTCCAAGTGTGATCGGACTCAGTAGTGGAGTTGGTGTGATCCGCACGACGGACGCTTTGCTGCGCGCTCTCGGCGGTACAAGAATCGCCCTGCGATTCTCATGTGCGTCGCAGCTCGACACCACAGGGGCGAGCGCGCGACTGGGCCTGACGAGCGATGTCACGGAAGAGGTCGCGCTCTCACCTGCGGTAGTTCGAGCATCGGACGACGGGTCGTTCGTGTGCACTGTGTCGGCTCGACCCGTTCAGCAGCAAGTTGATATTCGACAGAGTCAAACGGCCGAAGACCTCTTTCAAAGCGCGCTTGGCGTCGTGCGCGATGGCAAGCTGTTGCGGATCATCGGCATCGAGTGTGAACTCTTTGCGGGCCAACCATATCTCTATCGCCTGATGATAAGGGAGTAAGGATGCAATTCGCCAAAGACAGCTTCTACATGGCATTACGTTCTCGTCTTGCCGAGTTGAATCCGCAGCGTGCAGTGGTCATTGACGGGGTCTCTCAGGCGGCTATCTTGGTCGGCGAGAACGAACCGGTGACATCCGCCGAGAGACTCAATGACTGCTTCTACGTTTCGTTCGGCGCGGCGAAGGTTTTGAGCCTATGCGAGAGTGCGCCCCCGCTGATGTCCGTTGCAGTCACCCTGAGTTACCGAACGCGCGGCACCGTGGACGGGAGCGCCGATCGCGGACGCTCCCTGGGTAAGCTCGACTCCGAGCTGATCGATATGTGTTCTATCCGCTCAGCTCCAAAGTGCGACTACAGCAAGGACCCAGTCACCGACCTGGGCACAAAGGTCTTCTGGAGTGCGCCTCACATTGGTGACGTCGAACCAAACGGGGCAGAACTGTCCCGTGAGGTCCAAGTGACCCTTTACTTCTACCCGGAGATCAACGCAGCATGAGTAACTCCAGATCTGGAATGTCGCCGATTGTGAGCGAGTGGCATGCGTTCTTTGCTCCAGTCAATCGTGCAAGCAATGAAGCAGCGATCTTTGATCCAGCGCAGATCGCCTCCTTCACCGCGAGTGCACCACCTGCTCCCTGGATTAACGCAGGAGCGATAACCAACTTGAAGCGCTTATCTGGCACGAAGATCGCCCAGGTACGTGGAGGGAGCAGCGGCGCTAATGTCTCGCAGTTTCGTTCTGCGATTGACGCTCGCGTCGAGTTTGACTTTCGGGATTGGGGAAAGGTGCAGATGGCAATCGCAGGCGGCGCGGAACACATGAACGTGCTGGCCGCTGCTAATAGCGGTGCGCCATCGGGCGGACCGGCCGTGCCTCCGGTCGATGTACTTGCGGGTTCGACCGCGACGACTATTGTGGTCGGACCCGCGATAGTGGCAACGTTCAACATTGGTGATCTCGTGGCAGTTGATATTGACTACACGGGACAGACCGGACTCATTAACGCCGGGATTGCAGCTGCGTACGTACGATCATCTGTCGGGCTGAGCCGCGACTATATCCGTCGCATCACGTTCAATTTGGGCTGCGTTGCGGCCAAGACCGCAGATGCACTCGTGCTTGCGAGTCCGCTGATCGGAGGCACGCCGGCGGCGGGAGCGAAACTGCAACTCGTCACCGGATTTGTCGATCGTGAAGGGAGCAGTTTCTTCCAGGAGTGGTCGGCAGTACTTATTTCCGAAACGCAAAGTGGTGGACGAATCTGCTTCTACTATCCGCGACTGCAGCCGTGCGCTTCGGCCGCGGAGAGTGCAGCTGAGATTGAAGACCCGCTACGAGCGATGATGCTCCACGCAAATCTTCTGGCACTCCCATATGCCGACCCTAATGACGGTCAGCAATGTCTATGTTGGCGCTCCTACGTCCCTGCGCCTAAAGTGCCTGCGTACTGACAATCACCGTTTTTGCAGGAATTCAAGCAAATGACTCAGGTCGGCTTCGAGGTCGTTGATTCCGTCGCGGATTTCAGCGAGGTCCAGCTTGATATGAGCAACAACGCTGACAAGCGCATCGCGGTGTTCGGGAGAGAGTTCAAGAAACAGAGGTACGCACTCCTCACGAACGTCTCCTGCGAGGACTGCTATTTCGGCGAGCCGATGGACGATGTTCGTCGCCGATTGCCCTTCAAAGCCAAGCTCAGCAAGCCGAATAGTCAGCCTCTTCTGAAGCTCGATCATGCGTTCTGTGGCGTGATCCGTCATGCACTTTCACTTTGATGAACACGAGCGGCCGGCGGGATTACGCCAGCGCGACTGAATAGATTATATGAAACTGACCATAGACAACTTTGATGGCGCCGGAGCGCGCGACTATACAGCGAACATCGACGCAGATGCGAGTCCTCGGATTCAGCGGCGCCTCAATCGTCCCTCGCATCTGACTGTTGGCCTGATTGCAGCAGGTCCGGACTTCGTCGTTCCCGCAAGTGGCGCTCGCATTGTGCTGGCGCGGGAAGATGGAATTGCGCTTTTCACCGGATACACAAGCGCGGTTCCGGATTATGAGTACCTGGGATGGGGCGAACGCGGGCCGGCATATCGGTATTCCGTCGCTGCACTCAGCGATGAGTTCTTGCTCGATCGTAGGTGCATTGCTGATCGAGCACCGTTCGTCGATCGCACCGCAGGCGACATTCTTAGGCAGCTGGTGGGAGACACCGGAGCGCCGGTGGATACGACCCAAGTCGATGCGGTCGATACAATCCCATCGTACTCAGCGAGCCAGAGTGTTGTTTGGTCAGAGCATGCCCGACGGTTGGCTCTGCGCGCACGCGGGGCGTACCGGGTGCACGACGGGAAGCTATCGTTCAGCGCAGTCGGCAAGGATTCGTATGTGCTGGACGAGAATGCAGGCCAGTTCTCTCCCGACGGTCTGAGGCTCTCGTCACCCGATGTGCTGGTCAATGATCTGGTCGTAACGGGCGCATTTGAGCCCGCCGCCTACATAAAAGACTACTTTCTTGGTGACGGATACACGCTCACTTATTACATGTCGCACACGCCGTATCTCAAGCGACACACATTCTTTGAAGATGAATACGAATCGGCGGCCATAAAGCCTCATCTCTGGAAAGTGATCGATACGAGCGGTGCGATCAGCATTTCTAGTGGGAAACTCCGTGTAAGCGGCGGATCGGGGGCAGATGGTGGAACCACGCTGACCTTTGTCGAGCAGGTGGAACTGGGAGAACCGCTGATGATGCAGCACGGGGAAGTGGAATTCGGCGGTGCATCGAACGGCCTCCTCGGCGGAATGTATAACGGCTCAGTCGATTCTGCACACTGTCTCGCCGGATTCCGTGTGCAGCCCTCGGGCGCACAATCCACCATCGCCGCGATCATTAACGGCGGCCCGGCTGGTACACCCATCACGACCCAACCAGGTCATCGCTACGCGCTGGTCACGCGGATCAGCGGCACTCAACCGTTCCGTCAATCCCAGAGGTTCCACTCGTCCAAGCACGTTGCTGGAGACGCTCTTGGCGGTGACATCCAGACGGGCGGTGCTCGTCTTGTCCTGGAGGTACACGATATTGACCCAAATGATGCTGGGACGCTGGTGAACACTTCCACCGTTCTCTACGATGGTGTCATCGCGAACGTGCCAGCATATTGCACCTATGCACTGGTCAACAGTCAGGCGATGCAGTGTACGATCTCGTACACAAGGTTGTCACGCGGTCCGGAGATTGAGGTCGCAACAACGCTGCCGGGGCAAGGATCTCAACGGAAGATTGTCGGAGCACTTGCCGAAGGTGCGCATTGCCAGTACAGCAGTAGTCCAGCAGTGCGCTTCTTTTCCGCGAGTGTGCCTGCCTCGAATGAGGCCATACGTGTCAGCTATCGAACGGGTGCGACTGCGACCGTGCGAATCATCGATCCAGCGAGCGTCGTGGAGAACTCGCGCAAAGGAGATGACGGAACACGGATTGGGATGAGGAGCATCCTCGCTCCATCCGCACGTACGTCAAGCGAGTGCGAAATCGCCGCCCTGGCGTTGCTCGACGATTTGACGTCGGCGGCCTGGAAAGGCGAGTACCGGGTGTGGAATGACTGTCTGCCGCAGCACGCGGACGATTTCTGGCCGGGCAATGCACTCGCGGTCAACGTTCCGTCACGCAGTGCGAGCTTTACCGCCGTCATACGCGAAGTGGAGATCGAGTGCGCGGATCTCGTAGGCGATCACGCGCAGTATACGCTGAAGTTCGCCAACGATGCCGCCGAACCACTCGCATTCGAGTTCGACTCGGCGCACCTCGGCTACATCCCAGATGTGACGGCCACCACCGAGACTGCAGGTAACACGTATATCGCGGATCTGCCGCTGGCCGAGGTCACGGCGGTGAGCTCAGTCGTATTGAGTGTAAATACTGGATCAGCGCCGCCGGCGGGCGGCGGTTTCGAGGTGCGTCGCAGCGACACAGGTTGGGGAATGCAGAACGATCGAAACCTTGTCGGCCGCTTTAGTGCGCAGACGTTCGCGTTGCCGCGTCTCTCTCGCTCTCAAACCTACTACCTGCGGCAGTACGATGCGAGCGCGCCTGCGAAGTACTCGCGCTACTCTACCGCGCTGCACATCGATTACCCGTTATGACCGACTTCGAACGAAGAGTTCTCGAAGACCTTTCTGCACTGAGAACGCAAATGCACTCACTCGTGGGCGATGGCAATGCCGGGCGAATGAAGCAACTGGAAGAGAAGGTGGAGCGCCACGAGGCCTTCCTTCAGCGAGCTGGCGGATTGGGTGCTGCGATTGCCGCGGTTGTGACCATGATTCATCTGGCCATCGATTACGTGCGAGTAAGCCACTGACCCAGCACGACACGAGGAGAAGAATGACAAAACAGGATTTCCTAACCGCGGCGACTGTGGCCGCGCGCGATTCGTCGCGCATCAGCGGACTGCCTGCGGGCGTGACCGTCGCCCAAGCCGCTCTAGAAGGTGCGTGGGGGAAGTCGCAACTCTCGCGAGAGGCCAACAACTACTTCGGGATCAAGGCGCACGGCGAGCATGGGTATATCGAATTGCCGACGACTGAAGCGGTCAAAGGAGTCAGCGTGCACACGGCGGCGCGGTTCGCAAAGTACACGTCTATGGCTGAATGCTTTGCGGACCGCGATCGGCTGATCTTGAAGCTGGCATGTTACGCGGACGCGCGGAACAGCGCCGGAGATCCTGAAGCGTTTGTTCGTGCTTTAGCAAAACACTGGGCGACAGACCCATCCTACGCGGAAAAAGTGTTGAACGTATATCGTGCGAACAAATTCGACGAACTAGACCACCCAAAACAACAGTAACGCACGAGACACCGCGGATATGCGCGGCCAGCACGGACGCTTTCTTTCATTCTCTTTCTTTCCGTGTCCGGCCGACGTGTGTCTGCGGAAACCAATCAGCGCGAACTATCGCGCCTAATCACAAAGGAGAGCTAAATGAATTTCCTGAGCACCGTACTGCGTGGAATCGCTTTTGTTCCAGCGGTTGTACATGGAGTAGAAGCCATTTTCGGAAGCAGGAGCGGCAACGAAAAGAAGGAGGCGGCGCTCTCGTTCGTCTCCTCCGCATTGAATATCGGCGAGGCAATCACGGCGCGCGAGGTTGTGGACGAAGACAAATTCCGGGATGGTCTCTCGAAAGTCGTGGACGGCGTTGTGCAGTGTTTGAATGCCAGCGTCTGGGCGAAGAACAAAGTCTAGCAATCAAAACATAGCAATCAGCAGTGAGCGTTTCTAACGCCTGACTGCTGATTGCTGGGTGTTTGTTCTACCCCAAGTCCTCGTTCCAGTTCTCCAGATAGTGCGCCACATCTCGCAGGAACTGGTCGGCAACTGCGCCATCGATGATGCGGTGATCGTAGCCCAGAGTCAGATGGCAGATGGATCGGATCGCGATCGAATCGAGCCCGTTCTCGTCCGTTACAACGACAGGCTGCTTCTTGATCGAGCCGATGCCCATGATCGCCACCTGCGGCTGCATGATGATCGGCAATCCGAACATTTGACCGAAGCTGCCGGGGTTGGTGATGGTGAACGTGCCGCCCTGGACTTCTTCGGGCTTCAGACGTTTTGCGCGTGCACGGTCGGCGACATCACTGATCGCGCGTTGCAGTCCCAGGAAGTTCAGCTCTTCGGCGTTCTTGATGACGGGAACGATCAATCCCCAGTCGAGCGCGACGGCCACGCCGATGTTGACCTCACGGTGATAACGAATGTTGTCGCCTTCAACCGAGGCGTTCACGATCGGCCACTTGCGAACACCGTGCAGCACGGCACGGCAGAAAAACGGCATGGGCGTCAGCTTGTTGCCGGTACGGGCCTCAAACTCGCGCTTGGCCTTCGCACGAAGGTTCATAACCCGCGTCATGTCAACTTCGTAGACGGTGTGAACGTGCGCGCTCGTGCGCTTAGACTCGACCATACGCTCGGCGATGATCTTGCGCATCGGCGTCATCGGCACGAGTTCACCGGGGACAACAACCGGTCCTGCGGCGGGGAGTTGCGCTGCCGGAGTAGTTGGAACCGCAGGAGCTTTGGCCGGGGCGGGTGCTGTGACTGGTGCTCCCGCCGGGTGCTTCTCGATGAAACTCAGAATGTCTTCCTTCGTGATGCGACCGCCCAGGCCAGTCCCGGGAACCTGTGCGAGGTTGACACCGTGTTCCTTAGCGATCTTGCGCACGAGCGGTGACGAGCGAATGTGTTCGCCCTCCTCGGCTTCCTCGGCCGCGTGAGCAGGAACCGGCGCACTGGGCGCGGCAGGTTCAGCTTTGGGCGGTGCTGGCGGTGGTTCGGTCGGCGCCACCTGCGTTGCCGCTGGACTAGGTGCCGGGCCGGATGCTGAAGGTGCTGCTCCAGCGCCGTCGCCGTCGATCACGCCCACGATACTGTTCACCTGAACAGTCGTACCTTCGGGTGTCTTGATCTCTTTCAGTACGCCGGATGCAGGCGCGGGAATTTCGGCGTCAACCTTGTCGGTGGAGATCTCGAATAACGGTTCGTCGCGCTGAACCTTTTCGCCGGGCTTCTTCAGCCACTTGGTAATGGTCCCTTCAAAAATCGACTCCCCCATCTGGGGCATGACTACGTCGGTCGGCATAACGTACCTTTCCGCACAACTTCAATATTGCAGTGTAAGATTATGTTCCGGGGTTCTGTCTGCAGCGTCCCTGTCAATATTGATGTAGCTTGCGCGCCTCGCGAACTACATCGGCCACCTTTGGCATGAACGCCTCTTCCAGCGGTGGCGAAAACGGCACCGGTGTGTCGCGCGACGTGATACGCACGATCGGGCCGTCAAGATCGTCAAATGCTTCCTCATTGATGACTGCCGCGATCTCGCCCGCGAATCCGCCGGTTTTCACATCTTCATGAAGAATGATGACCTTGTTCGTGCGCCTGACCGTCTGTGCAATGGCCTCTCGATCCAGCGGCAGCAGCGTGCGAAGGTCAACAACTTCCAGTTCAATGCCCTCTTTTGCCAGGATCTCTGCAGCTTCAAGCGCTACGTGCACCATCGCTGCGTAAGTGATCACGCTCAGGTGACGTCCTTCACGGGCGACGCGCGCTTTGCCGAGCGGAACAGTGTAGTCTCCGTCCGGCACAGCTTCTTTGATGCGCCGGTATAGGAATTTATGTTCAAAAAATATGCACGGATTGTTATCGCGGATCACGGACTTGATGAGCCCTTTCGCATCGTAAGCCGTCGCCGGGCAGACGACTTTAAGGCCGGGCGTGTGCGTGAAGTAGGCCTCTGGGTTCTGTGAGTGAAAGGGTCCGCCATGTACGCCACCTCCACTCGGTCCGCGGACTACCAGCGGTGCCGGTGCATTCCAGCGATAGTGCGCCTTCGCGACCATGTTTGTGATCTGGTTGAAAGCGCAGGGCAGGAAGTCCATGAACTGAAACTCGGCGACCGGGCGCAATCCCGTTAGTGCCGCACCGAACGCCGCGCCGACGATGGCCGACTCAGCAATCGGCGTGTCAATCACACGCTCGGACCCGAAGCGGTCGATGAAGCCCTCCGTCACCTTGAAAGCTCCACCGTAAATGCCAATGTCCTCGCCAATACAGAAGACCGTCGGATCGCGCTCCATTTCCTCCCAGAGGCCGGAGCGAATTGCTTCGAGATAGGTCAGAGTCGGCATAGCTACCAGAGATGGACCGCCTCTCCCTTCGCCTGCCTCGCTGATTCTCTCGCTTTACGCGGTTTTGGCACAGCATACCTCGGCTTAACCTCGTGGCACGATTCTTCGCACCAGATGTTCTGTGGCGTTGTCGCAGGGTCCGGCATGGGGGACGCGTCAGCAAAGTCTCGCTCAGCTTCGATCTGTTTCTCGACCTCTGCCTTCATGCTCTCGTTCGCCTCGCGCGTTAGCCAGCCCTTTGCGTTTACCAAGTAATCCTGCAGCCGAGCAATCGGGTCGCGCTTCTTCCAGTATTCGAACAGATCGCGCGGAACATAGTTTGCTGCGTCGTGAATGGCATGGCCTTTCATGCGCATCATCTTGGCTTCGATCAGCGTCGGTCCTTCGCCACGGCGGGCGCGTTCGGAGGCTTCGTGCGCGGCGTCATAAACCTGGCAGGCATCGGTGCCGTCCACGATCACGCCCGGGATGCCGTAGGCAATCGAGCGTTCGGCAAGGTCTTTCACGCGGAATTGCATGTCGCTCGGCGTCGAGTATCCCCAAAGATTGTTCTCGACGATGAGCACGAGGCCGAGTTTCTGCACGGCGGCAAAGTTCAGCCCCTCGTAGGTCACGCCGGTCGACTGGCCGCCGTCGCCGACGTAAGTCATGGTGGCGATGTTGCGTCCCTGAATGCGCGCGCCCAGTGCGACTCCGGCGAGCACGGGAATTAGGTCGCCCAGCGTCGAGATCGGTGCGACCACGTTCTTCTCGTGGATGTCGCCGAAGTGCGAGCTGGCATCCCGGCCATTCGTTGGTGAGCCGGCCTTTGCCATGTACTGCATCATGATGTCGCGCGCTGAGAACCCGCGAACGAGCAGGGCGCCTTGGTTGCGGATCATCGGCCCCAACCACTCATCAGCCTTCAATGCGTACGCCGATGCGCACGAGCATGCTTCCTGCCCAAGTCCGAAGTACACGCCTCCGACGGCCTTGCCCTGCTTGTAAAGGTTCTCCAGCGCCGCTTCCATGGCGCGAGTCAGTAGCATCCAGCGATAGATACTGATGTGCTGCTCGGGTGTGAGATACTTCGACTCGCGAATCGGGGGAGGCTCGGCGCTGAGGTCGCCGCGCACCTCGTAGTGGCATTCGTCGCAGTCCGGAACTTGCAGAACTTCGAACTTCGGATGCTCCAGGCGGTAGTCCTGAATGTTGTAGGAGCGAAGTTGCGAGGGGTTACCGGGTGTAGCTGGAATCTCGGCGACTGTCGCGACAGGGTCGTGCGGTCGCTCTATGGATTCAGGAGACTTCTTTCCAGACCGCTTCTTCGTTGCCATGTGGTCGCCAGGTTACTGCTGAACAGCGGTTGGATGCGGCTTAGCGCCTGTGCGCAACTAAACCCACGTTAGGTCATCGTCGCCGCGCAGTCGCCTCAGATTGTCAGGTTCCTTCATCGGTACTCCGACGGATTGCCCGAGCAGGTCATCGAGCGTTTGCAGCCAGAGTACCTGCGACTTGAACACGCGCCCGAAGTTGCGCGTGACGACCTGCGCGACCTCATCGATCGCGACCTCATGGCCAAGCTCTTTATGAATCGACGTTACCGGCTTCGTGGAAATCCCGCACGGCACGATCAGCTTGAAGTAGTCCAGATCGGTGTTCACGTTCAGCGCGAAGCCATGTGACGTGACCGCCCGCGAGATATGAACGCCAATCGCAGCAATCTTTGCCTGATCGTGCCCGTTGTAGCCCGGTTCAGTCCACACGCCCGTCATTCCCTTCACGCGCTCGGTGGCAATGCCGTACTCGGCACACGTTCGAATCAACGCCTCTTCCACTCGTCTGACGTACTCAACGGCACCGACCGTCTTGCGCTGCCCGTCATCTCCAAGTTGCGCTCGCAGATCAAAGACTGGGTACCCGACCAATTGCCCTGGGCCATGATACGTAACGTCTCCGCCGCGATCGCATTCGAACACCTCGACGCCACGCCGCTTCAGCAGTTCGGGGGAAGCGATAATGTTTGACTGCTTAGCGTTGCGGCCGAGCGTGATCACTGGCGTATGCTCCAGCAGCAGCAGCGTGTCGCCGATCCTGTCAGCTTTGCGCAGTTCGACCACCTTCTGCTGCAGTCGCAGGCCGGTCGCGTAGTCGAGGGTGCCGAATTGGATAACGGAAATCAAAGCTTCTCCAGACCAAGCCCCCGTTGGGTATTCCGCTAAGGAAATAGAATACGCTGGTTCTCGGGCAGCTTCTTTGGCGCGCACAATTTCCGGTGGCACTCAAGCACAAACGGATCGGTCATGCCCGCAATGTAGTCGCATACTACTCGCGCCAATGGTTCGTGCTCAGCCTTATCCCGATAACTGTGTGGCAAGGCATCCGGATGCGCCAGCCAGTAATCGAACAACTCCTTCACGATTACCTCTGCCTTCTCTTTGTCGCCCTTCAAGCTCTTGCTGAAATAGAGGTTCTGATACAGAAACTCTTTCGTCTCACGTCGCTCCAACTCAACCTGATCGCTGAAACAAGCCAGTCGCTTCGGGAACGTCCGAATGTCGTGAAGGCTTTTGACCTTCGACTCGCTCACGGACTTCTTTGTGTTCTCGATTAGGTCGGTCACGAAACGATTGAATATCTTCTTTAGCACTTCGTTGAACTTCAGCTTCTCGAGCGCGCCAGGATGCTCCTCTTCCACCTCGGCGTAGTACCGATCGAACAGGGGCACGCCCGCTCGTATCTGCTTCACCGTCAGGATTCGAGCTTCGTAGCCGTCATCGAGGTCCGCCGTGTTGTACGCGATTTCATCTGTCAGGTCGATCAACTGCGCTTCGAGCGGAGGCCGCTTATCGAGCAAATACTCGCTCAATTCCGGATACTTGGCCGCGTCGTAATCGTGCGAGTGCTTGATGATGCCCTCGCGCACCTCGAAACTAAGATTGAGTCCGCGGAAGTCGACATACCGCAGTTCGAAGTCCTCGACTATACGCAGCGCATGAATATTGTGATCGAAGTAGCTACCGTATGCCTTCATCTCGGCATCAAGCGCCTTTTCACCCGAGTGCCCGAACGGGGGATGCCCGATGTCGTGAACTAGTGCCAGCGCTTCCACCAGATCGCAGTTCAACCCGAGGGCTGCCGCTATGGTCCGTGAAATCTGTGCAACCTCAATCGTGTGGGTAAGGCGATTTCTGAAGTGGTCTGACAGTCGACGCGTGAAAACCTGGGTCTTGTTCTCGAGACGCCGAAACGCCCGCGCGTGGATGACGCGGTCCCGGTCCCGCTGATAGGCGTTGCGATACGGATGTTCCTTCTCCGGAAACTTTCGTCCCCGCGAATCCTCCACGCGCACCGCATACGTCGCCAGCATGTAACCTAGTGTCCCGTTTCTTAACATGACATGCAAGCCGATTGTGTCGGCAAACAAAAGCGGCGCCAAACGGCGCCGCCCAACTGAGAACTAGCCACTGAGAACAGTCTTACGGCTTGGTGGCTTGCGCTGACTTACGTTCCTGCTGCCGTGCCAGCTTGACTTTCGCCGACTCCAGTTTCTTCTGCACTTTCGCAAAGTCATTTTGGTCCACGTCAGCCGGCGCCGACTTGTTCCACTCGACGAGGGCACGCTCCCATGCAGCTGCTGCCAACTTCAGTCGACCAGTCTTCGCATAGACTTCGCCGAGATGGTCCTGCACGGTCGGGTCGCTTCCGATCCGCTCCGTCGCGTGCTTCAGGTTCTCCTCGGCTAGAACATAATCGCCCATCTTGTAGTACGCCCACCCGATCGAATCCAGATATGCCCCGTTCTGCGGATCCAATTGCAATGCCTTCTTCAAGTATCCGATCGCCTCTTCCAGCCTAATGCCTCGATCGGCAAGCATATATCCCAAATAGTTCAGCACCATCGTGTTGTTGGGATCGCTCGTCAGCAGTCTCTTAAAAATGATCTCGGCTTCGTCGTACTTCTTCTGGCGCTCGGCGGCAGAAGCCATGATAAAGCTAACGGAGTCTTTTTCTTCCTGCTTCGTCGAAAGCTCCAGAGCCTTGGTCAGGGCCTCGTCGGCCTCTTTCCAGCGCTTCAGACGCATATACATGTTTCCCAAGTTCAGATAGACCTCGCGGTCATCGGGTGTACCCTTCAGCAACGATTTCGTCTGCTCCAGCGCCTGATCAGCCTGACCCGTATCGGCAAGTTGCGCGGCCAATGTCAACTTCAGGCTGCGATCATTGGGGAATTTCTGCACGGCTTCTTGTGCGGCCGACGTGGCCTGCTGCCAGTCCTTTGCATCACGATAGGTTTCAACGATCTCCTGGTATGCCCTGGTGGCGTTATCGTCACCGAGCGAAATCATCTTACGGAAGGTGTCGACCGCCTGCTGCGTTTTATTGGAATCCCGATATAGTCCACCAAGTCGCTCGAGGAACACTGAGCGGTTATTCTGTTCGCCGCTCGTATAAGCGCCCGTCTTTTCGGACTTTTGTACAAGATCCTGCAGGATATTCGCAGCCTCATCGAATTTCCCTTGCGCCTGGTAAATCACCGCCATGTTGTACGGCACCTCAAGCGAGTCCTGCACGTACATTTCGGCCTTCTTCAAGGCATCGAGTGCCTGATCGAAATTTCCCGTCCGGCGATATATCTCCGCAATCCTCATGTAGCTCTGCGGATCTTGCGGATCACCCTCAATGATCTTTTTGTATTGCTTTAGGGCCTCGTCCAATTGCCCATCGCTCATCAGGTTCTGCGCCAGTCCGCGCATCGCATCCAAGTTGTCGCTATCCTGGTCGACTGCCTGCTTGTAGGCACCGACGGCGTTCTTGTAGTCCTTTTGCTGCTCGTAAGTGAATCCAAGAGCCGAATACAGCTTCGACGTACGCTCCGCGTTCGGGACTGAACTGAGAATGTCCGCCGCCTTCTTTGCCTGACCCTGCTCGTTGTAGAGATAGGCAAGTGTTGTGACAGCATCTTCCGAGGTCGGATCAAGCTGAACGGCCTCCTTGAACTCCTGTTCCGCCCTGCCGACGTTGTTGTTCAGGCGGTATAGGCGCCCAAGCAGCAGGTGATTGTCGACCGACTTCGGTTCGAGCTTGACGATCGCTTCGTACTGTTCGATTGCCCGCTTCAATATCTCCGTTGACTGGGTGCCGGCCTGCGTATCGCCAAGGGATCGCAGGTAGATACGACCGAGCAGCTTGCGCGCGTCTACGTTGTTAGGATTCTTCTCCAGGATGTCCTGTGCTTCCAGGACAGCATCGCGGATTCGGCCCGTTTTCGCGTACAACTCGGCGAGCCCAGCCTGCAGGTACGCCGAGTTGGGATCGGCATTTAGTGCTGCCCGGTACTCCTCGATAGCCTTAGGAGCGTACTCTGTCCGGCCATACATAGTCACCAACTCCTCGTAGATATGAGCCATGGAGTAGTGATAGTAGGCGTCAGCTTTCTTCGGCTGCTCTGCGGGAGCTTCAGTACCAACCGCGCCGCTCGTCGTCGTGGGCATTTCTTTCTGGCCGGTTTGCGAAGGTGTGTCAGCTGTTTGGGCGAAACCCGTGAGGGAAGCGGCCAATAGAACAAACGTAGCGCGGTGGAGATTTTTCATTAAGGTCCTAAAATGGCGCGGCATTTCCGCTTAGGTTTTGATGCCGCCCCTGTAACTCTCGCTGCTGGTATTTTACTCCTTTTACACCCCAGGCCGTCCGTTCCTGACTCGGCGACTGATCATGATTCCAAATAGAAAGCGGGCTCGGAGAGTCTAGCCATGTATAACACCTTGAGTGGCTTGAAGTTACTGAAGTATCATTCGGGGCAGCGTGATATCAACACATTATCAGGTGCTACTACTGTGTCGAACCCTCACGAAAACCGGGAGAGTACGCATCTACCCTCTTGTAACTGGATTTGGGCTGACTGAGCCTTTACACTGCTAGCTTGCGCACACTGCTCAAAATTTTTGTGCTGATAATCCTGGTTGCAGGACTCTGGGTGGCCTACGGCCTACTCGTGCCGGTCAAACCCAAGCAGGACACCTTCGTCCTTCTTCGTCCCGGTTGGACCACGCGCCACATTGCTGCCGAGTTGAAGAATGCGGGGATGATCCGCGACGTTAATGCTTTCCTGCTCTGGCATTATGTTGTCCACCCCAAGTCGCTGAAGGCTGGTGAGTACAAGTTTGACCGCGCTGCTAGCACCATCGAAATCCATCGCCGACTCGCCACCGGCGATGTCTTCAAGCACGAGGTCGTTATTCCCGAAGGCTTCAACATGTTCGACATCGCGAATACGATCGAAGCCGCGGGGCTTGGCTCCCGGGACGAATTCCTGAAGGCCGCCCGCTCGAATGTCACTCTGGTTTCCGATCTCGATCCCGACGCCAAAACACTTGAAGGCTATCTTTTCCCCGACACTTACGAATTCACGCGTACCCAGAGCATGGGAGACATGGCAGCAGCGATGGTTCGCCGCTTCCGTCAGGAAGCTCGTGCCATCGGTCTGATGAGCATCGAGAATTCGCAAGCGCAAAACGCGCTGAACATTCATCGCATTGTGACTATGGCCTCAATTGTCGAAAAAGAGACCGCTGTGCCGGAAGAGCGGTCGATGGTGGCCAGCGTCTACTACAACCGGCTTTCGAAGAACATGCTGTTCGGGGCCGACCCGACCGTGATTTATGCCGCATTGCTCGACGGTCGATATCGCGGCACGATCTACGCCTCGGACCTCGCTTACGACTCGCGTTACAACACCTACAAGTACGCCGGCATGCCCCCCGGACCTATCGCCAATCCTGGCCGTGCCTCGCTGCAAGCGGCTTTACATCCCGCCGAGAGCCAATATCTTTTTTTTGTAAGCGATAACAACGGACACCATAGATTTGCACGCAGTGCCGAGGAGCACAACCGCAACGTGGCCTTATACCGCCGGGCGGTTGCCGCCAACCATCAATAGCCGTACTCTGCCGGGCAACCCGTCCAGCACTCCTTCACTCCCGTCTTGGGAACGAGACTGCATCGCGCTTTAATTCTTTGCACAAAGTGAGCTGGGCTCGTTATATGATTCGTGCCGCGAGGCATTCTTCTAGGCCCAAAGAAGGATTGAACGGGGATCTGTATGGCACTTCCGACGCCACCGCTCGAACCCGAGGAGGATCAGCGGTTACATGCACTGCGCGAATACCGTATCCTCGACACCCTACCTGAGCCTCTCTTCGATACCTTAACGAGAATCGCTGCGCTGGTCTGCGCAGTGCCGATGGCCGCGGTCACTCTCATTGACGAACGACGGCAGTGGTTCAAGTCTGCTTTGGGGATCAGTATTTCCGAAACTCCGAGAAGTGTTGCCTTCTGTAACTACACGATTGAGGCGAAGGAAATTCTGGTTGTTAA
>JAEYQK010000071.1 GCA_023410055.1 Acidobacteriota bacterium
GTAGCGGGGATCCAAGGTTTATCAAGCCGGGCCAGGTGAAGTCGACAAGTTATCAGCTCACGCCGCCCGTCACGAGCGAAGGCCAAACCCGAATACAAGCATCGCTTGTGAACAACAAGAGTGCCTACGATGAAGGCTACACGCTTGTAACCCGGCCGGACATAGGGTCGGCGCTTTATTATCAACCCGCCATCGAACGCGTTAGTGCGATCAAAGTTCGGCTACCGGAAGCGCTGAAGGTAGGCTACATCATGGGGGCTGGGGACGATATCCCATCCGTCTTGAAGCAGCTGGGGATGGACGTGAGCGTCATCTCACCGCAGGAGCTGGTTTCCGGCGATTTGAGCAAGTACGGGACGATCGTGCTGGGAATTCGGGTGTACGACACGCGTGATGATGTTCGTACGAACAACAAGCGTCTGCTTGATTACGTGCAGAATGGCGGAACTCTGGTTGTTCAATACAACGCGAATACTAGTGAGTTCAACTCGGGTCAGCTCACACCCTATCCTGTGCAACTTAGTCGTGATCGTGTGACTGTCGAGGAAGCACCGGTTGAGGTGCTGAATTTCTCAAACAGCATTTTCCATTTCCCGAACGAGATATCGCAGGGCGATTTCTCCGGATGGGTACAGGAACGCGGGCTGTACTTTGCCGGGAAGTGGGACGAGCACTATCAGCCGTTGCTTTCTTCGCATGATCCAGGCGAAGAGCCGCTCAAGGGCGGATTGTTGCGGGCGCAGTACGGCAAGGGAACATATATCTATACCGGGTATGCGTTCTTCCGCCAACTGCCGATGGGAGTGCCAGGGGCAGTGAGGCTGTTTGTGAATATCATTAGTGCAGGACATGAATAGTACCGAGTACCTAGTACCTAGTACCTAGTTGGTAGTTGTGGTTGTGCAAACGGTCGTTGATACACGAAACTAGGTACTTGGTACTAGGTACTTTCAATTGCAGCCTCATCCTACTAATACGCTATCGTCGCAGTCATGTGACCAACATGAGGACGCTGCTCTCGTCCGCGGCATTGGACTGGGTGGGGCGACCGCGCTGAACATGATCGACATGATCGGCGTGGGGCCGTTTATTACCATTCCGCTGATCATTGCGGCGATGGGCGGACCGCAAGCGATGCTGGGCTGGATACTGGGCGCGGTGCTGTCGATGTGTGATGGATTGGTCTGGGCCGAACTCGGCGCGGCCATGCCGAAGTCCGGAGGATCGTACGGATACCTGAGCGAAATCTATGGGCCGAAGAAGTTCGGCCGGATGATGTCTTTTCTGTTCATCTGGCAGCTTTCGTTCAGCGCGCCGCTGTCTATCGCATCGGGGTGTATTGGGCTTGCGCAGTACTCGGCGTACTTCAAGCCGGGGCTGGAGAACCCGTGGTTCGTACGGACGTTTCATTTGCCCATTCCGGTGGTTGGTGCGCTTGAAGCTCGCATTCTATTTATGCCCGCGACACTGATCGGAATCGGCGTGTTGATCTTCGCCATCTTCTTGCTTTACCGGCGCATTACGGGAATCACGTGGATTTCGAAACTGCTTTGGGTCGGCGTGGTAGGGACAATCGGCTGGATCATCTTCGCAGGAATCACGCACTTCAACGCTTCGCGTGCATTCAGCTTCCCGGCTGGCGCGTTCCGTCTCGATCACAACTTCTTCATGGGCTTGGGCGCGGCGATGGCAATCGCTGCTTACGATTACTGGGGCTATTACAACGTCTGCTTCCTTGGCGGCGAGATAACGGAACCGGGCAAGAACATCCCTCGCGCGTTGATCATCTCGATTGTTGCCGTCTCGCTGATCTACATCGTGATGAACATCAGCATCCTAGGCGTGTTGCCGTGGCAGGAACTGCAGCAGTCGGCGGACTCTAGTGCGCGACTGTATGTCGTTTCGACGTTCATGGAGCGCATCTACGGGCACCACGCCGCAGTCGTCGCGACGGTGCTGGTGATCTGGACTGCATTTGCATCGGTGTTCTCGTTGCTGCTTGGTTACTCGCGCGTGCCTTATGCGGCAGCAGTGGACGGCAACTACTTCAAGGTGTTCGCGCGGGTCCATCCGAAACATCAGTTTCCTAGCGTATCACTGCTGGCGCTCGGCTTCGTGGCGTGCCTCTGTTGCTTCCTGCGACTGGCCGACGTCATCGCTGCGCTAGTAGTTATTCGGATCACGATTCAGTTCCTGATGCAGTCTATTGGCGTGATCGTGTTACGTGTTCGGAAGCCCGAGTTGGCAAGGCCATTCAAGATGTGGCTATTCCCGGTGCCGGCACTCGTCGCCGCAGCGGGATTCGTATATATCCTTGTTTTGCGAAACAACGCGCTGAGGGAAATCCGCTATGCTGCAGTGCTGGTCATCATCGGGTTGATCATCTATTGCGTTCGCGCGTGGTGGAAGAAGGACTGGCCGTTTGATGTGTCGGAAGAAGATTTCAACGCAAAGGACGCTAAGGGCGCAAGGGAAACACCGCGATAGCGGACAACGGCGTGTTAGGCAAGGACGGGGCAGAGCCCCGTCCCTACATGCGCGGGCGAGACGCCCCCGCGACAGCCGGCGGGACGCCAGCGCTCCAAACAGCTGCCGGACTGGAGTCCGGCGCTACGACTCGACTAGGCCGTGAGCGACTTGCGTTGTTTTATCTCGGCAAGCATCTTCTCGATCGTGTCTTCTTTTTCGAGGGCCGCGAGTTTGTCTTCGATGTCTTCGCCGAGGAGTTCGACCTTGGCTTGACCAATTGCCTCGGTGCGGTCGACCTTGCCGTTCATGCGATCGAACGCGACTGAAGCTGAGTTCTCGACGAATCCCCCGCGAGCATCGGCAGCTTTTTCGAGCGTGCGCGAACGGCGGTGTCGCGCGACTAGCAAGTCAGCCTTCGCCTGGGCCTCTGCTAGTTTCTGTTCGAGCTTGTTGAGCGCGGACTTTAGTTCTTCGACTTGAACCTTCTGGTCGGCCACCTGTTCCTCGTAATTCTTGATGAGACGCTTGTAGCTCATGGAACGGTCGAGGGCCGCGCGAGCCAGGTCGTCCTGCTTCTTGTCGACGGCGAGCTCGGCCTTGCGCATCCATTCGGCCTCGGCTTCGGCGTTCTCTTTCTGCTTTTTCTCGAGCAGGTGCTGATCGGCAATCGCGATCGCCACTTGCGTTTTCACCTGCAGGAGCTGGTTGCGCATGTCCAGAATGATCTGCTTAATCATCTTCTCGGGATCTTCGGCCCGGTCGACAAGATCGTTCAGGTTCGCGCGAATCAATGTTCCTACTCTTTCCAGCAGTGCCATAACAAACTCCTTTCAAAACCGTCTCAAACCCGTCGTTAGTCGTTGGTCGTTCGTCGTTGACCAACAGGCTTTGTGGGGGTGATTGCAAGCGTCAGCATGGCGAACGCAGTTATACCGATAGCAACCGCTAGTCCAATCGCACGATGCGCGAGCGCCACGCCGCCGCCGACGATCAGCGCGTTCACCATGACAACCGCTGCGATCAGCATGGGGCCCGCTTTAGTTCCTGCCGTTTGCATCTTCACAATCTCCTACAGATTTGCTATCGAGGCCCTGTTGTATGGCTATCCTTTGCCTCGCGGTTGTTTGCGGCTGCTGCGGCCGCGAAAACCGCGCCGATCGCAACTCCAATGGCAACCCCCAAAGCGATATGGTGAAGAGAAACGCCTATCGCCACACCGATACCAATCCACATGCCCATCATCGAGGCCGGGACTTTGTTCTTGTTCATTTCTTTCTCACTTTCAAACGGACGGGGCTAAGCCCCGTCCCTACACAACCCGCTACAGCCGGACTGGAGTCCGGCGCGACGTTTTACTTACTGCCCTTGGCGGCTTTGGCCTTGCCCTCGTCACCGCCATCCGGTGGCAGGACGTCAGGCTTCGGTGCGTTGTCGCCGATGCCGCGGATCCGGCCGAAGAGTTCGGACATCTGCATGCCACTGAGCGCTTCGAAGAGCGCGGGGACCTGCGCCGCCATCTTGGCGATGTCGCCCGTGATCTTGTTCGCGCCGGCGGCGCTGCCGTCGCCGGTGCTGACGATGGTGATCTTGTCGACCTTCGAGAGCGGTGTTGCGAGCGCGTTGACCACGTCTGGCAAGCCGGTAATCAGTTTGTCGACGACCGCGGCCTGGTTGTACTCCTGGTAGGCCTCAGCCTTGACGTTCATGGCCTTCGCTTCGGCTTCACCCTTCTTGAAGATGATGTCGGCTTCGGCTTCGCCCTGCTGGCGAATCGACTGAGCACGACCTTCAGCTTCGGCGATAAGCCGTCCCTTCTCGGCTTCGGCGAGCGTCTGAATGCGCTGGCGCTCGATTTCGGCCTGTTTCAGGACGGTTGCGATCAGTTCCTTTTCGCGGCGCGCGATTTCGGCTTCCTGCACCTTCACCTGCGACTCTTTCTCGATCTGCATGACCTTGACTTGCTCGGCGATGACCTGCTGTTGCATGACGTTGGTCTGGATCTCGTAAGCCTTGTCAGCCTGCGCCTGCTGCTTCTTGGTGATCTCCAGGAACTGCGCGCGCTTCACTTCAAGGTCGCGCTGCGCTTCGGCCTGCTTAGCAAGAGAGAGGTTCTCGGCGAGAACACGTTCCTGGTCAGCCTGCGCCTTGGCAACCGCGGATTCCCGCTGGGCGAGCGCACGCTTAATAGCGGTGTCGCGATCGGCTTCGGCGGCGGCCACGTCGGCGTCACGCTTGATGCGAGCGACGTCGGGGCGTCCCATGTTGGTGATGTACTCGTTCTTGTCGCGGACTTCTTTGATGGTGAACGAGATGACCTCAAGTCCCATCTTGTTCATGTCTTCAGCGCAAGTCGAGCGCATACGGTCGCTGACCATCTCGGGCTCTTTTACGATCTGCTCGACCGTGAGCTGGCCGATGATGCCGCGCAGGTGACCTTCCATCACGAGGCGGATCAGTCCTTCGCGCTCCTGATCGGTCTTGGTCAGGAACTGCTCAGAGGCGGTCTTGATCGAGATCGGGTCGGACTTAACCTTGATCTGCGCGACGGCTTCGACCGTCACGGCGACACCTTGCTTGGTGTAGAGGTCCTGTTGCGGCGCGACGTCGAACGACATCAGTTCGAGCGAGAGCTCGCGGCAGTTCTCGACCATGGGCAGAATCACCGTGCCGTGGCCGACGACGATACGCGTGCCGCGGAAACCGTAAACTACGAGCGCCTCATGCGGGCCGGCCTTTCGATACAGCCGGGCCATGACCATCATGAGCATTAACAGGCCGGCAACAACCAGACCTGCGATCACAAGAACTTCCGTGGACATGTGAATTCCAAACAAATCCATTGTTGTCTCCTAATACCCAGCGCCTCTCCTAGTGGGCGGGGTTCATGATTGCTTCCAGATCGCGCACAAGACGATCTGGGTCGTTGTGTCCGAGGTAGACGTCTCCGTGCGAAGTGCGAATGTGCAGCACCTTGCGTCCACTCCATATATAAGCCGTGTCGGTGCCAAAACCTTTGACACCCCATCCGCCGAAGTCGGTCAGCGGATTACATCGCTCGCTACGGAAGTCCTTGATCTCCGAAATCGGGATGCTGCAGAGACGGAATCCAAGCGCGCGGATTTCAACACCTTGGGTCGTGAAACGATACACAAATCCTTGCCAGGCCCAGACGGCAGAGATCAGAACCGCTGCAATGATCGTGCCCAGAAGCGGCAGCACGAATGCCGGGCGGCCTTTGGCCGTAAGCGCCAGTACGAGCACTATTAAGCCGAGAGCAAACAGGACAAAGATGGCGGCGAACGTCTCCGATCCGTGTCGCTGCTCGGTGATAACCTGCGCCGAGCGAACCTGCCGAGCGGCTTCCCTGCGGCTCTTCGAAAGCCACCATTTCCAGTCGACGCTAACGGCAACGAGGATCGGGATCAGTACGGCAAGCAACAGCCAGATCGGAAACACGCGCAAGGGCACATGCTCCAGATTCGAGGTAAGCACGTTCCAAAAGAGCGTGATGATGAACGCGTCGCATACATAGGCGAAAGCCAGCATTACAAAGCCGACGCCGGGCTTGCGTCGCCCGACCTGGTCGGCAATTAATGCAAAGATCAACACCATCGAGACGACGACGGCGAAGGAAACCATCACTAGAGCTTCGCGCGGCATGCGTCCGTCTGGATTGCCGTTGATATCGAAATGCGACCACATGACTGCGGGCAATCGATCCCACACGAGTGCCGTGCGAATTGCCAAAGCCGCGACTCCGACCATCGGAAGCCATGCAAGCAGGCGTCTGGTATTGGCCGACATGTCAGGCCTCCTTGCTGCCTGAAGCGGTTATGACGTTAGCCATTTCATCCCACCGGCGCACGTAGGCGAGGCCCTTCTCGTAGCGCGTCACGATGACTTCAGTGCCCTTAGCGATTGCTTCGCACTGGTCGGCACGCGCGCCGCAACAACGACGAACTTCCTCTTGCTGGAAGATGATTTCGCCAGTACCGCCTTCGCGGATTGGAACCGACACTGTGC
>JAEYQK010000073.1 GCA_023410055.1 Acidobacteriota bacterium
ATGTACGCCTCATCAACACCCAGCGATCGCAGGCTTACGACCAGGCTTTTCTCGAGTGCGGGAACAGCTGCAGTTGTCACCATCTTGCTCCTCCCAGACGCAAGCAGTGTACATCCTCACCCAAAATTGTGTACGTTTTTGTTACGGGGCAGACATGTGGCGCACTCAAGGCCGGCGGGTGTCCCGTTCAAGCCCGGTGTTGGCTTGAGCGGGTCTACGATGTTCCGATTCTAGAAATCAGTCGAGTCGCATGATTCGACAGTTCAGTTAGTTGATACAGTTCCATCGTGCCATGGGGACTGAGACGCTTTCACGCGGGAGATTCCCTTTTGAGTTGCGGGACAGGTCACGCGTCCCATTGGGGACGGGGGAGCGCAGGGGAAGCGTGCGAGTGAAAGGGAGGCACTACGGTCGTGCAGGCGAAAAGCAGGTCCCTCCACTACGCCGCGAGGACGCGGCTCCGGTCGGGATGACGATTTCTTGAGTGGCAAACCCCTCGGGCGTTCCTACGGGACTTCGTGTTCATGTTCTGCATTCACCCGGCACTTCCGTGCCGGGCTAAATTCGTGGCGTCCCTTGCGGGACTCGGATTGGATTGCGATCTCGTACCGGGGGCTCACGCCCCCGGCTAGTTAACTGACGCCGCTGCGCGGCTCAAATACCGCAGGGGCTAAAGCCCCGCTTCTTTCTGCGCACTTATGGCCCGACTGAAGTCGGGCCCTACCCGAGCAAAACGTTCTGAGCCCGATTAAGGTCGGACCATACCCGAGCAAAACATTCTGAGCCCGACTAAGTTGGACCATACCCGAGCAAAGCATTCTGAGCTGGCGGCCGGCCGGGCTGAATTCGTGGCGTCCCTTGCGGGACTCGGATTGGATTGCGATTTCGTACCGGGGGCTCACGCCCCCGGCTAGCTACTTACGCCGCTGCGCGGCTCAAAGCTTGTCCGCGAACTGCCCCCGGGACACCGAGGCCAGCGTACTGGGACGATATTGTGGTGGCGCAGGAAAAAGCAGGTCCCTCCACTTCGCTTCGCTTCGGTCGGGATGACGAGTGTGGGGGCGGCACTGAGCGGCACGGCTGAAGCCGTGCCCTTCCCAAGATCGTGATTCGCAGGCCTGAAGGCCTGCGCCACCCGCCTGCCTAGATTTTTCTTGCGCTTGCGCGTGCATTCCCGCAGGATGGTGTACGCTGAAAATACAGCAACTAACGATAACCATTGTTCGTACGTCTATGTAGTAGCGCATGCGATTATTTCTCGACATCCTGCAGCAAACTCTTCGTGTGCTTTGGGCACATAAGCTTCGCTCGTTTCTCACCATGTTTGGCATCGCCTGGGGCGTTGGTTCGCTCCTGCTGCTGATCGGACTGGGCGAAGGATTCCGTTCGGGACAGGCCAAGAACCTTGCCCAAATGGGAAGCGACGTCATGTTCCTCTGGCCTGGGCGCATACCTGCCGTCGAAGGCAGCAAGACTTCTGGACGCTACTACAGGCTGACTTACCGCGATTACCAGGTCGTCAAGGAACAGGCAACGAGGATTCGGGCAGTCTCGCCGGTACTGTCGCGAGGCGACATAAGAGCGTCGAGTGAGTTCAACGGAGCGGCGGGGCAAGTCGCGGGAGTCGCGCCGAACTACAACCAGATCCGCAATTTGCCAATTGACGTGGGCCGATGGATGTCGACACAGGACGAAGCCGACGAGCGGCGTGTCGCGGTCATCGGCTACGACCTCTTCAAGACCTTGTTTGCCGGACGTCCCGGCGTCGGCAGCGAAATGCTGCTCAACGGCAACCGCTTCGAAGTGATCGGGATACTTCAGAGGAACAATCGGGGCGGCAGCATGAGCGGCACCGACATGCGCGTCTTCATCCCCATCAGCGTGATGCGAAGCCTGTTCCCGATGAAGGGCAACAACGTCGAGGACGCAATCTCGTACCTGAACTACCAGCCGCTGCGGACCGAGTTGCATAACGAAGCGAAGCAGGAAGTTCACAACATCATCGGGCGGCTGCACGGTTTCAACCCGAAGATGGAAGATTCCTTCGAAGACTGGGACACGATCGAGGAAGCCCGTCGCGTTGGACTGATCTTCAACGCCATGGACATGTTCCTGGGAGCAGTCGGCGTGGTCACGCTGGCGCTGGGCGCGATCGGCATCGTCAACATCATGCTGGTTTCGGTCGCCGAGAGAACCAAAGAGATCGGACTTCGCAAGGCAATTGGCGCCACGAACCGCAACGTGCTCCTGCAGTTCTTCCTCGAAGGGGCATTCCTCACCGGCTTTAGCGGGCTGATGGGACTGGCGGGCGCGGGCACACTGATGTTCCTGCTGTCGTTGTTGCCGCCCATGCGTGGATTCGATACACCACGAATTGTTCCGGAGTCCGCTGCGCTGGCGATCGGGGCCTTGTGCGTGGCGGGGATATTTGCCGGACTGTACCCCGCACGCAAAGCGGCCATGCTTCAGCCCGTAGTGGCCTTGCGCTCGGAATAGAGATCCAGATGATACGAGATATCCTGCAACAGGCGTGGGCATCACTGAAGTTCAACCGTCGCCGCAGCACGCTGACCATGCTGGGCATGGCCTGGGGCATAGCCACTGTCGTACTGCTACTCGCATACGGCGCGGGCTTCGAGCGCTCACTGATGGCGGCCTTCAGCAGCCTCGGGGCCGACATTGTCGCCGTGTTCCCCGGCAGGACGTCGCTGGAAGCCGGCGGCAGCAAGGCCGGTACCAACATCCGGCTGACCATGCAAGACGTCGACTACATCAGAAGCGAAGTGCCGTTCATCAAGCGCATCTCGCCGGTTGCGTACAAGGGTCAGGCCAACGTCCAGTTCAACAATCGCACGACCAACAGCAATGCCGTGGGTGTCTATCCAGACTACGCACGCATCCGTTCGTATGAGATCGCCGAAGGCGGCTTCTTCAACGAAGACGACGAGAACGCCGGCAGGCGCGTGGCCGTGATCGGAGCCGACGCGAGGAAGAAGCTCTTCTCAGGCACCAATGCGCTGGGAGAAACCATTCGCGTGAACGGCATGTCGTTCGTCGTCGTCGGTGTGCTGAAGTACGCCGTGGTGGATGGTGACGAGAACCTGAACAACCTCATCATGATACCGTTCAGCACGATGGGCACGATGATGGATACGTATTACCTCGGCGGCATATGGATGACCTACGACGGACCAGAGCATCTTAGGGTTGCGCAGAGTCTCCGCAACGTGATGTCAGCCCACCACAACTTTCGTGTGGACGACAAGCGCGCTGTCTACGTCTTGGACGTCAAGGAACAGATGAAGGAACTCACCATCCTGACGATGGGTATCAAGATTCTGCTGACGTTCATCGGGGCGCTGACGCTGGGGATCGGCGGCATCGGGCTGACGAACATCATGCTCGTCTCGGTGACACAGCGTACGCGCGAAATCGGCGTCGAGAAGGCCTTGGGCGCACGAAGGCGGCACATTCTCTTTCAGTTCTTGTCGGAGGCGCTGGCGATCACGTTTGCCGGTGGCATAGCAGGCGTCATTCTGGCCTACGTTGTTTCCTGGTCGGTGGGATCGATGACGCTGTGGAGTGCGTTCTACGAGAACGCTACGGATGCCGATATCCGGCTGAGGATTGATCCGAGCACGTTGATCGTTTCCACCCTCATTCTCGTATTTGTGGGGCTGATCAGCGGCATGCTCCCGGCGATCAAGGCGGCCCGGCTGGACCCCATCGAGGCGCTTAGGTACGAATAGAGTTCAGCGGCTGGCCGTTTCGGGACGCTGAGTGATATGGCGGCTCTTTGTGCTTCTTCGCGGGTGCACAACATTGGCCCAAAATCGCCAGACGCTTCCGTCAGTGCCGGACGATTTTCTAATCGCACGGCATACATTCGTTAATGTTGGGCCACCTTTCGATTTTTACGAAATCATCTCAGTTGCTGAGCCTCTTCATCTTCCCCGCTGCTCTGATTGCGATATGTGATCGGCAGGAGCGATTCGAATCTGGCCCATTGAAAGAGTTCACCCTGTAGCATCGAGCACATCATCGTGCAAATTGAATGAGTGTTGGCACTCGTTAATTTCGTCGTCAACATCGAGCAACTCTGGTAGGCTTCTCTGGCAATATTCTTCCGGAAAATTCCGCTACGGAGTGCAAATGACCAAGCGATCATTTGTTGTACTTCTATTTCCTGTTCTTGTCGTCATAGCGGGAACACTGACTTCTCGTGCAGTTGTCGACAGCAAATCTCTGTTGCATTCAATTCCACTCGCCTTCGAGCAGAACCTGGGGCAGGTCACGGGAGAATACCAGTTTGTTGCACGCAGGAATGGCCTCGAGACGTATTTTGCGAAAGACAAAGTCGGCATCGCGGTGGCGGCACGTCGAGGCGGTCAGCCAGATAGGCTAGCGTTGCGGTTCCGGCAAGCAAGCGATTCTGTCCGAATCATTGGCGAAGACCGTGGTACCGGTCGCACCAACTACCTCCTCGGGCAGGATTCAACAAAGTGGGTGCGCAATGTGCCGCAGTTCTCGCGGTTGCGCTACTCCGGGCTGTATTCGGGCATCGACCTCGTCTTCTATGGAACTGATAGCGCTTTGGAGCATGATTTCGTTGTTGCCCCGGGCGCTCACCCCGAACGCATTGCCTTCACAATTGAAAACGGCAACCACATTGAGTTGCTCCCCACCGGGGACATTGAGGTTCAGGTTGGCGCGGCAGCGATCCTCTTGAAGAAACCCGTCGCGTACCAGGTTGTCGCCGGGTCACGCAAACTGGTCCAGGTTCAATTCCTTAAGCGCGGCCAAGAGATAGGCTTTGAAGTCGGCAACTATGATCGCAATCTCCCACTGGTCATAGATCCTGTCTTGGCATTTGCGACCTACTTCACAGGGGCGACGGGCGACCAGATCAACGCCGTTACCTCCGACGCAGCCGGAAACATCTACATCACCGGTTCCGCCTCAGTCGCTGACTTCCCAGGAAACGGTGTTGTTGAACCTCGGAATCTTTGCGGCCCCACTCCTTGCAGCGGAACTCAAGCTGTTGCTTTCGTCACAAAGCTCGATCCAACCGCAACTAACATCTTGTTCTCTACGTTCCTGGGAGTGAATGAGGATTCCGGTTCTGGTCCTTCCGGCTATTCTCTTGCGGTCGATTCGGCCGGCAATGTTGTTGTCGCGGGCACCGTGACAAGCATTCATTTCCCCCAGGCCGGCAATTTCCCATCGAGAATTTATAGCTGGGCCGATACCTCACATTTCGTTGTGTCGTTAAGAAGCGACGGTTCCGCCTTCAACTACGCTGGCGTCATTGCTGGCGCGGTCACCCAGTTTACACAGGGCAAAGTGACCCTGGATTCCAACGGCAACGCTTATTTCACGGGTCAAACTGACAACGTTTCTTTCCCCATCACGACCGGAGTCCTTCCGGCGACCGTTCTCGGCTATCCATATCAGTCCACATTCGTCATGAAACTGGACACAACGGGCGCTGCTGTCTACTCAACTATCATCCCGGGGCGGGCACCGATCGACCCCTTTACCTTCTACAACAACTGCTTCGCTCCGAAGGACATCTTTGTCGATGCAAACGGCAACGCGAGCATCGCGGGAACCGCCTACGCAGGGTTGCCGACCACTCCGGGAACACTGTCGCCAGATTTGCCCGCTGAGGGGTCCACTGCATTTGTTCTGAAATTGAACCCGACTGCCTCTGCGATCATCTTTGCCACTTACGTTCCTGATCTGGACCTGAGGGCATCTGCGATGGATGCCAGCGGCAACTACTACCTGACCGGGGCCACGGCTTCCACACATTTCCCCGTAACCTCGAACGCCTATCAGAAAACCGTAACTCCGAGTGAGAGTTCTTGCTGGTACGGAGTAGTAGCAAAACTCGATAACACGGGAGCAGGGATTCTCAGCGCCAGCTACTTATCGGGGACGTGCAGTCTGGGCAATTCGGGCAGCGTCTTTTCAAGAATCGCTTTGGACAGCAGGTCGAACGTCATACTGGCCGGCTTCAACGGCTCTTCTGACTTCCCACTCGTCATGCCCTTTCAAACCGATGTTGCTCTCGCAACCTTGGGTACGGCGACCGGAGAAGTTATCGCAGTCATGAACTCCGACTTGAGCTCTCTTACCTTCGCTACCGCATTGCACGGCAGCACTTGGCCGTACAATGGCACGTACTTCACCGGAGTAACGGTTCCCCCCGATGGTTCGCCCGTTTTTGTCGGACTCACCAATGCCCAAGATTTCCCAACTACAGATGCCGCCTTTCAGAGAACCCCGCCGCCTTCGCCGTCGAGATATACCTACGGCGTCATTGCGAAGATAGATTTGGCGGCGCCCGCACCCGCAGTCTGTCTCGACAAGGAATCCGTAGCTTTCGGTACGATTGTCGTGAACACATCTACGACCCAGACCCTCACCGTTACAAACTGCGGAAACGGGCCTCTCACTATTCAGTCGGTGGCGTCGTCCTCTCCTATCATGCAAGTGGATCAGAACTGTACCAATATAGCGGCCGGTGGAAATTGCACGATGTCGTTCGTTCTAACTCCGACTGAGACCGGGTCCATCTACGAATCAGTGACGCTAAAAGCTAACACACCTGTTCCCACGCGGAAGATATACGTCAACGCCCAAGCGGCAGCGCCCGAATTCTCGTCGCCAAGCTCTGTGAATGTCGGAGATGAGCTTGTTGGCACTCAGGGCATTTCACAACGGATATGGATCAGGAATCGTGGAACCGCACCGCTGATCCTAGCGGACGTAAGCGTCACAGGCGACTTCTCAGTAAGGAATGACTGCACAACTCCGCTCGCCCCTTATCAGTATTGCTATTTGTGGGTGACGCTGACTCCTTCTCAGATTGGTTCACGTTCCGGGGTAGTGACGATTACAGACAATGCGCCAGGAAGCCCGCACAAAATCAACTTGACGGGGAACGGGATTGCAAGTTACGCCGCTCCGACGATCAGTTCGATTGTCGCCGTACCGTCCACCGACTCGGACGGATTGGTTTATGTGTACGGCACGAATTTCTATTCAGCATCAACCGTACTCTGGAATGGCCAGCCGCGTACGACTAAGCCATACGGTTCGAGAGCACTCGAAATTGTCCTCAGCCCCGGTGATCTCTCAAGCCCCGGTGAAGTGCCTGTCATTGTTTCCAATCCGGCTCCTGGGGGCGGAGCATCGAGTCCTCAGCTGGCGACCATCTACGGCCACTTGGACAACATAATGCTTAACCACATGGTCTACGAACCGCATTCTGGCCTGCTGTACGCGAGCGTATCGCAAAACTCGTCCCAGTATCCAGACTCCGTTGTCGCGATTGACCCGGCAGCAAGCAAGGTCGTCAAGAACATCGTAATAGGCGGTACTCCGAACCAGATAGCTGTTTCCGATGATGGGACACTGCTCTACGTCGGCCTGGACGGAAGCAAAGAGGTTGCACAGCTCTCGTTGCCCTCTGGAACGGTCAACTTTACAAGTGGACTTGGCAATGACAGAACTTGGGGCAATCCGATGATTGCTAATTCATTAATCGTAATGCCCGGTAAGCCGCACACTTGGGTTGTGTCCAAATGTGGAACTGGTTACGCCCCCTGCGGTGAAGCGATCGCAGTGTTCAACGACAGCACCGAACTTCCGAACTCTTACATCAAAAGCCAACTGGCTCCCGATTCGATGACATTCGTAGGATCCGACTCCCAGAAGCTCTTTGCCTCCAGCCTGAATTTCTCTCCGCCCATCTTTTATCAGTTCGCGATCAACGACTCAGGTATCAGTCTCACTTCGGAGCTCGTCGACTATTCAAATGCGAGTATCGGCGGTGGCAAACTCGCTTCCGACGGAACCTACATCTACGTCAGTAATGGTCAGATTATTGATCCTGTCACTCAGAAGTTGAAGGCGACTATTGGAATACCTGCCGGCTACACGGTCAAAACAGCCATGGCGCTCGATCCCGGGAATGAACGCATCTACTTTTCGGGTCTCGACAACTACGGCTGGCTCCAGTTGGTTGCATTCGACCGCAATACTCAGCAGAAAGTTGCAGCCCTATCTACCGTTGCCGCCCCGGAACTAGCGGACATCCTCCGTTGGGGTAATAACGGTATCGCGATGCAGCAGACAAGCTCCGTCCTGTTCCTACCCACCAGCCTGACCGGTTTCAGCCAGTCCATTGAAGTCACTCCAGCCAGTCTGGTCTTCGGCCCCCAACTTCTGACGTCTTCCAGCAGCAAGGCGATCACGATTAAGAATACGGGCTCCAATACGGTGTCCATCACGGGCGTGGCCAAGAATGATCCCGGTGCTGACTTCACCGTAACGAATGAATGCCCATCATCGCTGATTGCCGGTGCCACCTGCACGGTTGTAGTTGGATTTGCACCGCAGTCGTCAGGGAACAAGAACGGTAACGTCACGATCTCGCACACTGCGCCAGGGTCTCCCACAACCATTGCTCTCTCTGGAATCGGGGCTGACTTCTCGCTTTCCGCGGCAGGTTCTACTTCCGCCACGATTTCGGCCGGTCAGAGTGCGACGTATTCACTTCAGATCTCGGGCACACCAGGGTTGTCCTCAACCGCCGCGCTGTCCTGTTCCGGCGCGCCGGCTAGCGTGTTTTGTTCGGTCTCGCCAACCTCTGTGACTCTGTCCGGCACAAACGGCGTCAACGTATCAGTAAACGTAAGTACGACCGCAAGGACTACCGCCAGCGTATCTTTCCGAGGGACTCACGCGCTTCCCCTTTGGTCTCTAGGGTTACTTGCTGGAGCGGCCTTAGCCATCGTCATTTCCCCAAGGGACAAGAAGCTGTGGGGTAGTCGCTGCACTTTGCTCCTGGTGCTCGGCTTCCTCATCTCCTGCGGAGGCGGAGGGGGTGGCAGCACTCCCACCAACCCTCCACCGACTGGAACACCAGCTGGCACTTACACCCTGACAGTCAATGCCAAGGTGAACGGCATAACGCGCAGCTCGGCATTGAGTCTCATCGTGAAATAGAGGGAGCGTCTGGTATGCTTTCCCGCTTGCGGACAGTCGCCCTGTTCTGAGTAACTGTCCGCAGCGAATCCTTCCGCGAAGCACCTGACGCATGGATTGAGATTGCGCCTGAGTTTGCCTCCGCTCTGGCCACAGTAACCCTGATTCGGAACTCGACAGATGAATCTCTAATTATTTGCTTGACTCATGCAAGTATAGTGAGATAACCTCATTCTCATGATGACGAACGGCTGTGATCCGAAGTTCTGGTGGGACGCCCTGGAGCGGCTTTCGAAGGCGCTGGGGGAGGTAGGGCCGGATGAAGTTTGTTGTGCTGGCCTGACTCCGAGGCAGACGACCATTCTGCGGAGGCTGGTGGCGAGCGAGGGGGCACGGTTGTCGGACCTGGCCGAGCTGTCGGGGATCACGCCGAGCGCGATGACGCGTGTCATCGAGAAGCTTGAGGCGCAGCAGCTTGTGGAGCGCGTTCGCGGGGCGCAGGAAGATGGGCGCGCGGCGATGGTGCGGATCACGCCGAAGGGGCGCAAGCTGCGCGCGGAACTGGATCAGCTGATGATCGAGCGCGCGACGGCGATCTTGTCGGCGGTTCCGGCGGACGAGCGTGCCAATGTCCTGCGCGCTCTCGGGGTGCTGGCCGATGCTCTGGAGAAGAGCGGCGGCTGCTGCGGTCCGAATGCGCCGGACAAGTTGATTTCGATCGAGAGGAAGTAATTGTGTGCGGGAATCGTCGCGGACGAGACGTCCGCGAGACAGCCGCCGGGACGGCGGCGCTACAGATTAAGGAGAAAGCAGATGGCAACCAAGGCTGATGAACTGAAAGAATCGGTGAAAGAACACTATGCGGCGATCGCGCGCGGAGAGAAGTCCGGGTGCGGTTGCGGCCCCAACACGAGCGAGTACGCGACGACGCTTGGCTATACGCAGGAAGATCTGGAAGTCGCGGGCGTAGGGAATCTGGGCCTTGGCTGCGGGAATCCGCTGGCGTTGGCCGACATCAAGCCGGGCATGACGGTGCTCGACCTGGGCAGCGGTGCGGGTTTCGACGCGTTCCTGGCATGGAAGCGCGTGGGGCCTAGCGGCCGCGTGATCGGCGTCGATATGACGGACGACATGCTGGCGCAGGCGCGCAAGAACGCAGAGAAACTCGGGGCGCTGAATGTCGAGTTCCGCAAGGGCTTCATCGAGAAGCTGCCGGTCGAGGACAACTCGGTCGATTACATCACCAGCAACTGCGTCATCAACCTGAGCACCGACAAAACCGCCGTGTTCAGCGAGATTTTCCGCGTGCTGAAGCCGGGCGGCAAATTTGGCGTCAGCGATATCGTGTTGCTCGGCAACTTGCCTGAGCAGGTCGTGAAGGACGTCAGCGCGTACGTGGGCTGCGTCGCCGGAGCGAGTCCGATGAACGAGTACATCAACATTGCGCTCGACGCCGGGCTGCGCGATTTGTCGATTCCGCAGATCATGGTTCGCGACGACAAACTCGCCAACGTACTGGCGCCGTCGTCAGACAGTGCGCAGAAGAAGACATGTTGCGGTTCGACGCTGATCGAAGAAGCGGCACGCTCATTGGCGTCGATCAAGTTGCATGGCTCGAAGCCGGGGAAGCCGAAGAGCAGCTGCTGCGGAAACTGAATCAGTACTCAGTACTCGGTGGTTTCAATCGACTTCACTGAGTGCTGAGTTGCTCGAACGCACCCTTCCCTGAAGGGAAAGGGTGCGGCAACCCTTTCCTGCTAACAATCAGGGGCACGCATTGAAGTGATCACTTGCTCACTGCGCCGCCTGCATTCTTGTGTGTATCTCTTCCCATGCTTCGGCGACACGCGGTTCGTGTGAAAGTTCGTATGCTCGCCTAAGGTCGTGTTCGGCTCTTGGGAGATCGTTAAGTTTGAAGAAACATTCTCCGCGCCCCGCCCATGCGAACCAATCTTGTGGGTACTGCTGAATCGCCTGATCAAAAATAGGCATTGCTTCGTTACACCGGCCAGCCTCATCGAGCGTCAGTGCTAGTTGCACGTTCGCTTGTGACAACTTGTGCGCGACCCACGCGTTATTAGGCGCGATTTCGTGGCCCACCGTGAAGACCGTCATGTCGTCCTTCCACATGTCCTCCTGCATTATCGTAAGCAGGCTGAAGGCGATCACAATGAGCGTCACTACCGAGAGAATTGCGATTTGCTGTCTTCGAACGAGATGAAAACCAACCGACAGGAGCAACATGAGCCCGGCTAATGGGAGGTAGGTGTAGCGACCATGCAAAAAGTCGCCTGGATTCAGAACATTCACATTCAAGGTCGGAACCAGGGGGAGAATGAAGATAAGGACTCCCAGCAGTATCGCGCGGTGAACGTTCAGGGCTTCTTGGTATGGAAGCTTGTGCCGTGCATTGCTCCATGCCCAAGCACAAAAGCCAACTAAAGCCGCGACAGCGCAGCACACCCCTAAGGCAGGCATGAGAACGCCGTGTATCGAAAAACCGTTCGTCAACGTAGGATCTGCGAACGCGCGGGACCGAGCGGGCCAGAATATTACTTTGATGTAGAACCACAACATTTCGGGCCACGACCATAGCACGGTTGTCCAAGGCAAGTGCTGCGTTTGAGGAATGAATGAACCTTTCAGGGCATTGACTCGCAGCAGAAGGTATAACACCGTGACAATCAGAAAAGGATAGACCTGGCGCGTCACAGCAAAGATTCGCAGTCGAGCACTTGGCGTCGTGCCGGTGTGGTCGGGCAAGCTGACTGCGGAAAGCAGAGCTAGAGCGAGAACAAAAAAGGGCAGCACCAGCGCCGTCTCCTTAGACAGCAGTGCAGCAAAACAGACAACGGCGGAAGCAATTGCCCACACTGCTGGGGGGAGTCCTTTAGCTCTGTTCTTTCGTCGGGTCTTGCCACGGGACTTCGTCTCGCGCCGCTGCGCAATTGGAAAAGGACGGTCTGCGTACTTGAGGTACAGGAGCAAGGCACCAAGCACCGCTGCGGACATCAGCGGATCAGGAACGGTGATCCAGGCGACAGACTCCGTCTGTGCCGGATGAAGCGCAAACAGAGTTGCGGCGATCAGGGCAGCAATACGATCACGCAACAACTTCCAGGCCAGCAATCCAAGCAGGACGGCAACGGCGAGGTGCTTGAGGATGCTGAGAAGGTGCCAACCCCAGGGAGACAACTCGTTCAGAATGAAATTCAGCCTCATCCAGAGCACGAATGCCGGCCGGTAAAAACTAGGTGGAGCGTTGGGGATCTGCGACCAGACGTAACTAGTGAAGTATTCGCAGACATGACCCGATACCTGAATCAGAGGATCCGTAATGAAACTGTGGTCGTCGAGGATGAACTGGAAGTTCAATGACGGGCTGTACACGGCAACAATGGCCGCTGCCATGACGAAGCAGACAATAACGAAGATGGATGATGGCAGCACCTTTTCCTTTGTTTCTGGTGCGATTGACCGTCTGAACTTATTCTTCACGGACTTTCTCTGTTACGAGTTGTGATTCGCGCATCTGCCGGTAGGTATTTGCAGAGCTTGAGGTCACTCTGTCCTATACCGAACAACTTCAGCGGTTAACTTAGGATAGCCGTTGAAAACAATGTTTTGTACTGCGAATCCGGTCCCGGTCTGGTGCGATGCACGAGTTCCACGACCTTCGCCGGAAGTGGGAGGATGCGGAACCCCCATGTCTTGAAAATCAGAGATCGAAGTGAAAGGGTGCGGCACCCGTCAATGGGGTGACTCGGCGATCAAGTGACTCAAACACGGATCGGGCATGGCTCAGAAGTCAACCCACGGATTCGCGTATTTCTCCTGACTGCTGCCGTGGTCTGGTGCGCGAAACGGAGCGGGTAATCTGGTGCAGAGCTTGGCGCAAGCCGGCGACGCTGATGGGCTTGGTCAGGATCAGGTCGACCGCGGAGTCTGCGGGACTATCGGGCGAGCCAAGTTCTCCGAAACCAGTCAGCAGAATGACGGGCGTCGTCGCGGACTGCTGCTTGATGGCGTGCGCCAGGGTTTCGCCAGACATGCCGGGCATGGCATGGTCGGTAATCACAAGGTCGAAATCGCCGGAGCTGAATTGAGTCAGGGCGTCGGGACCATCGTAGGCGGTCTTGACTTCATGACGGTCGACACTGAGGCAGGCAGCTAGAACCTCGCGACAGTCCGGCTGGTCATCAACTACCAGTATCCGCAAGGTGGACGGTGGCGCTTCGACAAGTTCCAGCCTAGGGACTGCCTGGGGTTCGGACAAAGGCACGGTGATAACAAACACAGTTCCCTGACCCAGTGTGCTCTGGATATCTATGCTGCCGCCATGCCGCCTGACGATACCATGCACAACCGAGAGGCCCAGACCGGTGCCGTTGCCCTGCTTGGTGGTAAAGAATGGTTCCAGACAGCGGCGGCGAGTCTCCTCCGACATCCCGGTTCCCGTATCTGCAACTTCCAAAACCGCTTTTTGATCCTGTTGGCGCGTGCTGAGCCGCAAGCGGCCTCCGTTCGGCATACTATCGACCGCGTTCAGCACCAGGTTCATAACGACTTCGCGCATCTCAGCGGGGTTTCCCAGTACGAAGGGGACTTCCTGGAGATCAGTCTCCACGGAGATGGTGACGCCACGAGCCTCCGCCTGTCCTTGCCAGCGTAGCCGGGTGAGTTCGATGGCTTCACGAACGAGTTCGTGCGGACGGATAGGCACGAAGGCTTCGTCTTGTTCGCGCCGGCGATAGAACTCGCGCAAGCGGCTCACTATGGAGGTCGCATCCTGAGCGGCCAGATTGATCAGTCGCAGCTGGCTAAGAAGCAGCTCCCTGTTTTCCCTCAGTTCTGGTTTTTCCAGCAACAGATCCGAGAATCCAACGATAGGTCCTAGCGCGTTGTTAAAATCGTGTGCGATGCCGGCCGCCATCTCTCCGAGCGCGTGCAACCGTTCGCGCTCTAACATCTGCTGCTGCGCACAACGCAGTTGTTCGAGCGCCTCGGTGAGCTGCCCGTTGATGTTGGCGAGTTCTCTCTCGGATCGTTCCTGCAACTCCCACTTTTCCAGTAAGCTGGCTTCCACGCGACGATGGTAGCGATGTAACGCTTCACTGAAGAGACTGAGCACAATTCCGTTCAAGGCGAAGTAAAAAATCGTCTGCCTGGCGGATTGTGGCAGGGGCAACCCGGAGAAGGGTGTCAGGAAGAGGAGCGCGAGGACGCCCGTGGCGGTTCCTGTCGCGACCAGTCCCGGGCCAACTCCGCGAAGGTAGGCGCCGGCGAAGACCGGGAGCAGGAATGCGATTGTCCAAAGATGCAAATGGTCTGGAACGTGGAGTATCAGCGCGAGCAGGGCGAGAACAATCACCCCGGCAACGCTAACGAGATACGCACGGACCGCGGCATGCTTCGAATCGGAGGACAAGGCCCGCGAACAGACATCTCTAATAGACCGTCCGGAGAAATTGCCGATCATGTTCGACATGGGAACTCCCCGTACTCCAATGCTGCTTCGGCGGCCCACAAGACCGGAAACCATCTGGTCTCCGGGGAAGTTTAGCACAAGGGCGCAGGAGGGATGAGCGGAGTTCTTGAACTCATCTCCCGTTCGGTGAGGGGCGCGGCACCCCATTTTCGTTAGAGTAGAACGGGGAGACGGTGCAAACGAAAAGGACGGGGCAAAGCCCCGTCCCCGCGCAAGCCAAAAGTCAACGCATCTGACTCGCGCGCTATTGCTGGTTCTGCAAGGGTCCAGCGACCTTGTAGGAGTTGGCGACGATGCCCGTCGGAGAAGTCTTCGTGCTATTGAGGGTAAATGCCCGGGCTGGAGTTCCCTCCGCAAAAAAGCGTTTGCCTTTGCCCAGCAGGACAGGATTGACGAGCAGAAGCACCTCATCGGCAAGCCCATGCTCGAGCAGCGCCGAAGTGAGGGTCGAGCTGCCGCAGAGGATCAGGTCCGGGCCGTCCTTCGCCTTGATCGCGCGAACGCCGTTCACGATGTCCGGCCCAACACTCTCGAACGGGCCCCACTCCAGGCTCTCCGGCCGGTGGGTGACGACATACTTGGTCGCCGCATTCAACCTGTCCGCCATCGGGCTCTTTGGCGCCTTAGGCCAGAAAGCCGACCAGAAATCGTAGGTTCGGCGGCCAATCAGCAGATCGAAGCGCTCGCCGTATTCCTGAAGGAGCATCGCTAACCCGGCAGGAGTGCGATATGGCGCGCTCCAGTCGCCGTATGGGAAGTCGCCGTCTTTGTCGAGGCCAGCCTGGATCACGCCATCTAGCGAAATGTGTTCAATGAGTTTCAGCTTTCGCACTTGAAATCCTCCTTCACGCTAGATGCCCGTTCGCACAACAAAGAAAGGCGCGAATTAAGTCGTGCCTTTGCTAAAAACGAAAAGGACGGGGCAAAGCCCCGTCCTTTCGCCGGACTGGAGTCCGGCGCTACGAAGTTGTGTGCCGCTTAGTCGTGAACGCCGTCCATAAACGCGCGTAACTTGCGGCTGCGGGACGGATGGCGCAGTTTGCGTAGCGCTTTGGCTTCGATCTGGCGGATGCGTTCGCGAGTGACGGCGAACGACTGGCCGACTTCTTCGAGCGTGTGCTCGGAGCCGTCTTCGAGTCCGAAGCGCATCTTTATTACTTTCTCTTCGCGCGGAGTCAGCGAGCGCAGGACCTGGGCCGTCTGCTCTTTCAGATTCACGTTGATGACGGCTTCGGCCGGCGAAACGACGGCTCGGTCTTCGATGAAGTCGCCAAGATGCGAATCTTCTTCTTCGCCGATTGGCGTTTCCAGGGAGATAGGCTCCTGGGCGATCTTGAGGACCTTGCGGACCTTCGCGACCGGGATGTCCATGCGCTTGGCAATTTCTTCGCTCGTTGGTTCGCGACCGAGTTCCTGCACAAGCTGGCGCGAAGTGCGGATGAGCTTGTTGATGGTCTCGATCATGTGCACCGGGATACGGATGGTGCGTGCCTGATCGGCGATCGCGCGGGTGATGGCCTGACGGATCCACCAGGTGGCGTAAGTCGAAAACTTGTAGCCGCGGCGGTACTCGAACTTGTCGACCGCTTTCATCAGGCCAATGTTGCCTTCCTGAATGAGGTCGAGGAACTGGAGTCCGCGGTTCGTGTACTTCTTGGCGATCGAGACGACGAGTCGCAGGTTGGCTTCGATCAGTTCGCGCTTGGCCTGCTCGGCGTCGATATCGCCCTGTATGATTTCGCGCTGGGTGCGCTTCAGCTCAGGGAAGCTGACGCCAGCGTCGGTTTCGAGCTTAGCTAGATCGGCACGAAGCTGCTTGCACTGCTTGCGAAATTCTTTCTTCTGATCCTCGCTGCGAGTCTGGTCGGCCTTGCCTTCGAGCTTCTGTGCCTGCCTGTCGAGCGAGCGCATGGAGTCGACGGTCTTGTTGACGCGTTCGATGAGACGCTCTCGCTCACGAGTCGTAAAGCCGAGTTTGCGGATGACGCGTGAAACGAGGACGCACTCGCGACCGAGGGCATAGTAGACCTTGCGATATTCGCGCGCTTTCTTCTTATCCTTGGCGGGAATGGTTTCCAGCTTTTCGGCGAGCTGAACGGTTTTTTTGTAGTGCTTATTGAGTTCGTCGATCTTGCCGACAATATCCTTCATCCTGTTATGCAGGATTTCGTCGGTGATCTCCTCTTCGTCGAATACAACGATCTCTTTGATCGAGCGAAGTCCCTTTTTCAGATCTTCGCCGAGGGCGACAATCTCGCGAATGACTATAGGTGAACGAGATATCGCCTTCAGAACGCGGAGCTGTCCGCGCTCGATGCGCTTTGCGATTTCGACTTCGCCTTCGCGGGTGAGCAATGGAACGGTGCCCATCTCGCGCAGGTACATACGGACCGGGTCGTTTGTCTTCTCAAGGGCGCCCGGCGTAAGGTCGAGCTCTACCTCCTCGCCTTCTTCGAGTTCTTCCTTGTCAGAAGGGAGCTTTTCGGGGCCTTCAAGGACGTCGATGCCCTGGGTGTTGATCGTAGTCAGCAGGTCGTCAAGATCGTCGGGCGAATGAATGTCGCTCGGGATCAGGTCATTGACCTCACCGTAGGTGAGATAACCCTTATCTTTTCCTGTGTCGATCAGCTTCTTAATATCGTCGAACTTGTCGTCTAGAGCCAAAGTGGCAATACCTCTCCGGACGTTCTACAGATAGAACGTCTGACGCGCACAACAGCGGTGCGGCATGACCAGTGCTAGGGAATATGAAACACAGCGGAAACCTAACGATGTTAGCACACTCCTGTCCACCTTCCCAGCGAAAACACGAGTCGCTACCCTGCTTAGATGGGCGGAAACGCGCAATGGTTTCTAAGTAGGCCCTTTTTTTTCTGCAATTTGGGGCGAAACGCAGCGGATGAGAGATCGGGTCAAAGGGGATCGGGTGATCTGGCCATCGGGTGATCGGGTGATTGAAAACCGGAAACGGATGAACGGATGACTTGCCGAGAATGCGACGCGGGCGCTCCAAATCGGGGTCAGCGGCCAGCTACGTTGGCGATGGCCCGGTCCACCTCCACTTTTTCGCGGAGGAGTCGCGCCAGAGCCTCGGAATCGTGCTTCCGCTCGGCTTCCTGGATGCGGGCCTTGATCTCGCGCTGGCGGCGTTCGAGAGCGCGGCGACGGAGAGCGGTCACGGTGCTTTCGACCAGTTCGGGCGTGAGTTCCTCATCTTCTTTCATCAAGGTCTCGGCCAGCAGGCGTCGGTCGGAGTCGCTGAGCGCGAGCGACATGGGGTCAGCGTCGGTCCGAAGCATTTCGTCGATCAGGGCGGCGGTTGAGAATCCCTCGTGAAGGCGCTCTTCGGAGAGGATGAAGCGGACCTGGCGGGCAGGATCGAAGGCGTGCTCCTCGCCGTCGCGGTCCGAGAAAGATACGTCGGAGTTGGTGGTGGCCAGGGCGCGGATAAGAATGCGTTCGGCCTGAGTGACTTGCGCGGCAGCGGGGGCCTTGACCTCGGATGAGGAGCGGGCGGTGGCGACGTGGCGCAGCTCCTGCCGGAGCACGGCAGAGTCGATGTCAAGCCGCTGGGCGATCTGGTTGGCCAGTTCGTCGCGAGCGATGCGGCTGGGTACGCGCTGAATGTGGGGCAGCAGGAAATTCACGGCGCGGACCTTGCCTTCGGGAGTCGTGACCGGGAACTGCGTACGGGCGCGGTCAATGAGGTAGTCGAAGTACTTGGGCGCGGAGCGAAGTGCGGTCGCGTAGGCATCTACGCCTTTCTTGCGAACGAAGAGGTCAGGATCGAAACCGGGTTCAAGGGTGAGGACGCGAATCTGAAAATCTTCCTGTACGAGCATGGCGAGCGAGCGCTCGGCGGCGTTGGCTCCGGCGGTGTCGGGGTCGAAGTTGACGATGAGGTTCTTGGTGTGGCGGGCGATCATGCGTACTTGGGGCTCGGTGAAGGCGGTGCCTGAGCTGGCGATCACGTTCTTGATGCCGGCGGAGTAGACGGAAATGCAGTCCATCTGGCCTTCGACGAGGATCGCGAACTTAATGTCGCGAATGGCCTGCTTGGCCTTGTCGAGATTGAAGAGCACGTGCGACTTGGAGTAGATCGGCGTCTCGGGAGAGTTGAGGTACTTCGGGCCGTGCTTTTCGTCGGCGGCGAGGATGCGTCCGGTGAAGGCTATGACCTTGCCATGCTCGTTGCAGATCGGGAACATGATGCGGCCGCGAAAAGCGGCATAGGCAGCGTCCATCGTGAACTGATCGTTCTTGCATTTGAGCAAGCCGCTCGAGGCGAGGACGTCTTCTGAAAACGCGCCTTTCAGGCGGTCCTTCAAGGCGAAGCCGGATTCGGGAGCGAAGCCGATCCGGAACTCGGCGATGGATTTTTCGTTTAGGCCGCGGCTGGCGAGATACTCGCGAGCAACGGCAGCCTCGGGTTTGCGCAGTTGCTCCTGGAACCACGCGCACGCGGATTCGTGGGCGTCGAGCAATGCGCCGCGCATCTTGAATTCGCGCGCTTCCTGCGGGCTGGCGAATTCGACCTTGGGCAGCGGAATGTTGAGCTTCTGGGCGACGACGCGCACGGCTTCGGGGAAGGTGATGTTCTCGATCTTCTGCACGAAGCTGAAGACATCGCCTGACGCTCCGCAACCGAAGCAGTGATAGAACTGGCGTGCCTGATGGACGGAGAACGAACCGGTCTTCTCTTTGTGGAAGGGGCAGAGGCCTGACCAGTTTTGCGCGCCGGCTTTGCGCAGCTTGACGTACTCGCCCACGATACGGACGATGTCGGCCTGCTGCTTGACCGTGTACGCGAAATCTCCAGGGTTGGCCATGAGAGCTGGTTCTATTCTAACCAATTCTGTTTACAGATCGGCTTTTTCGAGCTAGCCTTCTCCCCTGCTTTCAAAAGGAGGAATATGCTTCGCCTACGCTCGTGTGCCCCCATTGCTCTATTGTCACTCTGCTCTGTTTTCTTAATGGCGAAAGAGCCGAAGCTGACAACCGAGGAGTTGGTCCAAAAGTCCCTCGACGCAATCGGAACGCCCGAAGCACGTGCTCAAAAGTCGCGTCGTCTTTCGGGCACGATAGAGTTCCGGCGCATGAGCAACAGTGGCATGCGCGTCCATGGTTCGGTGGCCCTGTTGACCATCACTCCGAACCAGCTAAGATTTCTAGCTAAGTTCAACGCCAACAATTATCAGCAGGAAGATTTCACTTTTGACGGCACGAAGGTAAACATTGCCTTCATCGATGCCTCTGGCGTGCGCTCGCGGTTCGGGGACTTCATCTACGAACACGAGTCCGTTCTCCGCGAAGGGCTCTTTGGCGGCCCGCTCTCTATCGCCGATCCCCTGGCAGATTTAAACGCGCATCAAGTCAAACTCCATTACGATGGATTGAAAAAAGTCGATGGCAGGCAGGTTCACCAAGTCTCGTATTATCCCCATAAGAATTCAGACTCACTCATTATCAAGCTCTTCTTCGAGCCAGAAACTTTTCGCCATGTAAAAACCATCTATTCGTGGGATAAGCCGGTCGGGATGGCTTCCAGCGATATTGCAAACGCTCGAATGCCGCGGTACTACTACGAACTTGAAGAGCGCTTCTCCGAGTTTCGTACCGTCCAGGGGCTCACCCTGCCCGCTTCGTGGGGGATACGTCTCAACACTGACGAGAACGGCGCCGGCTATGCCTATGAGATCAAGTTTGACCACTGCAACGACGTCGAAATTCCGGCGGGAAATGCAGCCGAAGGATCAAAGTAGAGGGTTTGTATCCGAAGGGCGATGGCACTGCCCGCCAGAGAGCCGGATGCACTCGCCCAATGCGGCCGCGACAATCAGCCAGACGTAGGCCATGCGCACGAAGTAGGGAAATGACTTGTGAACGCCCTGGGTTTTTGCGGGTTGGATCGCCGGAAAACAAGTACTCAGTACTCGGTACTCAGTACTCAGTGACACCCGACGGGACGACGGTTTCGTAAGCTTGCGTGCTCGATCACGAATGACGACCGCAGCCAGGTCAGGCCCTATACTGGGAGAGTTGTAAGACTAATCCGGCAAGGTTTGATATGGACTTTTTCGAGACAGTTGAGAAGCGGCAATCGGTGCGGGCGTTCAAGGCGACACCTGTACCGCAAGACAAACTCGATGCGATATTGAACGCGATCAATCGGGCGCCATCGGCGGGGAACTTTCAGTCTTATGAAGTGTTCGTGATCGATTCGCAGGAGAAGCGTGAGGCGCTGACGAAGGCTACCTTCGATCAGAATTTTATCGTGCAGGCGCCAGTGTCGTTGGTGTTCTGCGCGAATCCGTCGCGCTGTTCGTATGAACCGAAGTCTTTGTATGCACTCGAAGACGCAAGCATTGCTTGTTCGTATGCGACATTGGCAGTGACAGCGGTTGGGCTGGGGGCGGTGTGGGTGGGCGCATTCAGGCCCGATGCCGTGCTACAGGTCCTTGGGAGTCCGGCTGGTCTTGTGCCGGTGGCGATTCTGCCGATTGGGTACGCGAATGAAACGCCGGAGAGGACGACCAGGCGAGAGTTGAGCGAGCTAGTGCATAAGATCGGCTAAGAATCGGGCGATCGAGCCATCGGGTGATCGGGCCATTGCAGAGCGAGCAATCGGACGAGCGGATGGTCGGGTGAACGGATGATTTGAAGTCCTTGTTCGCGTGAGGGTAACACGCTCTCACGCAGCCACCGGGACGGGCGGCGCTACGAGTTGTTGGCCGTGTGAATGGGGGCTGTAACCGCCTCAGCTTGCTTTTCGGTCGTGGCGGACATCGTAGCGCTCTGTGCACTTCAGCAGTTCCTGAGTCGTCGCATGGAGGCGCTTCGTTTCGTCCATGGTGCGCTGAATGAGCAAGCGCAGGCGCGCGAATTCTTCGCGGTGTTGGCTGCCACGCAGGCCATTGTCGGGCGTATGAGTATGAGGCGCTCTCAGCCACGCGTCCAGTTCCTCAGGGAAAGCAAGAACAATCTGTTTCTCGTTCGGCTTCGGACGGCGAACGGGCAATCCTAGTTCGCGTTCCCAACGCTGCACTGTGCGGACGCCTTTCCCAAGATACGAGGCAATTTCTTTCCATGAACTCAAGACAGCGCGCATGTGAACCGTTCCTGTGCTCATAGCTCCGTGTTCCAGAGTTCTGGATTCTAATAACGGATGAGTTGCGTTCATGTTCAGTTAAGAACTCGGATTGGAATACAGCTAGTGAAGGACCCATCAGTACGATGCGTTTACAGAGAAGCGGGGTTTTATGAAGAAAGAATCGCATTACGAAGGTTCCCGAAATGGAACCTATCGAAAGAATCCGAAATGGAACCTATCGAAAGAATCTTGGTTGGTGAAGGTACGACAGCTGTAAAGGCGATACAATCCCATGATGCGTAAAGAAGAGAGCGAATCAGTCAAGCGATCGCAGCAGCTGAGGGACAAGTCTCGCAACGAGCAGCAAAAGTCGATGCTGCTGAAGGCGTCTTATTTGCTTCGTCAGGAACGAACAGCCCGGGAGTTGTGCGAGAACAGCAAGAGAATCCTGGAGCGGAGTCAGGAGCTGCGTGATGAGTCTGCAAGACTGAAAGCAGGAAAGAAGAAGGCCATCTAGTCGTCTGCGTTCTCCCGTCCGCTTCTGCCGGGGTACTGAGAGTAGAGGGGCAGCTTTTCTTGTGCGGACACCAAACCGTATCCTTCCCGCATCCCATCTGTGTCGTAGCTTATCTTTTTCCTCTGAGACAGGTTTTCACGTTGAGTGCAGCTGAAACGGTGCGGCAGCATAACATTATCGCAATTGGGGCATCTGCGGGCGGCTTGGAGCCGCTGATGACGATTGTGCGAGGGTTGCCGGCAGGGCTCAACGCCGCCGTGTTCATCGTGGTGCACACTGCGTCTGAGAGTCCTGGATTGCTGGCGAAAATATTGTCGCGGGATGGGCAGATTCCGGCAATTAAGGCGCGTGACGGAATGGGTATCGAGCCGGCGCGTATCTATGTGGCGCCTCCAGACAGCCATATGCTGGTCGACGCAGGGCGAGTACGACTGGATCGCGGTCCGACGGAGAACCGGTACCGTCCCGCGATAGACCCGTTGTTTCGGTCGGCTGCGGCCGCGTATGGGCCGGCCGTGGTCGGAGTAGTGCTAAGCGGGTACCTGGATGACGGTACTCGTGGACTGCAGGTGATCAAGGCACACGGTGGGACTGCGGTGGTTCAGGACCCAGGGGACGCTTCCGTGCCTTCAATGCCCTTGAACGCCATCGAACATAATGTGATCGATCATCGACTCCCAGCGAGCGAGATAGCACCTTTGCTGGTTGAATTGGCAGATGGGAGCGAGCGTATGGTCGCGAAGAAGAAGGCGAAGGCGAATAAGGAGGGGCTGGTCGAGAATGCCGAGCCTTCGGTATTCAGCTGTCCGGACTGCCACGGCTGTCTGTGGAAAATCGACGAGAATGGCTTGACTCGCTTCCGGTGCCGAATAGGGCATGTGTATTCGATGGATAGTCTTCTGGAAGCCCAGAGGGACTCGGTCGAGCGGGCGATGTGGGCGGCGGTGCGGTCACTCGAGGAGGACGCCGAGTTGTCCCAGCGCATGTATCAGACAGCGGCCGGAGCGAACCACAATCGGGCGGCAGAACGTTTTCGGAAACGGACGGAGTATTGCCGTGAGCATGCCGATGTGATTCGAGGGATTCTGCTGGGGAATAACAGTCCGGTGAGCGAGATGCCGGACGTTGACGAAATTGCCGAAAAGGCAGATGATTCAGCTGCATAGAGGGCCCTCTTTCGCATCCTCCCTGACGGGGAAGCGTGCGGTACCCAGCGTCCTTGAGGGAGGTAGGCTGTGTCTCGTCGGCAGAACGCGATGGCCAGCGCGGTGCCGCGTCTGCCGGTACTGCCTGACGCGAGGAGATACCGCATTGTCGCGATTGGGGAATCGGCCGGCGGATTTCGATCGATCTGTAAACTGCTACAAACCCTGCCTGCCGACCTTCCCTGCGGAATGTTGATCGTTCAACACCTTAGTCCTGAACACAAGAGCATGATGGCCGATTTGCTGGAGCATAGGACAAAGCTTAAGGTTCGGCAGGCGGAAGATTGTGAACCGATCGAGTCCGGTGTCGTGTATATTGGTCCACCAAACCTGCATCTTGTGGCGGAGCCGGGCAGGGTAAGGCTGCTACAGACGCCGGCGTTGCGACTGCATCGACCCTCGATTGACCTGATGTTTGAGTCGGTTGCGGCAAACTATGGTCGTCATGCGATAGGAATTGTTCTGAGTGGGTCGGGGAACGATGGGGCGATTGGGATTCGGGCCATCAAGACGGCTGGTGGCAAGACGATGACGGAGGATCCGGCGGGAGCCGAGTTCTCGTCGATGCCGTATGCTGCTATCGCAACTGGTTGTATCGACATGGTCTTGCCTTTGGATAAAATGGGTCAGGCCATAATTGAGCTTTGTTCGCAACTGGACGATGAACCCGGACATATCGCTTAAAGAACTAATACATACGATAGCGGAAGAGCGCGGACTGGACTTGCGAGGATATAAGCAGTCCACCTTGCAGAGGCGTATCCGCAAGCGGATGTTCCAGATCGGCATACCAAACTTTTCGGAGTATCTGGAACGGGTTCGGACGGACCAGGACGAAGTCAGGGAATTGCTGAACACGGTCCTTATTAATGTGACCGAGTTCTTTCGTGATCCGCAGGCTTGGGATACTCTTCGGTCTACGGTAGTACGAATCTTGGGCAGCATGAGACCGGGCGATTCATTTCGCGCATGGTGCGCGGGGTGTGCTTCAGGCGAAGAACCGTTTTCGCTGGCGATCATGATCGCGGATTATCTGGGACCGAAGCTTCCGGAATATGACATAAAGATCTACGCAACGGACGTGGATGAAGATGCGCTGAATGTCGCGAGACGAGGCGAATATCCGGTGTCGAGCCTCCGGCGCCTTCGCCCCGAGTGGAGAGAGAAATTCTTTACGGGGAAGAATCATCTCAGGGTGAATCGCGATATCCGGCGCATGGTGATCTTCGGGAGAAGCAATCTTGTAAGTGACGCGCCGATTTCGCACTGCAATCTGGTTATATGCCGAAATGTCTTGATCTATTTCGATGCGATAACACAGAAGCACGTGTTGGCGCGCCTGCATTACGCGCTGGAGCCGGCAGGCATTCTTTTCCTGGGGAAAGCGGAATCAAAGTTGAGCGAGTCGCGCACTTTCCGTCAAATCCATCCGCGCTGGAGGATTTTCCAGCGGATCGATAAGGACTGGAGAGGCGATAAGCCAGAAGGGCTGGTACCTACGGCGATGGTCAACGATGAGCAGAGCAAGTACTTGCACGAGATAGAGCGGCTCCGCCTCCATTACCGATATCTACTCGACACCTTGAAGGCCGGCATCGTGGTGTTGGATGCTGCTGACGTTGTAACGAACTGCAATGATACGGCGCTCGGTTTGTGGGGTCTTGGGGGCCTCCGCATTCTCGGCGAGCGCCTGCAGAATACCGATCTTGTATATCGCTGTCCGGAACTGGCGACGCGAGTGCAAGCGTCCAGGGTGGCTGGCCATCAGTCCATATCCTTCGAGTGCAGAGTGGCGACAGAGAGTGCGGAAAGAACACTGTCGGTGACCATTCGTCCGGTGCTGGCCGAAGATAATGGTGAGCGCACCGGAACGATTATCTATACCGAGGACATAACCTCACGCGAGAAGTTGCAGGACACAATCGAGCAACTTGAAGCGACGAGTGAAGAGCTTCAGTCGGCTAACGAAGAACTCGAGACGACCAACGAAGAGCTGCAGTCGACAAACGAAGAATTGGAAACTACGAATGAAGAACTCCAGTCGACGAACGAGGAACTGGAGACCACAAATGAGGAACTCCAGTCGCTAAACGAAGAACTGGAGAACATGAATGATCAGTTGGAGACGCGTACGCGAGAGCTGAATAGCCTGACTGACCGTTATGCGGAGACGCTGAAACGGCTGCCATGGCCGGTAATGCTGGTAGATCGCGAAGAGAAGATCCAACTGTGGAATTCAGCCGCCCAGAGGTTGTTTGGAGTCGGCGTGACTTCAGTGGTGGGAGTGGAAATCGAGCAACTTCCCATGGAGCTCTCCCTAAAGAACATGCTGGTGCGACGCTGCCGGGCAGTCCTGGGCAAGGGCAAACCGGCAACGGTTCGTGGCCAGCAATTCGGTTCGGCGGTATTCGATGTGCAGTTCACGCCTATATCGCGTGACGAGTCAATCGGCGACGGAATTATGGTGATGTTTGGCCCGTTCCAGTCGGGTAAGGGCGATGCTACCGTGGCAGGGCGTGGAAACGGGAAGAGCTCTCAGCCGACAGATGGTAAGAGCGCGAAAGACAAAAGCGCGGTCAAGGGCTCGAAGGCAGCAAAGGAGAATCCAAAACCACGAGCGAAGAAGTAATCAACGTTTCTGACCTGTTCGCGAGTTATTGCTTTGCGGGTCGGCTTCCCATTGAGATAACCTTCTCACGCGACTCGACTCGGTTTATCACGGCGTTGACGACGCAGCCGCTCAGAGTGCGGTGCTCCTTCTTCGCTTCATGCCGGATGCGGAAAGCCTCTTCCTGTGTACAGCGTATGAGGAGTGCAGTTCGTCCCTCGGCATGATCAGTGCCTTGTTTCTATCGTTTGATATCGGATGAAAGCCACGAAGCAACCGTTGGCCCGGGGAACTCCTCCGACAGTTTGATATGCCAATTAATGCCAAAACGCTTGCTGAGGAAAGGCAGAGAGCACGGGTGATGATCGTGGACGACAGTCCGAGGACGCTCCGATCATTGATAATGCTGCTTCACCATTTTGGATTTGAGGTCTGGGGTTTTCTCGATGGAAAAGAAGCAGTGTCTGCATTGGAGAGGTGTGATCCTGACGTTCTAATCTGCGACGCACACATTGAAGAGCTGACTGACTCTGAAGAAATCGCGCCGGAAATGATCAAGGGAATCGACGTCGCCTCAAAGATTCAGCGTATACGGCCACGGTGTCAGGTGATCGTGCTGTCCGGGAACCTTAATCCTGGTGTTATCCAGGATCGCGCAAAGAAGGCAGGTACGAAAGTCCGAGTCATGCCCAAACCGGCGAACCCGGCCGAATTGTTGTCGGAGCTTAATACCAAGAAAACCGCCTAATCATCCCTCCTCAGGCGGTTTCTCCATGTCGGACTTAAGACGCGCGAGCTGATCGCTCTAGCGCGCCTTTTTCGGTTGTTTTCAGTCGCTTATAGAGGCTTAGCCCGCCTTTACGAAACTTTACATCCTATTTACCAAAATTCAGCAAACGTTCAGGTATGTACGCGGTACTCTTCTTTCAGAGTCTCGTCTAAGGGTATGTACCCGATCGATAGAGGAAGTGGGGCGGATCAATGATTTCGATGAAGAAGACAGTGCTTGCGGTAGCGATGTTGGGACTGACGATTGCGCCGGTTGAATACGCGACTGCGCAGGCGCAGGCCGCACCGCAATCAACACGCCAGGTCGGGACGGTGAAGGCGATCAACGGCAAAATCACCTTAACCACGGACGCCGGAGCCGAGTTGAGCGTTGTGGTGGCCGACGGAGCGCGACTGGTTCGTACCGAGCCAGGGCAAAAGGACCTGACCGGAGCAACGGCTATCACTCTGAAGGATATTCAGGTCGGCGATCGCATGTTGGTGAAGGGCGCGTCTCCTGATGGAGGTAAGTCGCTGTCCGCGTCATTGATCGTGCTGATGAAGAAGACCTCCATCGCCGAGAAACAGACACGCGAACGCGAAGAGTGGCAGAAGCGCGGCACAGGAGGCCCCGTCACTGCCGTGGATCTCGCGACGGGAGACATTACGGTTTCGGCTTCGGGCGCTGGCGCAACCAAGGTCGTGAAAGTTCACACGACAAAGAACACGATCGTTCGGCGTTACGCTCCGGATTCGGTGAAGTTCGATGACGCAAAGGTTGCGACTCTCGCCGATGTGAAGGTGGGCGATCAACTGCGAGCGCGAGGCGAACGCAATGCCGATGGTACGGAATTAACGGCTGAAGAGGTCGTCGCAGGAACGTTCCGGAATATTGCGGCAACTGTCATATCGACGGATGCGGCGGCGAATACGATCACGGTGAACGATTTGGCGACGAAGAAGCCGGTGGTAGTGAAAGTATCGGCTGATTCGCAGATGAAGAAGTTGCCCCCAATGATGGCTCAAGGCATGGCGATGCGACTAAAAGGCGGAGCGCCCCAAGGCAACGGCAATGGGCCGGGTATGCCGGCGAACGGTCCGGCCGCAGGTGGGCAGTTTCCGGGAGCAGGCGCTCCCAGGAACGGAAACGGTTTTGGTGGTCCGGGCGCGGGTGCTGGGCGCGGTGGCGACTTCAACCAGATGCTGTCGCGTTTGCCAGCGTTGACGATTGGCGAACTCCAGAAGGGGGACGCCGTGATGATCGTAAGCACGCAAGGAAATGGCTCTGACGTTACAGCGATCACGCTATTGAGCGGAGTTGAGCCGATACTGACCGCCGCACCGAATGGAAATGGTTCGACTATCTTGTCGCCGTGGTCGCTCGGCGGCGGTGGTGAAGGTGGCGGAGAAGCCTCTGCAGAGTAATTAAAGATCGAAGTACCGGCGTTGATTTAGGAGAGATTGATGAAATCCGCAGTACGAATCATTGGAGTTATTTGCATTTGCCTGTTGGTCACGGTCGGTATGCAGGCGCAGACTGCAACCGGGACCCTGCATGGCCAGGTTTTGGATCCTTCAGGTGCCGTAGTGACGCAGGCTACCGTTACGGTGTCGTCGGCCAGTGGGCAAAAGACGACGGTGCAGACGAACGCCAAGGGGCAGTACGAAGTAAAGCTTGCTCCGGGGAAATACAATCTGCGGATCCAATCCAAGGGCTTCGCTGCATACGATCTGGCGGATGTGAACGTGACGGCAGGAGATACGCCGGGCTTGGACATTTCGCTGGAAGTTGCCGTGGAGCAACAGCAGGTAACGGTGGAGGCAGAGAACTCAAGCGTGAACACCGAGGCTGACTCCAACGCCAATTCGATCGTGCTGAAGGGCAAGGACCTTGATGCGTTGTCGGATGACCCGGACGAGTTGCAGTCGGATCTCGAGGCACTGGCGGGACCTTCGGCGGGACCGAACGGCGGACAAATCTACATCGATGGATTCAGCAACGGCACACTACCGCCCAAGTCGTCGATACGCGAAATTCGGGTGAACCAGAATCCATTCTCGGCGCAGTACGACAGGCTTGGATTCGGGCGCGTCGAAGTGTTCACGAAGCCTGGAACGGACAAGTATCACGGCCAGTTCATGATGAACGCGAACCATAGGATATTCAACGCGCGGAATCCGTTCTTGGATAATGCGGTCGGGATACCGGATTATCACTCCACGATGCTCATGGCGAATTTCGGCGGGCCCATCAACAAGAAGTCGTCTTTCTTCTTCAATTTCCACCGCCGTCAAATGAGCGACGCCACAATTGCCACCGGCGGTTGGCTACCCTGTGCCGGATTCGACCTTGCGCCATGCTCGACATTTGCGCCGGTGAGCTATGGCAACGCGTTTGCGACACCGCAGGTCCGTTGGGAAGTGAGCCCACGCCTCGATTATCAGGTAACGCCGAATAACACACTGACGGTGCGGTACGAGTACGAGGATTCGAACCGCCAGAACCTCGGGTTGGGACAGTTCAGTTTGCCGTCGCAATTGAACGTGACTTCAAATGGCGCTGAACATAACCTGCAGATCAGCGATACCCAGGTCATCAACTCGACGATGATCAACGAAACGCGTTTCCAGTTCGTGAAGGATGACTCTACCCAGATAGACAAGTCGCCCTTGGCAGGCATGGCTGCGATCACGGTCATGGATGCGTTCAGTGCAGGCAGTAGCAGAGGCAACAGCAGCAATCAGCAGAACCATTACGAGTTCCAGAATTACACGTCCAAGGTGCATGGCCTGCATTTCCTTCGATTCGGCGGACGAGTACGCGTGAATACGCAAAACATGAATTCCTGGTCGAATCAGTATGGGACGTTCACGTATACATCGCCGACAGCATATTACCTGGTCAACTACTTTGCGTACCTTGCGGGGCCGAATCCGGATCTTGCTGCCTTACGTTCGACTTGCCAGGGCTGGGTCAGTAACGGTCTGACTTCTGTAGCGGGATGGTCAACTGATGTGCGTTTCCCCACAACGAATGGGGACTGCGGAATCGCGCAGTTTACGCAGACGCTGGGCAATCCGGCTGCCAGCGTTTCCCAGACCGATGCGGGGCTGTACGCGGAAGATGATTGGCGGATTCGTCCCAATGTAACGTTGAGTTACGGACTGCGATTCGAGACGCAGAACAACGTCGATAACCGTGCGAATTTCGCTCCAAGGTTGGGCATTGCCTGGGGACTCGGAAAGAGCAAGGCGCCAAAGACGGTCCTGCGTGCCGGATTCGGAATGTTTTATGACCGTTTCGGCCAAGGTAATGTGCTGCAGGTGATTCGGAGCAACATGAGCAATCCGCAGCTCAACTATCTCGTGAGAGAGCCTAACTCAATCGTGTCGACAGATATTGTCGATCCCAATAGTCCGCCTCCATCGACGGTTTACAGCGTCAGTCCGGACCTCCGCCTTCCGTACACAATGCAGGTTGCAACAACGCTGGAACGGCAGTTGACTAAGACCTCAAAGGTGACCGTCAGCTATGTCGCGTCCCGCGGACTGCACCAGTTGGCGATGGAGAACATGTCAGGGACGAGCTTGAATCGCTTGTACATGTATGACTCGACTGGCACTTTCAAACAGAACCAGCTGATGATCAACTCGAACTATTCGATAGGGCGGTACGTGTCGCTGACGGGCTTTTACGTCTACGGGCACGCGAACAGCAACACGAACGGCGGGTTCCCGATGGTGCCGTTTGACCTAAAGGCAGATTGGGGCCGCAGCAGTTGGGATGTGCGGCATCGAGGCATGATCATGGGGTCAATCAATCTGCCTCGCGGATTCAGACTGAATCCGATGATCAATTTCTCCTCAAGCCGGCCTTACACCATTTACGGACCGGACGATCTGAACGGTGACGGCATTCAGAACAATGATCGGCCGTGGTTCAGTAATGCATGCACTGGATTGCCGATGGGCACTTCATCGGGGAACGTCTACAACACGGTACTGGGATGCTTCTCGATGGTCGATACCGGACTCGGTCGCGTGCCTGTCAATTACGCGAAAGGACCTTCGAACTTTAGCACCAACCTGCGCATCAGCAAGACCTTCGGGCTGGGAAAGAAAGCTGAGTCGAGTGCGAATGCGGGACCGGGTGGTGGTGGGTTTGGTGGACCCGGGGGCCCCGGCGGCGGTCGCGGCCATGGTGGACCGGGTGGTGGCATGCCGGGTGGCGGTTTCGGACGCATGATGGGCGGTGGTGGTTCTGGCCAGCGCTACAGTCTGACGTTCTCGGCGTCGGCTCGCAACTTGTTCAACAACGTAAATGCGGCGACTCCGACGGGCAACCTGAGTTCGCCGACGTTTGCGGAGTCTACGGCTTTGGCTGGTGGATTCGGGCAGCCTCCGTCGGCAAACCGCCGCATCGATTTTCAAGTGCAGTTTGGCTTCTAGCAGTATTGACCTCCCTACGGTCTTGGAGCGCCTTCTCTCTCGGCGCTCCGTTTTTTTTGCTGTGAAATTGCCGTGCTAGTTTTGTGCGAGAGGTAAAACTCCCTTTCAGCGACACGCTTCCTACTAACGATCTCCGCTCAATGTTACCGGCGGAAAATTGTCGGAGGATGCGATGCGCTTTTCCATTCGCCTGAACACGATTGCAGTCATCTTGTTGTGGATGACGATTCCTGTGTTGTGCCGCGCACAGCAGGACTACTCGAAATCAGCACCGATCTTTCCCAACGTGATAGCCCCTTATAAGCCGCGTCAGGTGCCGCAACCGAACCTCACTAATTCAGCGCGAGTTGACCAGTTGCTCCGTGACGGGAAGTTCATCCTATCGCTGGACGATGCAATAGCTCTGGCGCTGGAGAACAATCTGGATCTCGTCATAGCACGATATAACTTGCCTATCGCGGATACCGACGTATTAAGGACCAAGTCGGGCGCGAGCGTGCGAGGCGTCAATACTGGCATCGTTTCGGGTACACCCGGAGGCGGAGTCGGCAGCATTGGGGCGTCAGGCGGAGGCGCTGGTGGAACGTCATCGGCCGCCGGTGGCGCCGGAACGGGGACTTTAGGAATTGTCTCTTCGACGCTTGGTGTTGGTCCTCCCGTCGACTCGTATGATCCCGTACTCACGTCCGCGCTGAATATTCAACACTCGAACACTCCGCAATCGAACACCTTCATCGCGGGCGTTTCGGATATTCTGCAGAACACGGCCAACGTCAACTTCTCCTACAACCAGGCCTTTAGCACGGGGACCCTGCTGACCGTCAGCGACGATAACACCCGCCTCACTACCAACAGCACTCGCAGCACTCTGGTCCCACAGCTTACGACGGCGTTTCTGGTGCAGTTTCGACAACACCTGCTGCAAGGGCTTAGCCGGACGACGAACCGACGGTTCATCATCATTGCCCGCAACAACCGTGAGATCGCCGACATCGCGTTTCGGCAGCAAGTGATATTCACCGTCACTCAGATCCAGAACTTGTACTGGAACCTGGTAAGCGCGTATCAGGATTTCAATGCGAATCAGCGAAGCCTTGCACTGGCGCAACAGCTGGAGTCGAACAATCGGAAGCAGCTGCAAGAGGGAACGCTGGCGGTGCTGGATGTTGTCAATGCACAGGCGCAGGTTGCAACGGCATACCAGAATCTGATTATTTCCCAGAACAATCTGCAGTTGCAGCAGCTATTGATGAAGAATGCCCTAACCCGGAACGGTCGAAATGCGCTTCTGGCCGCCGCCCAAGTGATTCCAACGGACAAGATGGAACTCCCTTCGAACGAAGCGGTGGTTCCCACGCAGGATTTGATTAACGAAGCTCTCCAGAATCGGCCCGAGTTGGCTTCGGCACGTATCGACCTCACGAATAGGCAAATCAGCAAGACGGCAGCTAAGAATGCTCTCTTGCCGGTCGTTGATCTAGTTGCGAACTATGGTGGCTCCGGGCTGGCCGGAGACCCAAACCCGTTTCTGTCGGCGTTCGCTGGCGTCCCGAGCACGACTGTCGCAAGAACCGGATTCTTCGATGCTCTCACTGCAGTTGGGAGTCATCCTACGTACTTTGTGGGCTTGAGCCTGGATATTCCGATAAGAAACCGGGCGGCTCAAGCTGATCAAGTACGGTCCGAGCTTGAGTTCAGGCAAGCGCAAGTGCGCATGCAGCAGTTGGAAAACCAGATCACCATCGACGTCCGCAATGCGCAGTTTGCCGTGCAGCAGAACAGGGCCAGGGTTGACGCGGCTATTCAGGCGCGTGACTATGCGGCGCAGGTCCTCGATGCAGAACAGAAAAAGCTCGCGCAGGGTATCAGTACGACGTTCAACGTTCTGACCGATATGACGAACCTTGCGACAGCTGAGTCGAACCTGGTTGCCGCGATGACAACTTACGAGCAGTCACGGGTGCAGCTCGACGTCGTGACGGGGCGGACACTGGAGAATCTGGGTATCGATATCGCAGATGCCGAGTCGGGGAACGTGTCACACATGCCGCATGTACCGGGCGTTGTGCCTAACAATGAGCCGACTAGTTCCCCCAATGCGCCAGTGCAGATGCCGCCTGCTCAACCGCTGCAAATGCCGCGGGTGCCGCAGACCGCCCCGCAGAGTACCGCTCCACCCCAGAGATGACGAGGTGGAAATCGCGAGCGGCTGGTCGAAACTCGACGTCAGTTGAGGACATCGTAAGACAGAGGGCACTGATATGTGTTGCGGCGCGAGCAGCTACGGGTTGAGCTTCATTCACGATCGAAAGCTGTTCCAGGAACTGGAGCGCATGGTCGAGGAAGACCGGCGAGTTCATGCGGAATCGGGTGAAATCTCGATACTCAACGAAATGCATCAGAGCCATGCGGATCGGTTAAAGGCCATCATTGCAGAACACGGATGGCCGGGGCACGCGCTGGTCGGGCACGAAGGAAACACCTACGCGTGGAGGATTGCACAGCATGCGACGTGCGACCTTGAGTTTCAGCGGTGGGTGCTGATGTTGATCAAGGATGCGGTTGCAAGGCGGGACGCGCCGATGGCGCACGAGGCACAGTTGGAAGACTTGATTCGGATCACGGAAGGGCGTCCACAGCTTTACGGCACTCAGTTGGAGATCGACGCCGATGGATTGATGAGCCCGCTGCCGATCGAGGACGCGGCGCATGTGAATGATCGCCGCCGCGCTGCCGGCTTAGGGCGTCTGGAGAAGCGAGTGCGGGTCGTGCGTGATGAAGCTGCACTGGTTGGCAGTGGAACTCGAAACTCGCGCTGAATCGTCTCAGGCCTTTTTCTCTTTCAAGAACGGCGCCGTGCCTCCTGAAGCCGGACTTGCGCTCGGGTCCGTCGTGTAGTGAACAGGGTTGGTGCCGGTTCGGCGCAGTTCGGATTCCGTCCTGGAGACGGTCTGGCCTGGCCCAGCTGTGATCGGCTCACGCACTCCAGTGAAATTCGGCACGTGAGTCTCGCTACGCGAGTCCTCGGGTTCGAGCTGACCTTCCCGCCAGTGATCGTGATTCCAGTTGTGCGTTAGTGCGCGGGGTTTAAGCAATTTGGGAATCAGCAATACTGCTGTCGTACCGATGGCGACGCCGATAAGCAGGCTTTTTAGTGCCAAGGTAATCCTCCGTGAGCTGCCATGGGATTTCACGCTGCCACTGGCCATGATTCCGACTCTTGCCGAGATCGTGATTGTGATCGCGAGCGAAGATACGCGGCGATTCCCGTACCGAGGGCGGCAGCGGTCGCGGCACCGATCCACCCAACATGTTCGAGGGCCCACAATTCGCGGCTGAAATTCTTGGCGCGGTCATCAAATGAGCCGTGGGCACCGTGGTCACGATTACCGTCAACTGGATTCCAAAGGTTGTTGGGACGGTTTGGGTCTTCGAAGCCGTCGTGCTGCTGCGAGTCGTAGCCGGTTCGACCGAGATATTGGTCGAGCAGTCCGGGGACGAGCTTCTGGCCGACGACGGCCATGAGCGTAGATCCGCCGAGCTCCAGTTGGCGACGGCGATGATGGGCCGCCCAGTAGATTCCGCGAGCGGCTACTTCGGGTTCGTAGATGGGCGGCACGGGTTGAGCTTTGTGTGTGAGGCGGCTCTTGACCCAGCTGAACTGGGGCGTGTTCAGGGCCGGCATGTTGACCATGGTTATGTGGACGTTGCTGCGATCATGGATCAGTTCGCAACGGATCGAGTCGGTAAAGCCTGCGATTCCGTGCTTCGCGCCGCAGTAGGCGGATTGCAGGGGAATGCTGCGGTAGGCGAGGGCGGAGCCGACCTGCACGATGGTTCCGCGGTCGCGCGGGAGCATGCGTTTGAGAGCGGACATGGTGCCGTAAACGAAGCCGAGATACGTGACTTCGGTGACACGGCGGAATTCTTCTGCGGTCATCTCTTTGAATGGAGAGAAGACGGAAACCATCGCGTCGTTGACCCAGACGTCGATGGGGCCGAACTTCTTCTCGACCGCTTCGGCAGCGGCTTCGACCTGCTTGGAATCGGAGACGTCGGTCGGCAAGACCATGCCTTCTCCGCCGAGGTGTTCGGCATCTTTCTTCGCAGCTTCCAGACCGGCGCGACCGCGGGCGAGCAATCCTATCTGGGCTCCATGCTTGGCAAATTCGCGGACGGCGGCTCTTCCCACCCCGGCAGAGGCACCGGTTATGACGACTACTTCCTTCTTTTTGGCCATGCTTGGATGGATGCGGTCGGAACATTTCGCTTTGCCGCGGGTGAGTACCGGAAATATCGAAAAAGCAGCGTTTTATCTCCTTGACTAGCAGCAGCTTCTAACTTCTAATTCCCCTTTATCCCAGCTTTTTGAAGACCGTAAGCTCGGCCTGAAAGAGCGCGGCTGAAAGGCGCGCATTCGCGCCAGAGACACGATTACGGAGACGATTATGTCGGCGCCACTACCTAACAATGAACAAACGCCGCTCTCAGCGGCGGAACGCGATCTGCTGCTCGAAAAGGCGAAGGCAGCGCTCCACAATGCGTACGCACCGTATTCCAAGTACATGGTTGGAGCGGCCCTGCTGACGGAAGCCGGAAACGTGTACACCGGCTGCAACGTCGAGAACTCCTCGTATGGGCTCACGAACTGTGCAGAGCGGAGCGCGATCTTTTCGGCTGTTACCGCCGAGGGCAGCGGGATGCACATACGGGCGATCGCCGTATGGAGCAATCCTGAAGGTCCGTGTTCGCCGTGCGGAGCATGTCGCCAGGTGATCTTTGAGTTCGGGCCGAAGGCAATCGTTTTGTTTCAGGGACTGGACGGTATCGAAGAAGTGGTTGCGTCAGAGTTGTTGCCGTATGGCTTTCTCTTCGAGGCTTCCTGCTAGGGAAGGATTCTCATGCGTGTTGTTGATCTGATCCGAAAGAAACGCGACGGGCACGAACTGACGCGTGAAGAAATCAATTACATCGTTGCCGGTTACACGCGCGAAGAAATACCGGATTATCAGGTGGCGTCGCTGCTGATGGCAATCGTGCTGCGCGGGATGAGCAAGGCGGAGTTGCCGGCCCTGACGGAAGCGATGCTGCATTCTGGCGAGGTGCTTGATCTCTCGTCATTGGCCGGAGTGAAAGTCGATAAGCACTCGACCGGCGGCGTGGGAGACAAGACCTCGTTGATCCTGGCGCCGATCGTCGCAGCCGGCGGGCTGAAGGTGCCGATGATCAGCGGGCGCGGCCTCGGTCATACTGGCGGCACGCTGGACAAGCTAGAGTCGATTCCGGGATTCAACGTCAATCTGTCGTTGCAGCAATTCATCGAAGCGCTGGACAAATGCGGTTGCGGGCTGATCGGCCAGACGAAAGAAATCGCTCCGGCGGACAAAAAGCTTTATGCGCTGCGTGACGTCACTGGCACGGTAGAGAGTCCTTATCTTATCTGCGCTTCGATCATGAGCAAGAAGCTGGCCGAGGGCATCGATGCACTGGTGCTCGACGTGAAGACCGGTTCCGGCGCCTTCATGAAGAAAGAAGAAGACGCCGTTTACCTCGCGGAGTTGATGGTCGAGACCGGGCGGCGCATGGGCAAGAAGATGGTCGCGCTGATCACGGACATGGACCAGCCGCTGGGCCGAGCCGTCGGAAATGCGTTGGAAGTGGTCGAATGCTTTGACGTCCTGCGCGGCAGAGGACCAGACGATCTGCGCGAGCTTTCGCTGGAATTGTGCGGCTGGATGTTCTATCTCGGTGGCCGGACGGAATCGGTCAACGCCGGAAAGCAGCTTGCTGCAGAGTTGATCGCCAACGGTCAGGGCCTGGAGAAGTTCCGCGAGATCATTCGCATACAGGGCGGCGATCCGTCGGTGATTGACGATCCGAAAAAGTTGCCGCAGGCAGCGCACCAAATCGAGATCGAGAGCGACGCGGCTGGGTACGTCGCCAGCATTGGATGCGAGCAGATCGGCACGGCGAGCGTGGTTCTGGGCGGCGGCCGCGAGAAGAAGGAAGACTCGGTCGATCCGGCAGTTGGCATCATGCTGCACAAGAAGGTCGGTGATGCGGTCGCCCGCGGCGAATCGATCTGCACCGTGTACTTCAATTCCGACAAGCGGTTGGCCGAAGCTCGCAAGCTGATCGAAGATGCGTACCACATCAGCACGGCGGCAAAGTATCTGCCGCGACCACTGATTCATCGCGTGATCGATGGCGCAGAGATGGACGCCGCTGAAGACACTAAGAAGAACGCTGACAGCATTCCCGAGCCGACCGAATTTCTCGGAACACGGGCATAACTGATCGGGCGATCGGGTCATTGAGCCATTGGAAACCAGTATCTTGTTTTGGAAGTGAATCCGCTCAAGCCAAAAAGGCAGAACGGGCACCGGACCGGCTGAACGCCGACGGTACTAAGGACTAGGAGACACATATATGGGCCGATTCGTAGGCGTACTCGGCATCGCGACAATGATGGGCTTGGCGTACATATTTTCGACCAATCGCCGAGCGATAAAGCTGAAGACAGTTGCCTGGGGGCTGACGCTCCAGTTCGCATTTGCGCTCTTCGTATTGGACGTCGAGTGGGGACGTCGAGCAATCAGAGCGGCGGGTCAGGCCGTTACGAACCTGCTCGGCTGCGCGTTTGCCGGATCGAGTTTTGTGTTCGGCGATCTGGGCAAGTCGGGCGGCGTCTTCGCTTTTAGTGTGCTGACGACCATCATCTTCGTGTCGGCGTTCTTTGCGATTTTGTACCACTTCGGCATCATGCAGTTGATTGTGAAGGGAATCGCCTGGGTGATGACGCGGTTCATGGGTGCCAGTGGCGCCGAGTCGCTGAACGTCGCCGCCAGCATCTTCATTGGCCAGACGGAAGCTCCGTTAACGATTCGACCATTCCTGCCTTCGTGCACGAAGTCGGAGCTGATGACGATCATGACTGCCGGTATGGCTCACGTATCGGGCGGCATCATGGCGGCATACATTCTATTTGGAATCGAAGCGCAGCACCTGCTGGCGGCGGTGATCATGACCGCTCCCGGCACGATTCTGATTTCCAAGATGCTTGTGCCGGAGACCGAAGTTCCAGTCACCGCGCCGCGCGGGACAATCAAGCCGGGTGCCGCCGTCGCCGAATCGCCTGAGTTCGATCTCAGCAAAGTCGAGATGCCGAAAGACGCCAACATGCTGGGCGCGATAGCTCGTGGCACGACAGATGGCCTGCAGCTTGCGCTCAATGTCGGTGCCATGCTGATCGCGATCCTTGCGCTCGTATATCTGCTCAACGGCATTCTCGGCTGGACGCACGGGCACATTCACTGGTTCCCGGGTTCACTGCAGGCCATTCTTAGCCCGCTGTTTGCTCCCATCGCTTGGGTCATTGGCGTGCCGTGGAAGGATTGTATGGCTATCGGAAACTTGCTCGGAACGCGTATGGTGCTCAACGAGTTCGTTGCGTTCTCACAGCTTGGGCCGATGAAGGACGCGTTGGATCCGAAGTCGTTTACGGTCGCGACGTTTGCGTTGTGCGGATTTGCCAACTTCAGCTCGATTGGAATTCAGATCGGTGGCATTGGTGCATTGGCTCCGAACAAGCGCGACGAACTGGCGAAGCTTGGCTTCCGTGCGATGCTAGCCGGTACGATGGCGAACCTGATGTCGGCGAGTATCGTTGGCATACTGATGAAGTAAGGTAGAGGAATGCGATTTAGAACTGCACTGATATTCATTGTTGTGTTTGTTGGCGGGGTGTTTGGATTCCAGCCGTTGATGACGTGGATGGTTGAGCGAACGATGTCGCAGGGCCAGCAGCTCAGCAGTCTACAGAACTCGCTGTTTATGGCGTCGCTGATCGTTAGAGAGTTGTGGTGGATGCTCGTTCCGGCCATCATCGTCTTCTTCTTGCTGATTGCGACGATCACGGCAGTCATTCGGCATTTCAGGAAGAAAGGCAAGAGCCAGACGAGCGCGTCGGCGACTGCGCAGTGAGGGACCTATGACCAGTGTTGGGACAAGCATCGCGGGTGAATACGAGCGCGCCGAACAGGCAGCGCAATATGTGCTGTCGAAGACGAAGCAGCGGCCTGAGATCGCTCTCGTGCTGGGCTCGGGGTTGGGCGGGTTCGCCGACGAACTTGAAGATGCGGTGCGCATTCCGTACGCCGAGATCCCGCATTATCCGAAGCCGACGGCCGAGGGTCACGCCGGACAGTTGGTGATCGGAAAGGCCGAAGGCGTGGTCGTCGCGGCAATGCAGGGACGCGTTCACCTTTACGAAGGCCATCCGATCAAGGACGTCGTCTTCCCAATGCGAGTATTCGGGCGCATGGGAATCGGTGCGGCCATCCTGACGAACGCGGCTGGCGGAATCAGCCACAAGCTCAAGCAGGGATGCCTGGTCGTTCTGCAAGATCACATCAATCTGAGTGGTTGCAATCCGCTTGGCGGTCCGAACGATCCTCGCTTGGGCGTGCGGTTCCTCGATATGACGAACGCGTACGACGCCCAGTATCAAGAGCTGGCGTTGCGCGAAGGACATCGGCTAGGGATCGACATCTTTCACGGCGTCTACTGCGCGCTGCCGGGACCGACTTACGAGACGCCAGCTGAAATACGGTTCCTGCGAACGATCGGCGCGGACGTCGTAGGCATGAGCACGGTAAACGAAGTTATCGTGGCCCGACATATGAAGATGAAGGTGCTGGCAATCTCGTGCGTGACCAATATGGCAGCCGGAATTCTCGATCAGCCGATCACGCATGAAGAAGTGCTGGAGACGGGCGCTCGCGTTCGCGGGCAATTTGTTTCGCTGTTGCGGGCGGTGATTCCGCAGATGCTGAAGAACGGGTAATTGGGTTTTAGGTGATTGGGTATTGGGAAAAACAGATTCAAATTGCATGACCTAATACCTAAAGCCCAAGACCTAAAACCAATAGATGATGACTGAGCATTCTCATAAACCATATCTTATCGGCGTCGCCGGGCCATCGTGTGCCGGGAAGACGGAGCTATCGCGGAATCTTACGCGGGCACTGGACGCAACATTGTTGCCGCTCGATTGCTACTATCGCGAACTCCATCATCTGACGATGGAGCAGCGCAACCGGTTCAACTTCGATGAGCCTGCTGCCTTGGATCACGACCTCTTCGTGCAGCATCTGCGCGAGTTGGCCGAGGGACGTCCGATCAACCGTCCGGTGTACGACTTTGCCACGCATTCGAGAACGGCAGACGTGGAGCGTATTGCTCCAGGACACTCGAGCGGACAACTGGAACTGCCGGGCAGTGAAGAGCCACTGCATCGCGAGTTCATCGTCGTGGAAGGCCTATTCGTTCTTTATTGGGAAGATGTGCGCAGCCTGTTTGAGACCAAGGTGTTCGTTGATCTGGAAGACGGGCCGTGCCTGGAGCGCCGCATCTATCGCGATACCAGGGAGCGCGGAAGGACGAGCGAGTCGGTGATTCGCCAATTCACCGAGACCGTGCAGCCGATGTCGAATATCTACGTGCGTCCAACGAGGCACAATGCGGATATCGTCGTACCCGGCGACAACGACATCAGTCTGTCGGTTGCGACGGTGCTGGAGCACGTGACTCATCACGCGCGGGCGCGCGCGGCCGAGGCGTAAGTCTAGAGTACCAGCAGATTTTGACGTAACCGTGGTAATAGGCCAACGGCACGTGTGCGGGATAAAATATAAGTTAAATGACGAGAAAGCTGACCGAATTCGAAGATATGGCACCGGACAAGACGGTGTGGTGGTGTCCGGAATGTGGGCGCATCTCGGCCGATCGCCATGGCAGGCTTGCCATGCTCGGCTGGAGCGATAGCTGCACGGTGCTGGCCGTGCTGGTCAGTGAAGACAGCATCGTTCTCGACACGAACGGGCGTGTCTCCCAGGCCGACCTGATCGCGGAACAGCCGGAGCCATTCCCCGGTAGGGAACAGGCGCGAGAAAATCATCTCTGATTGTGGTCTTTTGATGTGTAATTGGTAGTCGGTTCGTTCACCTTGCAGTAGACGAATTGCCAATTGCCAATCATGAAACGCGCACTCTTCGTACTTCTACTTGTTTCCGTCTGCGCCGTCGCGCAGGAGATTCCAAACGACAAAGAGATTCGGCTGCCCACGAGCAAGCTGTTGCTCGCGCCAGTTCCGGGCAATCCGCAGCAAACGAACTCTTTTCCGACCGCGATGGTGGTGTCACCGGACAAGAAGTATCTCGCCATCCTGAACAACGGCTTTGGCACCGTGGAGTCGAAGGGGCAGCAATCCATCGGAATACTCGATGTGAAGACGAACGAGCTGAGGGATTTTCCTGATCCGCGGCTCGGGTTGCGCGCAGAGCAGACGTATTTCCTTGGACTCGCGTGGAGCGGCGATGGCAAGCACCTCTACGCGTCAGTTGCGTCGATCACCGATCCGCTAGGCGAGAAGACTGGGAACACCGGCAACGGCATCGCGGTGTACTCGCTCCCAAACGGCGTAGTCTCGCCCGAGCGGTTCATCAAGATTCCACTGCAACAACTCGCACCGGGAAAGAAGTCGAACAAGATTTGGAGCAAGCTGCCAGAGGACAAGGCCATACCGTATCCGGCGGGGATAGGGGTGATCGAAGGACATACCGCCACGAAGTGGGACGAACCGGATGAGTTGGTGGTTGCCGACAACATGTCGGATAACGTCTTGTTGATCAATGCCGAGACAGGAGAAATAATTCGGCGGTTTGACCTCAGCAGCAGTGAGCGCATTCCTTCTGCGTATCCATACGCGGTCAACAGTGCGGGGTGGGTCAGCTTGTGGAATGATTCTCGAGTCGCAAGACTCAACTTTAGTTCAGGACAAGTCAAATATTCTGGCGTCTTCGGTCGCCGAACTTCGGCGAGCGCAGGGCCGCATCCGACTGCAATGGCGGCGAGTCGATGTGGCGAAGTTCTATATGTCACCTCATCGAATGCAGATCGCCTTGTTGTAATCGAAGGGAGCGGCAGGGTGGTTGATGAAGTATCTACCACGTTTCCTAATCAGAGCGTTGGTGGCAACTATCCGAATGCGATCGCGCGAACGGAGGACGGCAAGTACTTATTCGTCGCAAATGCGTCTTCCGATGCAGTTGCCGTGTTTCGCACTAAAATCTGGCACGAGTGCACGATATGCATCGATGATTGCGACGCCAAAGACGAGCCGCAGTTTCATTCCGCCAAACTCCTCGGCCTCATCCCCACCGAGTGGTATCCGACAGCGATCACAGTAGTAGGGGACGAGCTCTTCATCGCCAGCGGAAAGGGCAAGGGTGCCGGCCCGAATGGGGCGGAGGTGCCCCCTGGCACGCCGGGACGTAGAGGCGATTCGGGGCGGCCGTTCATTGCGTCTCTGATGCATGGTTCGATTGCGCGCGTGAACATCACCGAAGCTCTTAAGAACCTGCCGCAGTTGACGAAGGAAGTTGAGCGGTCGAACCTGATGGCGGGAAGGACGGACCGGATTGAGTTCGGAACTGAGCGCACCGTAACTGCGGGAAGAGGTAAGGCGGCCGGACTGGAGTCCGGCGCTACAAAAACAAGGGCGCGGCACCCCAAGTCCGGGAGGAACGGGCCGATCAAGCACGTGATCTATGTCATCAAGGAGAACCGCACGTACGACCAGATCTTTGGCGACATCGCAGGGGCGAACGGCGATCCGTCGCTGGTGATGTACGGCGAGGACATCACGCCGAACCAGCACAAGCTGGCGCGGCAATTCGGCGTGCTGGACAACTTCTACGACTCGGGCGAAGTCAGCGGGAACGGGCACGTGTGGTCAACGGCGGCGATCACGAGCGACTACACGGAGAAGACCTGGCAGATCGTCTATCGCGGAGGCCAGCGGACGTATGACTACGAAGGCCATGTTGCGAACCGCATTCCGATGGACGATGACATCCCGGACGTGAATGAGCCGGGCACGGGCTATCTGTGGACGAACCTGGCGCGGAACAAACGGACGTATCGTCATTACGGCGAGTACGTGACCTCGCGGTGGTGCAACGGGTTTCCGAAGGAGCAGCAATCGCCCCAGGCTGGGACACCTCTGGCGCAGGGTGTCGCCTGTGCAGCGACGTTCGTCAAGAAAGGAGAGGCGCTACCGGCGAACGTGGGCGATCCGAAGGGCGGACCTTCGCCGTACCCCTGGCCGATACCGATCCTCGCGCGCAATCAGGCCACCAAGCCGGAGTTGAAAGGGCACTTCGATCCACGATATCCAGACTTCAGGATGGACTATCCCGACCAGTTGCGCGCAGATGAATTCCTGAACGAGTTCGCCGGGTTCGTGAAGGCGCGCGGAACGAAGAAGGAATTGCCGGAGTTCATTGTGTTGCGGTTGCCGAACGATCACACGAGCGGCACCAGGCCGGGTTACGCCACGCCAAGCGCGGCCGTCGCGGACAACGATCTGGCGTTGGGCCGAGTGGTCGATGCCGTTTCGCATTCACCGTACTGGGAAGACACGGCGATCTTCGTGCTTGAGGACGATGCGCAGGATGGCGCCGACCACGTCGACGCACATCGTTCAACGGCGCTGGTGATCAGCCGGTGGTCGCCGAAGACACAGAGGGAGCCGAGGAACCAGGGAGGCGCAGAGGAGAGCGCAGCCGGACTGGAGTCCGGCGCTACGAAGGCAGGCGACTTCTTTGCTGATCACAATTTCTATACAACGGTGAACTTGATCCACACGATGGAGGTGCTGCTGGGTTTGCCGCCAATGAATAACAACGACGCCCGCGCGGCGGTGATGGCGCCGTTGTTCAGCGGCGACGGGTCACAACCGGCGTTCATGGCGGACTTTCGCAATCGGGAGAATGGACTGATCTACCAGATGAATCCGGAGGCAGGTCAGGGCGCGAAAGAATCGGCGGAGATGGATTTCACGCACGCTGATTCGGTCGACACCGCCGTCCTGAACGCGATCCTGTGGCGCGACCGTAAGGGCGACGTGCCCATGCCGAAGCCAATGCACACAATGATTTTACCGAACGACTGAGGGCGCGCAGTTCGGCTTGTTGGGATATTTAGGCCTTCAGCTCATACGTGTGGTCGCAGTGATCGTCGCCCTGCATGATGGTCTTCGTTCGCGTAAACTTCATCTCGGGATTGAGACCGGCGCAAAAGCCGTAGTCGTAGGAACACACCAGCGCGAACCCGATCTCCCCGGGTATTCCGGCCTTCTTGAACTCTTCTGCCCAGCGGCAGCGTGTCACGTTGGCTTTCAACTTTTCCGGCCGGTTCTCGGCCCAGGTATACGTGACATCCTCGCCTATGCCGGCGTAGAAATCACGAACAGCCTGCAGATTTCGCTTTCCTTTCGGGAGCGGATTCTTCTCGGTCTGCTGCTTCGCGTTTTCGATCGTGGTCTTCTTAACCACGTCGATCACACCCGTACCGAACTTCTCCTGCAATTTCTGGACGTAGTGCCCCGTAGCCGTTGCGCTGTTGAACTGTGAATCGTGGACTCTCTTTTTCAACTGCTCGACTTCTTCAGCGGAACACGGCTTGGCATCAGCGCCATTCGCTTGACCTGCCGGCAATATGGTTACGAGTGCGGCTCCAGCGATAGATCCGGCTGCTCTCTGCAGAAAACCACGACGATTGGCCCCGGAGCCCTCAACTGCTTTCTTCATGAGTTATCTCCCAGGTTTTTGGTTTCAGGTCAGTGTAATGCCTACGTCCCGAGCCGAGTCAACAACTGCCGCCAAGGCTGCCTGGGGCGAGGTAGTTGAATGCCTGTCCGCTTTACGCTTGACAATAGTTCTGTATCGAACTAATAATAGTTCCGTATAGAACTACTGTTCTAGTCGTGAAAGGATACGACAATGTTCAAGATGCTGTTGTATGCCATTCCATTTCTGGCAACCCTGACGGTTGCGTTGCCTCGCCTGAACTCGCAGGAGAAGTCAGACCAGGACATTGCCAAAGAAATCATCGCTATCGAACGCGCGGCCTTGGATCGTTCTGACAAGAATGACGTAAGCCGCTTCCTGGAAATGTCCGATCCCAACGTGAGCTATTTTGACCCATTTCTGGAAAAGCCGATTCACGGGCGGGAAGCGCTTACGGCCTACTATAAAAAAGTCTTCGTTGGGGAAGCATCACGGACGGGCGAGATGTCGAATGCTAATGTGCAAGTATTCGGCGATTCTGCCGTGCTTACATTCAATTATCAGAACAAGGATGAAAAAGGCCCACTGGTTCGCTGGAATGCAACCGAAGTCTATCGGCACACCAAAGATGGCTGGCGCATTGTTCACTCACACTGGGCATATACGCAGCCTAAGCTGAAATAGCGCGATCTATAATCGAGTAGATCACTCCATGACCGCCATCGATAAAGAAGCAATACTGAAGATCATGAACGAGGCGGATGCCGTTTACCTCGCAACGGTAAATGGCACCTCTCCTCGTTTGCGACCCCTGGTGAATCTCAGGCGCGTCGACCTCTACCCGGGCGCTGGCGATTTCTGCCGCAAGCAAGCATTCACCTGCTACTTCAGCACCTCGATCGCATCGGGCAAAATTAAAGAGCTTCGGGCGAACCCGTCGGTCGCGGTCTACTATTGCGATCCCAAACAGACAAGGGGCATTGAGCTCTCCGGGACGATGGAAATCCTCACCGATCCTGAATTGAAGAAGTCTTTGTGGGACGACGACTGGCGTGTCTATTGGAGCGGCCCTGATGATCCGGATTACGTCGTGCTCCGACTCAAGCCCGCTTCTGCGAGTGGTTGGTGGGGAACGGAACCTTTTCTTTTCGACTTGAACAAAGCATGAAACAGCGGCAGGGTGGATTCCTAATCTCGAAAGTCCATCGCACGGCGGGGCGAGTCTTTTCCCGCATGCTTCGCGAACAAAACATCGAGATTAATCCCGCACAAGGACGCATCTTGTTTGTCCTGTGGCAGGAAGGGCCGATGTCCGCCCTAGAACTGGCAAACCGGGTCTCGCTGGGCAAGTCAACGCTGACGAGTGCGCTTGACCGTCTGGAGTCCCAGGGCCAGGTAGTTCGCGTTCCGTGCTCGGACGACAAACGCCGGATCATCATCGAACTGACTCCGCAAAACAAAGCAATGCACAGGCTCTATCAGTCGGTCTCAAAAGAAATGACTGCTGCCTTCTATTCCGGTTTCTCCGACGATGAGGTTGCCAAGTTCGAACAATGCCTGGAACGCATTTTGACCAACCTCTCCAAAGTCGAGTCGGGACAGGGATAGAACCGATCGCCTATCGGACACAGCCCTAACGGCCGTGGCGCCTCTCTGCGCATCGCCTAAGATGTTCTCCACCGGCGCCAAGCTCCACCTGCTTCGCAATGCTGGCACCAACAAGATGGTCGTGGAACGGACCCGTTCGTTATACGAGTTGTTTACAGTACGAAAGAAACGTTACCTCGGTAAGGGGTTGCCGCAAGAATTTCATTTTCACTACTTCCCCCGGGATGCAATAACTCTGTAATCGGAGGTTCGTACATGTCCCACGGTAACGTCTTCAAGCCCATTTTTTTGGTTGCTTTGGTACTCTGTTTTGCTTCCCTGATGCATTCGCAGACACCCAACGCAAAACAGCCCGCCAAGGAGAAGATCAGGATTGGCTGGTCTATTGGCAACATGAACCTCGAACGCTGGCAGGCTGATTCCGAGGCTTTTCAGGGACGCGCCAAAGCTCTGGGCGCTGAAGTCATCGTGAAGGACGCTGAAGGAGACACGAAAAGGCTGGTGAGCCAAACAAAGGAACTCCTGAGCTCGGGCATCCAGGTCCTGGTGATCATCGGAGCTGATCCCACATCAGAGACTGAGATTGTGAGCGCCGCTAAAGCCAGGAATGTCCGCGTAATCTCATACGAAGGTAGTGTGGCAGGCAGCGAAGATCTCTATATCGTTACCGATTTCAGTCAGATCGGTCGGTCACAGGCAGCCACTCTCACCGATCTTGCTCCCGCTGGTAATTACGCAATACTAGCTGGCCCTGCTTCGGAGTCCAAAGGCTTTCATGACCCTCAACTCGAAGTCCTGCAACCATTCCTCAAAGATGGTCGCATCAAGCTCGCAGCTGACATCGCAGCCAAGGATTGGTCAGCGAGTGAGGCTTACGTCAATATGACGCGTGTCCTTGAGGCCAACCACGACAACATCACCGCCGTGATTGCGACGAACGACTCGATCGCGAGTGGCGCGATTCAAGCTCTTGAGGAGCACGGCCTTGCCGGCAAAGTGCTCGTTTCCGGGCAGGACGCCGATCTCTCCGCCATAGTCCGCGTTCTGATGGGTACACAAACGATGACCGTCTACAAGCCGTTCGCACCTCAGGCCCGGGTAGCAGCGGAAGCTGCCGTCAGCTTGGCCAAAGGAGAGCCGGTAAAGACGAATGGCGAGTACAAGGCCGACAAGATGAATGTGCCCACGATCTATTTTGCTCCGGTGGTTGTGACGAAAAATAACGTCAAAGAAACAGTGATCAAGGACGGTTTTCAGACGATCGAAGAGATCAAGCGAGGTCTGCCCCAGGACAAGTGGGCTCTGATCGAATAGTAGAATCCGAAGCAATCATTGCTGGCAGCCCACACAGGACGGTTTGGCTTGTGTGGGATTTGTTTTTTGGGGGGGACTCACAGTTCGCGAGCCAATTCGCGTCGACAAAGTCACTCTCTCGCTTCGGTGTCGATAAACTACCGTGAGACTCGTCATCCCGATCGGAGCAAAGCGGAGCGGAGGGACTTGTTCTTCGCGACCGCCGAACACGTATCGTGACGGCCGCCTGCGTCCGATTTGAGGTGGGATTACGATTGAGTAGATATGATCCTTCTACTACGATCTGTTTAAGTGCCTGGAATACAAATCTAGTTACTTCTATCCTGGCCCGTGACAATGCAACGCAAATTCTCCAACCAACAGGAGCTACTCAGTAATGAGGTTTGTTAAGCCGTTTCGCATACTGATTCTCGTGTTATTCCTCCTGCCCGTTGCTTCGCAGTTCGCCAGCGCGCAAACAGTTCAGAACAATCAGTCGCCAGCCAGCCTGGCCCCTGCTGCGATTAAGAAGCAGACCTACATCTACAAATCGGTTGCGGAGGTCCCGATTCAGGCTGACGCGTACTGGATTCCCCGAAGCAACAAGCAGCCCGTCATTCTATGGCTGCACGCCGGGGCGCTGATCTTTGGCAGCAGGGAACAGGTTCCTGCCGAGCAGGTAGAAAAGTATGTCCGGGCGGGTTTCGTGGTGGTAGCCGTCGACCATCGGCTGGGACCTGAAGTCAAACTGCCCAGCGTGATCGAGGACGTGAAAGATGCCTATCGCTGGATACGGGAGAAAGGTCCCGAACTCTGGGGCAGTGACGCGAACACGGTAGTGGTGGTGGGACACTCGGCTGGTGGCTATCTTTCGCTGCTGAGCGGAGTCACTTTTCAGCCGCGGCCTCAGGCCATTGTGTCGTTCTACGGGTACGGCGACATTGCTTCCGACTGGTATAACCGACCCGATCCTTACTACAACACACAGCAAAAAGTCGAGAAAGCCGAAGCCGACCGGCTGCGCAGCGCTTCCGTCCTGACCCATGCCGATTTCGGACAGCGATTTCCGCTCTACAAGTATTTCCGCCAGCAGGGCACTTGGACCAAAGAGATCGTCGCCATCGATCCCCACAGCCAGCGAGAGCTGCTGACACCTTTCTGTCCGGCCCTTACTGCCGGGCCCGATTTCCCGCCGACATTCCTAGTCCACGGCGACAACGATACCGATGTTCCTTTCCAGCAGTCGCTCGAAATGGCGGAGCGGTTAAAAGCACAGAAGGTGAAGCACCAGCTCTCAATCCTGCCCGGCAGGGGACATGTGTTTGATGCCAGCGGCAAAGGTATGGCGGACCCTGCTATCGAGAAAACGTTTGATGATGTAATAGCTTTCCTCAGAAGCACGATTCAGGAGCAGAAGTAGATACTGAGCCGCGGTCACTGTACGTTGCGTCGGGTCTGAATGGCTAAGCTCAAGCCCTGAGCTGAGTCAACAACTGCCGCTAGGGTGACTGCGGCTTTGTATCTGCTTCCTTCGGTGAGAATTCCACGCGCCCCGCTCGACTTCAGAGACATTAAGTCGTGCTGAACAGGCGCATACGATTCTGTCAATTCGGCGTAACCTCCACCACCTCTTCCGACTCTGTACGCCAAGTTGCGCTACGGCTCATGTTGATCCGGTTTGGACTTGCGTCAGAGCACAATGTGCCGTTAGATACGACGAAACTCCAAGCTTTGCGAAGTTCCCCCGCAGTGTCTCACGAGACGCCGACAAAACCTGCAATCAGCCGGAAGCCGAGCTTCCGTAGGAGAGGTGATCCATGCGTAACCACTGCCAGTCGAGGCGCGCAACGCGCTTCGTCTTCTGCCTGACATTGGCCTTTGCAACAGCACTGACCGCCTGGGGTCAACACTACAATCGAGTTGACCTCACCACGAACCTTCAAAGCTTGGCTCCCATGGCACAGGTGGACGGTCACTTGGTCAACGCCTGGGGACTCACCTTTTCCTCCACGAGCCCTCTGTGGATCGCAGATAATGGTTCGGGAGTATCGACTCTCTACGACGGCAACGGCAAGCCGCAATCGCTCGTGGTGACGATTCCCGGCCCGACGCAAGGGACTACCTCTGCTCCGACCGGCACGGTCTTCAACTTCACCACCACCGCGTTCGCCGTCGGTGGCACCGCCCAAACTCCCGGCAAGCCAGCCCTGTTTCTCTTCGTCACCGAAGACGGAACGATTTCAGGATGGAATCCAAATGTTAATGCGACCAACGCTGTCATCGCCAAGAACCGAGCCGGAAAGGCCGTCTATAAGGGTTGCGCCATAGCACAGACCAGCAATGGGCCGCGCTTCTACGCCACCAACTTTCAGGACGGCACCGTGGAAGTCTATGACGGCAACTTCAACCCTGTTTCGCTTAGGCCGACAGCGTTCACGATCCCCGGCATCGACCAGAGATTCGTGCCCTTCAACATACAAAACGTCGGCGGCAACCTTGTCGTCACCTTCGCCTTCCGCCAACCTGGGTCCACAGACGAGCAGCATGCTCCGGGTCTGGGCTGGGTTGCGGTTTTTGACGCAGACGGTAATCTGCTGCAGAAACTTCAACACGGCAGCTTCCTGAACGCACCTTGGGGCGTCACCGTCTCGCCATCGCACTTTGGGGCCTTCAGCCGCCGCCTGCTCATCGGCAACTTCGGCGACGGAACAATTCACGCTTTCAACCTGTTCACGGGCGCCTTCGAAGGCACCCTGCAGGGCACGAACAACCAGCCACTCACAATCGACGGTTTGTGGTCGTTGCAGTTCGGCAACGACGCTCATTCGGCTTCGGCTTTGAGCCTGTTTTTTACTGCCGGACCAAACGACGAGAAGAATGGTCTGTTCGGCAAGCTGACGCCTGTTCCGACGGAACAGCGCGGCAGCACCGAGTGACGAGTGCGACTCTCGGGATGACGGTCGCAGTGGGGTGGGTCGACCAGCGTAGTTAAGCACCTGTACGCCCGCACCAGCATTTTGGGAAGGCACGGCTTCATCCCCGTGCCGCCCGACACAAAAGTGCCCACACAAGCCTTTGTGCTCGTGTGGGCTTTTCACTGGAACCTTAGCTGCTCTCTAGCTCCGTTTGGCCTCGACCGCTTTGCGGAGCTCGCGGTTTTTCGCCCTGGCAGCTCTTTTCTGTTTTCGCAGCCGTTCACATCTTGATCTGTCACCGTTGCGATAGGACAAGGTTAACCTTCTTTCTGTTACTCACATTCAGATTCGGACGGACACTCGGATGGATATCGTTGCGTGATCATACACTTTTTCTCGGTCAGATGCCCAGCGGGATGCAGCGGCCCACACTGCGCACCTACCCCCAATGTTTGTCATCCTGAGCGCAGCGAAGGATCTATGTATTTCGCTCGCACGAAGAAGATGCAATGGCCCACCAAGCCGACTTTGCTTGTGTGGGGTTAGGGTGCGCCAATAAAAACCTTGCCAGAGTGCCCGTCTGGAGTGAGAATGTGCCGCTAACCCATTGGAGGAGAAATGAAAGCTCTTATTTCCAGTGTTATCTGTGTGGGACTTGTTCTTCAGGGCTACACTGCCGCATTCGGGCAATCCTCCGATTCAAAACCTGCGGTTGTTCAAGAAACCAGTCCCTCGCCCACGAAGGCGTCGCCTGCCCCGAATGGTCCCACGCTGGAAGATGCTACACCGGTGAAGCTACGAATTGCTCGGACGGTGTCCTCCGCTGACGCGAAAACCGGAGACACGGTTGACTTCGAAGTACTCGAAGAGGTGTCGGTCGGAAACGTCGTTGTTATCCCGAAAGGCGGGGTCGCGTGGGCCACTGTGACGGATGCTCAACCCAAGAGGCGCATGGCGCGTGGGGGCAAGTTGAACATGAACATTGACGCGGTACGGCTTTCGAACGGGCAGAAGGTCGCGTTGCGAGCTGTGAAGGAGGTTAAAGGAGGCGGTCACACCGGTGTAATGACCGGAGCAATGGTTGCAACGGGAATCGTCTTCTTTCCGGCCGCGCCTCTCTTTTTGTTCATGCACGGGAAAGACATCACAATCCCCAAAGGCACTGAAATAACCGCCTATATCAACGGGAACACGCCCCTTGATATGGCATCGTTCCCTCAGAGCACGCAAGACGCGTCTGCTGTCGACTCGACTCTACCTGCCACTTCGGCAAAGTCGCCGGAATTGTCGGGCAAGGCGACAATCACATCGCAACCGCCTGGCGCAGATATAGAGCTCGACGGCAACTTTGTCGGCAACACACCATCTGTGTTGAGTCTGAATCGGGGTGAACACGTCATAGTTGTGAAGAAGACCGGGTTCAAAGACTGGCAAAGAAAGATCAGCTTTTCTGGCGGGGACATCAATTTGTCCCCTGAGCTTGAAAAGCAAGAATAGACCTGCATTTCGCTCGCAACAAACAAGAATAGACCTGCATTTCGCTCGCAACAAAAAAGATGCAGTGGCCCACACAAGCCGGTTCTGCTTGTGTGGGTTCTTGTCTGGACTCACATTTCGCGAACGGCCCCACACGAGCAAACCCGGCTCCAATGGGCACCTGCCATGTCCTCCGTCACAACTTTCATTGACAATGAGCTGTTGATCGGGCAGCATTGCTCGCGCAGGTCTCCCTCAGCTGTAAAACGCAACTAAATTGAGCGATTGAGAAAACGTGATGATAAATCAACAGCAAATAAACTTCTTGGGCTCAATATGTTCGCTCGTCGCGTTTTGTTGTACTGGCTTTGTATGGATCAAGAACGCCATTGCGTCGGCCTACGCTGACAGCATGCCCGCAGCACCCGTGATGGCGCCGAGCCCGCAGCGCCTCTATACGGTTCTTCTTCTCGGAATCGTTGCGGCCATTGTTGGCGGAATCGTATGGTCGTTGCTTGAACGAGCGTTCCAATGGAAGATTGGTGCGGGAGGGACCAACGAAGGTTGGTCTGCGGTTGCAGCTTCCACTTGCACAACTCTGCCGCTCATCTTGGCTCCGTTGATATATCAACGACTTGCACAGGTTCATTTGGTGCCTCCAAGGCATATCATCGCCGGAGCCATCATCGTCGTTACAAATGCCCTCGGCTGGGTGATCATCTTTGGCTGGAAGCGCTTCAGTTTTCGTGGCCTGAAAGAAATTATCGAAGTTGCTGAATCGCGGCACATTTGGTTGAGAGGGGTCTTGATGGAGTTCGGGTGGGCGCTGATGAACTTTTTGTCCGTGGTTCTCCTTTATCGAATCATAGTTGAGTCTCAGTACGGGCCGCTCGGCGCATCCACCATTTTGAAAACCGCTATCTCAGCGCTTGTGTTCTGGTCTGGCATGTCATTTTTCAGGCTGGTGAGAATTGAGTCGCAATATGATCCCGCATGGATCCAGGTCAGGGGCGTTGTTGGTGGTCTTTTTCTGCTGATCACTATGACCGGCGGTATCCTGATGTGAATCTGAAAGTCCTTCGATCGAATTTGCTGCAACACAGTGGCCCACACAAGCCGACTTTGCTTGTGTGGGGTTTTGCTCAGACTCAGGACTAGTGAAACTAGCACCTGCTTGCACTTTGTTGGTGTCCTAGGAATGGAAACACGACGACCTGTCGACTATGCCGGACTGGAGTCCGACGCTACTGTGCATTTTCTGCCCCGCGGGACATCCCGACCTGCAACCGCTTATTAGTATCGAAGCTGGCAATTCTGCGAGTGGAGCCAAGGCGAGCCAGTCATTAACATGGCGGCGGTCGGTATTCACCATTGCGTGAGGAATAACGTCCCTGAAGTGACATAGCTAAAGGGCGGTCGCGAGAAATGTATTGCAGAGAGGGCACCCAAAGTGCCCCGCAATAAGGGGCTGGCAATGGCCACAAAACCTACTCCCGATTATGTCGATCAGAAACCACCACAAAAGCCAACGGTTCTTCGGACATGGGCCCTGGCGAACAATGTAACGAACGATCGCCGAATACGCAGCAGATATCTGGAATGCGAAACCGTGTCCGGTTGAGCAGCCGGACTGACACAAAGTGATATTTTGACCTTCCCATTGACGGAACTTGAGTGCGGATTACGAGGCAGCCTCTGAAGGTGAGAAGCCATGACAACATCGGATAAAAGATCGCTTGTCTACTCCGAGACTAACGAGCAGAGACGCCTCAACGACGCCCGCGAGACTGGTGTTCCGTGGAAGAAGTGGGGCCCTTATCTCAGCGAGAGACAGTGGGGCACGGTTCGCGAGGACTACAGCGAAGACGGGAACGCCTGGAGTTATTTCAGTCATGATCAGGCTCGTTCGCGTGCTTACAGATGGGGCGAAGATGGCCTAGCTGGATTCTCGAATGATGAGCAGCAGTTATGCTTTGCAATTGCCCTCTGGAATGGACGCGATCCGATCCTTAAAGAGCGGCTGTTCGGGCTTACGAACAGCGAGGGCAATCACGGCGAAGACGTCAAAGAGTATTACTTCTATCTGGACAGCACACCCACGCACTCGTACATGAACTTCTTGTACAAGTACCCACAAGGAGAATTTCCGTATCTCGATCTCGTGCAGAAAAACCAAAACAGATCACGGGAAGAGTTCGAATACGAATTACTCGATACAGGTGCATTCAACGAAGATCGCTACTTCGATGTATTTGTTGAATATGCGAAGGCGGATCCTGAGGATATCTTGATCCGGATCACAATCCACAATCGCGGCCCGGAGCCTGCCAAGCTGCATCTCCTTCCCACACTCTGGTTCCGCAATACGTGGCAAGTGCAGAACGGAGTTGCGCACCCCGAGCTGCGAGAAGCGGGTGAAGGGAGAATCATCGCCGAGCATCCTGAACTTGGTCAATACACACTTCAGTGCGAAGGTGGTCCGGAGTGCCTATTCACCGAGAATGAATCTAATCTGGCTCGCTTGTTCGGCCGGCCCAACCCTGTGCCGTACGTGAAGGATGCATTTCACGAGTGCGTCATTTCCAATCGAACGGAAGCTGTCTGTCCATCAAAGACGGGCACAAAAGCTGCGGCACATTATCGTTTCGAGGTGGCCGCCGGCGGCAGTAGAGTAGTTCGACTGCGGCTTAGTGCAAAACCACCCGCGAAACCATTTGGCAGGTTTGATGAAACGGTTGCCGCCAGGATTGCTGATGCTGACGAGTTCTACGATCGCATCACACCACGCTCGCTTTCCGAAGATGAGCGTCGTGTACACCGACAGGCACTTGCAGGGATGCTGTGGACGAAGCAGTTTTACTACTTCGACCTGGATAGATGGCTCATTGAGCACAGAGCGCATCCGATGACAGGCGCGACTCGCCGTAATCTACGCAATACAGAGTGGTTCCACATGCTGAACCGCGAGATCATTTCTATGCCCGACAAATGGGAGTACCCGTGGTATGCGGCATGGGACTTGGCCTTTCACACGATCGCTCTTTCATTGGTGGACTTTGACTTCGCCAAAGAGCAACTCCTGCTTATGCTCCGGAACCTCTACGCGCACCCAAACGGCCAAATTCCAGCGTATGAATGGAATTTCAGCGACGTGAACCCGCCTGTGCATGCATGGGCGACTTTGTTTCTCTACAACATTGAGAAAGAGTTAGGTCGCTCCGACCTTCGCTTCCTGGAGCGCTCGTTCCAAGGTCTCATGCTGAACTTCAACTGGTGGGTAAACCGAAAAGATCCACAAGGGCGCAACGTGTTTGCAGGTGGCTTTTTGGGCCTCGACAACATTGGAGTGTTTGATCGCAGTTCACCGCTGCCGACCGGTGGTTACCTCGATCAGTCAGATGGTACTGCATGGATGGCTTTTTATTGCCAGACCATGTTGGAGATAGCACTGATCCTTACTGAGTACGACACTGTATATGAAGAAGTCGCGTTCAGATTCCTGGAGCAGTTCGTGTGGATCACCTACGCGATGGATCGCATCGGCGAGAAGCACGACAAGATGTGGGACGACGAGGACGGCTTTTACTACGATCTGCTGCACTTTCCGAACGGCGACTCGATGCGGTTGAAGGTCCGCTCAATGGTGGGCTTGTTGCCACTGTGTGCTTCAACCGTGTTCGAACCCGGTCTTTTGGAACGTCATCCCCGACTGATTGAGCTGACGCAGTTGTTTGCCAGCCGTCATCCGGATGTACTGAATCACTTGAGACAATCTGAAGAACCTCTAGTCGGTTACGGCGGGCGGAAGTTGCTGGGGGTACTGAACAAAGAGAAACTGCAACGCGTCCTTGCCTACATGCTTGATGAAGACGAGTTCCTCAGCCCCTACGGCATACGCTCGTTATCCAAGTATCATCAACAACATCCCTTCGTCTTTCATGTGGAGGGTCGGGAGTACAGAGTAGATTACTTGCCTGCGGAGTCCAACACTGGAATGTTCGGCGGCAACTCCAATTGGCGCGGACCAATCTGGATGCCCGTAAATGTGCTTCTAGTCCGAGGTCTTCTGAACCTTTACCAGTTTTACGGTGATGATTTCACAGTCGAATGCCCCACCGGTTCCGGAAATCGCATGACGCTTTTTGAGGTAGCAAAGGAGATTGCACAACGGCTTTCAGGCATTTTTCTGCGCGACGTAAATGGCAACCGTCCTGTATACGGCGGCACCAAGAAGTTTCAGGAGGACCCGCATTGGAAGGACTACATTCTCTTCTACGAGTACTTTCATGGCGACAATGGTGCGGGCCTTGGGGCGAGCCATCAGACTGGATGGACAGGCACTATCGCACGGTCTTTGGATTTGTTCGCCCGCCTAAACCCGGCCGAACTGCTTGAGACTGGCAAGTTGGATATGCTGGCCAGGATGACTCGCCAGCAAGTTGCCGGAGATGCCGCGTAACTCGGGCCCATGAGTGCATGACCCGATTGTTGTTTCGCACGCCAAGTAGAGACAAAGCAGCTGGGTCGTGCGCATGCCCTCGCTCGTTGATTTGAATCATCAAACTGCTACATCTCCATGGTGCCGATATTTCTAGCATCATCAATTGCGCAGATCCTTCGGCTGCAACTAAATTGAGGTGAGATGAACGATATTTTAGCTCAGCCACGTAGAGAAGAATCAGTTGAGGGCGGAGATCTCAGCTTCGGGCAGAGCGCACCTTTAGGTGCGACGATCTTCGAGGGCGGCGTGAACTTCAGCATCTATTCCCGCTACGCGACAGGTGTGCGCCTGCAGTTGTTCGACCATGAGGATGACAGCCGCCCCTCTCGCGAGATCCTCCTGGACCCCTTTTACAACCGCACTTACTTCTATTGGCACGTGTTCGTTCCTGGATTGAGGAGCGGTCAAATCTACGGTTTCCGAGTAGAAGGTCCATTTGAGCCGTCGCGTGGAAACCGTTTTGATCACACGAAGTTGCTGCTTGATCCATACTCGCGAGGTGTCGTTGTCCCCCGAAGCTATAGTCGCGAGTTGGCGCGCTCGCCCGGAGACAATGCTGGTTCCGCGATGAAAAGCGTGGTCGTCGAACCGGGTGCTTATGACTGGGAAGGTGACGCGCCGTTGCGTACCCCGTCTTCGCGCACGATCATCTACGAAATGCACGTGAAGGGATTCACACGGCACCCAAGCTCAGGAGTGCCGGCAGGCGTGAGTGGTACCTTCGCAGGACTGATTGCGAAGATTCCATACCTTCGCCAACTCGGCATCACCGCAGTCGAACTTCTACCGATATTTCAGTTCGACGCCCAGGACTGCCCACAAGGACTAGTCAACTACTGGGGCTACGCACCGATTTCCTTTTTTGCACCACACCAGGCGTATAGCTCCCGAACGGAATATCCGGGTCCGGTTAATGAGTTCCGCGACATGGTGAAAGCCCTGCATCGGGCCGGAATCGAGGTCATTCTCGACGTTGTCTTCAATCACTCGGCCGAGGGTGACGAACATGGTCCGACGATAAACCTGAAAGGGGTCGACAATTGCACTTACTACGTTCTGGATGCCGACCGCGCTCGATATGCGAACTACAGCGGGACAGGAAACACTCTGAACGGCAATCATCCGATCGTGCGCAGAATGATAACGGACAGCCTTCGGTACTGGGTTCAGGAAATGCACGTGGACGGTTTTCGCTTCGATCTGGCGTCAGTCCTGGCACGGGATTCCTCTGGAGCGGTAATGGCGAACCCTCCGGTATTGTGGGACATCGAGTCAGACCCCGTATTGGCAGGTACAAAGCTGATTGCCGAGGCATGGGATGCGGGCGGTCTGTATCAAGTCGGCAGCTTCATCGGAGACAGCTGGAAGGAATGGAACGGACGCTTCCGAGATGACGTCCGCGACTTCTTTCGCGGAGAGAACGGCTCAGTCAAGCGTTTCGCAAATCGATTCATCGGCAGTCCGGATGTTTATGCGCACGAGGAACGGGAGCCTGAACAAAGTATCAACTTCGTTGCGTGCCACGACGGCTTCACGCTCAATGATGTCGTGTCCTATGCACGTAAGCACAATGAGGAGAACGGTGAAGGCAATCGAGATGGTGCTAACGACAACCGAAGCTGGAATTGGGGCACTGAAGGGCCATCCAACGATGTCGAGATAGAAAGACTTCGCACTCGCCAGGTAAAGAACCATCTTGCCATAACCCTTCTTTCACTGGGTATCCCCATGATTCTCATGGGCGATGAATGTCGGCGAACGCAGCGTGGCAACAATAATGCGTATTGTCAGGATAACGACATCAGCTGGATGGATTGGACTCTGATCGATAAGCATGCCGACATCCACAGGTTTGTGACATTGCTGATGAAGCGCAGGTCATTAAGAAACGTCTCTGCTGAGCGCGAGCGGCGGACCCTGAATCAGTTCATTAACGGGGCAAGAAAAGACTGGCACGGCATCAAGTTGTATCAACCGGACTGGAGTGACACTTCGCACAGCCTTGCCTTCAGTGCAGAGATGCGTGAAGAAGAGATGCTGGTCTACATCGCAGTAAACGCTTTCTGGGAAGCACTCGAATTCGAACTCCCGCCTGCCATTGCTTGGCAACGCTGGATCGACACCAATCTCGAATCGCCGTTTGAAATTGTGGACTGGCGATTGGCGTCGAATATCCAGGGCAGTACTTACATGGTCGGTCCACGCTCCCTCGTTGTTCTCTACTCCCATACGTGAACGAAACTAGGTGTGGAAAACACCTCTAGTAACTACGAGAGCTGTCATCCTTTTGCGCAGGCACTAGCAGTCTTCACAGTAGCTCGGTTTCGATTCGTTCCTAAACTTAGTGAAGAGCTCGAAGGTACTCATAGCGGACCCTCCTTGTAGCAGAACCGCAGGGTGAACAGGAAAGGATGTCGGTCATGAGAGTGAAATACCTGTCACTCAAACTAGCAATTCACATAATCCGAGACGTTGCCGCTGTGATCTGTGTTGCATTGCTCATGCCGGGTGATATGGCGCTGTACGCGTTGCAACAGGACGCGGCAGCTCCCAACGAGCAACAGGCAGCAGCTCCCAACCAGCAACAGAAGGACGTGCCGAAGCTCTCCAACGATCAGCTCGATTCGTTAGTGGCCCCCGTCGCCTTGTATCCTGATCCCCTACTTGGTCAAGTGCTGGTCGCGTCCACTTATCCCCTTGAGATCATCCAGCTTCAGCAGTGGCTCGCGAAGAACAAGAACTTGAAGGATAAGGCGTTGGCCGAGGCAGTGAAAAAGGAGAATTGGGACCCGAGCATTCAGGCACTGGCAGCCCTTCCGGATGCCGTAAAGCTATTGTCAGACAACATCAAGTGGACCACTGATCTCGGAAATGCTTTTCTCGCGCAACAAGGTGACGTAATGGACGCGGTGCAACGCATGCGTAAGAAAGCGCAGGAGTCAGGCAATCTCAAGAGTTCGGAGCAACAAAAGGTTGAGACCACAGTCGTCGAGAGCAAGCAGGTAATCGTTGTCCAGCCGGCAAGCCCAGAAGTGGTCTACGTTCCAACATACAATCCGACCGTCGTCTATGGTGCACCCGTGGTGTATGCATATCCGCCGATTGCGTATCCGCCCCCGGGCTATTATGCCGCAGGCATGGCGATCTCGTTCGGCGTTGGAATGGCGATGGGTGCAGCGTGGGGCCATGGTGGCTGGGGTTGGGGATGTGGTTGGGGGCACAATGACATCACCGTAAACAGGAATAACACGTTCGTCAGTAATTCCAATCGTGTGAATCGAACTACCGCCGGCAACACGTGGCAACACAACCCACAACATCGCGGCGGCGCTCCTTACTCCAATCGAGCCACCGCCAGCAGATACGGTGGCACGGCCCGCGGTGATTCCATGGCCACTCGCCGGGCAAATGCAACGGCTGGTGGTACGAGTGCGAGGGCTGGAGGCGTGGAACGAACCGGTGCTGTGAGCGCTAACCGCGGTACAGCAGATCGCGCGGCAAGTCGTGATCTGTCGTCCGGTGCAGGGGGACGCAACAGTAGCGCTTTTGCTGGCGCGGGAAGCGGAGCGAACGGCAGTTCGGCTCGGGCCAGCAGCCAGAGGGGCGCATCGAGTATGAGTTCTCGCAGCGGCGGTGGTTTCCGTGGTGGTGGCGGGCGACGGCGGTAGGCACCTGCTGATGGAGGTTAAGACATGATGACACCGGGACGATTGAATGCGGTCCTTGGCTTTCTCGGAGCAGCGCTGCTAGTCGGGTTCCTGTCAACTCCTGCAGTCGCTTCGCAGACTCAGGAAGAGAGCAAGTCGCGTACCTCGCCGGCTCAGGAATCTTTCGCGACCCCGCAGCTTGCCGCCAAAGCGCTGATTGACGCAACCCAAACTTACGACGTGCCTAAATTGTTGAGCATCTTCGGCCCAAGTGGAAGAGAGTTCGTATCATCTGCCGATCCGGTACGCGATAAGAACAACGCAATTGCATTTGCAGAAAAAGCTCGGCAAAAAACTTCGGTAGTGATCGACAAGAACAAGCCAAATACCGCAATCGTCGTAGTCGGCAATGACGATTGGCCGCTGCCTGTTCCTATCGTTAGGAAAGGCGACAAATGGAGGTTCGACTCAGTCGCGGGCCGGCGGGAAATACTTAACCGTCGGATCGGCGCCAACGAACTCGACGCTATACAAGTCTGTCGCGGTTATGTGGAAGCGCAACGCGACTATGCTTCCGAGATTCACGACGATTCGGGCGTGAACCAATACGCTCAGCGAATCATGAGCACTCCCGGAAAGCATGACGGTTTGTTCTGGCGGAATCCGGATAGTACGCCCGGTGGTCCGATCAGTGAGCCGGTAGCGCGTGCCATTGAAGAAGGTTACTCGGTCGACAAGAAGTCGGCGTTCCACGGTTACTACTTCAAAATCCTGAAGGGGCAAGGGCCAGCGGCGCGGTTGGGCAGAATCGATTATGTGATTGAGGGCATTATGATCGGCGGTTTCGGGCTTGTCGCAGTTCCGGCGCAATACGGTGTCACCGGAGTGAAGACGTTCATTGTCAGCAACGAGGGTATCGTATACGAAAAAGATCTTGGACCGAACTCGCTGAACGTGGCGAAGCAGATGGAGTTATATAACCCTGACAAGACTTGGCATCGCACCGATGACCAATGGCCAACCGTCGATTCCAGCGATATGACTGCCCGCAAGGCACCGTAGAGCCCGCCGTACCCGATGCAATCGTCGTGGGAGGACAATATGAGGTGCATTTCGATTGCCGCTATATTGGCTGTGTTCCTTTCCGGTTGTGTGGTTCGCCTGCTTGCTCAAGATGATGATTACAACGAGGACAGTAAACTCAACACGCACATGGGCATAATGGTAACGGCGCCATTGAAACCTACGTCCCAATTCCTGAACGTGGGAGGCGGCTTCACGGCGGGTGCCGGCTACAACTTCAGCAATCATCATGCGCTCATAGGCGATTTTATGTGGAACCGCTTGGGCGCTTCCGATGCAGCGCTTGCACCTATTCGCGATGCGGTTGGAACCAATGACGTTCATGGTCACGGCAGTCTGTTCGCACTTACGGCGAATTACCGTTTTGAGTTGCGAGGCAAAACCACAGGTGTGTACTTCATCGCGGGTGGCGGCTGGTACCACCGGAAAGCAACTGTCTCAACTCACGTCGCGACGGGCTCATCGATTTCATGCACTCGAACGTGGGAAGACTGGGGGTTCAACTGCTCCTCCGGAATCGTTACCTCCGACCAGACGCTGGCATCGTCCATATCGGACGTGCTGGGCGCGAACGGCGGGGTCGGTGTCACCTTTAGAGTTGGCGAGAGCCCAAGATACAGAGTCTTTCTGGAGGCGCGATATCACTACGCCCCAACCAAGAACGTGAAGACCGAACTGATACCGATTACGTTCGGCATACGCTTCTAGCCTGTTCGACTACAACGCAGAGAAGCGGCAAAGTTGACCTATTTATGCGTACTATCCAGCCAATTGGTTCGCACATTAGCAGTTCTTCCAGTAGCTAGGCGCTGCCAACACGGGCACCATGGCCTAGGAGAGTTCGAGTATTTGCGTCGCGGAGCGCACGAATGCTGCACTTCAGCGCGCACCAGAAAGGAGCTCAACATGACTAGAATCACGCTGTTTCTTGCAAGCCTCGTCCTGTTCTCGATGCCATTCTGTGCTCAAACCGCCGATGTGAAAGCGAAGCCGCTGACCGACAGTGATATCAACCTATTGCGACAGGACCTCCAATCGGCAAAGGACCAGATCATTGCTGACACCATGCAGTTCACGACAGCTGAGAAGGCCGCCTTTTGGCCGATTTACAAGGAATACTCCAGCGAACAACACGACTTGGCCAATAAGCGCCTGCGTTTGATTACCGAATATGCTCAGGCGCTGGACAAGATGGATGACGCAACAGCGAACAGTCTGACAGAACGAATGTTCAGTCTTGAGGACGAGCACCAGGCCCTGCGTAGGAAATACTATCCTCGTTTCCTTAAAGCGCTAGGAGCCAAACGTACGGCGAAGCTCTATCAGGTTGACAATCGACTGACAACGATGACAAACGTCCAACTCGCATCGGCGATCCCTTTAATTCCTTAACGACATCATGAACTGGTTGGGGACGGCGTGATCATCTGTTAGCGAAGCTGCCGAGTTCTGCCATGCGATCGATAATCAACGGTGTCTCGTTAGGCTTGGTTGCACTGTTGTTCTCCTCGGCTCTCGGTGCCCAGGATCTCGCCCCTCGAGCGTACCTCATCACGCCCGTTCACTCGAATGCTGTTACGGTGAGTTACTCGCACCTGAGCGGGGACATTATCTTCGGAAGTTCTCTGCCCGTCAGTGGCGCCTCAGGCACGATCAATGTGTCGGCAATCAGTTTCTATCACGCGCTGGACCTGCTGGGTCGGTCTGCTAACGTGGCCCTAACCTTGCCGTATACGGTGGCTGATTTCAGAGGAGAGGTGAGCGGCACCGACGCCATAGCTCATCGTTCGGGATTGATGGACTTCGTGCTTCGCTTCTCCGTAAACATCAAGGGAGCTCCGGCAATGCGTCTGAACGAATTTCGGTCGTGGCAGCAGAAGACGATCATCGGAGCCAGTCTCAAAGTAATTGCGCCGACAGGACAATACGATCCGGCAAAGCTCATCAATCCAGGATCCAACCGTTGGGCATTCAAGCCCGAAATTGGAATTTCTCGGCGCAAGGGACATTGGTTGCTGGATGGCTATGGGGCGGTCTGGTTCTTTACAATCAACCGCGAATACTTCTCGCCAAACAGGTATTCCTCACAGGCAAACACACTCTCGCAACAGCCGATAGGAGCACTTGAAGCGCATCTGAGCTATGACGTAAAGCCACGGCTATGGGCGTCGATCGACGCGAACTTCTGGTATGGCGGTCGAACCAGCAAGAACGACGTTCAAACCAGGCCCACACTCCAGGCGAACTCCCGCATCGGTACAACTTGTTCCGTTCCACTGAGCAAAAGCCAATCCTTGAAGTTCAGCTACAGTCACGGAGCGCGAATCCGGTTCGGTGGCAACGCCAACAACGTGTCGGTCGGATGGCAGTATTCCTGGTTGGGTAAACCGAACTAGGTCAGGCGCTTCGGTGTTTATGCAGAGCTTTTCGGGGATTTGTACGCGCCTTCCAGCAATGCGATCAGGATCGCCTCGCTGCATCATGCCAGGCCCTTTACTGCTCCCAGCCACCACCCAAGGCGCGGTACAGTTGGACGTAGTTTTGCAATTCTAGATTCCACGCTTCCGCGAGTGCCAACTGAGAGGTAAAGTATTGCTGCTGCGTGACAAGAACTTCGAGGAAACTCGTGGTTCCGCCGAGAAAACGAACGTTTGCGAGTCGGGCGGCTTCTGCGTAGGTTGCAGTCTGTTCCGTAATCTTCATCCGGAATTGCCGCGACTGGTTGTAACCTACCAAACTATTTGAAACGTCCCCCAGGGCTTGCAGTATGGTTCGCTTATACGCAAGTTCTGCTTCGTCTCGTTGTTCCCAAGCAAGACGGTAGTTCGATCGGAGACGGCCTCCCTGATATATCGGCTGCGCGACTTGTGCACCGACAGACCACACAGTCGCAGGACCGTTCAAAAAGGAGGTCAGCGATGTACTTTGCGCACCGAAGAGACCCGTTAATGCGAGTTGGGGAAAGAAAGCTGCTTTTGCAACGCCTACGTTCGCGTTGGCCGAGACCAGTAGTTCCTCTGCCTGCTTTACATCTGGCCGGTGTTCGAGAAGGCTTGATGGAAGTCCAACAGGAATTTCTGGGAGATGGGGTTGTTCCATCAGGCTCAGACCTCGCGTGATCGGGCCCGGGTTTTTGCCAAGCAGAATACTTATCGAATTTTCCGTCTGCTCGATACTCTGTTTGAGACTGATCACTTGTGACTCGGCTTGCTCTACGAGCAACTGCGCCTGTAGAACATCTGTTTGTGCGCTCTCACCACCTTTGAACTTGATGGTATTGATTCGCAACATGTCCTGGTCTGCTGCAAGCGTTTGATTCGCGTACTCAAGTTGGGCGTCGAACTGGCGCAATTGGAAATAGGCTGTCGCGATGTCAGAAACCAATGTTGTGCGAACGACATTTTGGCCGAACTCTGTCGCAACCAGGTTCGCACGAGCCGCTTCTGTCGCACGACGATATTGACCCCAAAAATCGACGATGTACGAGGCTTGAATATTTGCAGTGCTGAAGGTAGGAGAGCCAGGAAAGAAATTGTTGCGAACGTTCTCGACGCCAGCGGTCGCCGATACTGAAGGCAGTTGGTCGGCGCGCCGTATTCCGAGTACGGCACTGGCCTGCAGCACGCGGGTGGCTGCAATCTTGATGTCATAGTTGTTTTGGAGCCCTTCCCTGATCAAGCTCTCCAGCGTCGGATCCTGAAAAACAGCCCACCATTTCATTTCTCCGAAGGCCACGGGGCCCAGGCCACCTGAAGTCGCTTCGCCACGGTATTGGCCGGGTACATTGGTCTGGGGTCGCTTGTATTTCGGACCAACTGTGCAACCACAAAGGGAAATCAACAGAGCAGCCACAACCAATCGCGTACTCATGTTGCGTGCGCTCCTTCCTCTTCTTTTTTCTTTTCCGCGCCGACAGGCTGCTTCTTCTTGCCTCCAATCCACTGTCCGAACCTCTCGACGACGTCGAACGAGACGGGGATGAAGAAAATCGCTAGGAACGACGCTGCCAGCATCCCGCCGATCACAGCGGTTCCGAGCACCTGTCGCGAAATACCTCCAGCGCCAGTGGCCGTCCACAATGGAACGCAGCCGAGAATGAAAGCAAACGACGTCATCAAAATCGGGCGCAACCTGAGCTTGGCGCCGGTTAGAGCCGCGTCTATTAGCGAGGCTCCCTTGTCGTGCTCCATTTTGGCGAATTCGATAATCAGAATGGCGTTTTTGGCCGAGAGGCCAATCAGCATCACCAGGCCGATCTGGGCGTAAACATTATTGTCGAGATTGCGGAGGTACAGTGTTGCGAAGGCACCGGCAACAGCAATAGGAACACCTAGCAGCACACCAAAGGGAAGGGTCCAGCTCTCATATTGCGCAGCCATGATGAGGAAGACCACGAAGAACGCCAATCCGAAAATCGCAGCCGGCGAAACACCTTTCGCCGCCTTTTCCTCCTGGTAAGACATACCCATGTAATCAAAGCCCATTTGCGAAGGCATCGTCTTGCGGAATACGTCCTCCAGGGCTGCCATTCCCTGGGCAGAGCTGTAGCCCGGCGCTGTTGAGGCATTGATCTGTACGCTGTTGAACAGGTTATAGCGCATGACGAACTCAGCTCCGCTTCGCGGCTCGGTGCTCGTCAAGGTGCTCAATGGAACCATTTCATCCTTGGCGTTTCGAACGAAGAACTTACCGAGATTTTCTGCGCGATTGCGAAACTCACCGGCAGCTTGTACGTACACCTGCCATTGCAGGCCGAAGCGGTTGAAGAAGTTGACCAGCGAGCCACCCATGAACGTCTGAACTGTCTCATAGAGCTGGTTGAGCTGGATCTGTTGTGACATCGCCTTGGCGTTGTCCACCTTTACTCCGACTTGGGGCACGCCGAACAACGCGGTCGTCATCACGCTCGCAAACTCCGGGCGCTTGCGGGCTTCGGCTAGGAATTTCTTTGTATTGTCGGCCAACACATCAAGCTTCCCGCCTGACCGGTCCTCGAGGACAAAAGTTACGCCACCCGATGTCCCGACGCCCGGAATAGCTGGTGGCGGAAAAGAGAAAGCCATGCCGGAAGGAACCTTGGCCAGGGCTTGCTGCAAATGCGCCTTGATTCCTTTATAGCTAGTCTCTGGCGTCTTGCGCTCCTCCCATGGCTTCAGCGAAATAAAGAAGAAAGAGCTGTATGTGGCGTTAACGCCACTGAGCATGCTGTACCCCATGATCGAGGTAACGTTCTCCACGCCGGGCGTCTCCAGGATGACCTTTTCGACTTCCCGCGCGGCTTCCGAGGATCTTTGCAGCGAAGCGGCTTCCGGTAGCTGCAACCCAGCATAGACGTACCCCTGGTCTTCGTCGGGTAGGAAGCTTTTTGGAAGCTTCTTGCCGAAAAAAGCAACCATCAAGACAAATACGCCAAGCAGCACGAAGGTGAATCCAGCCTTGTGAATCAAATGACTGCACCAGTTCACGTAGCCATCTGTTGCACGTCCAAACACGCGGTTGAACCAGCGGAAGAAAGCGCCGAGAGGACCGCGCGCCGGTTTTCTCGGTTTGAGGAGCAAGGCCGACAGCGCCGGGCTCAGGGTTAGCGCATTAAAAGCCGAGAACAGCACCGAGATTGCAATTGTGACGGCAAACTGTTTATAGAGCTGGCCGGTAATGCCGGGAACAAACGCGGTAGGAACGAATACGGCCGCGAGGATTAGTGCAATGGCGATGACCGGTCCAGAGACTTCCTCCATGGCACGCACCGTTGCGTCATGCGGCGTCATTCCATGTTCAATGTGATGCTCCACCGCTTCCACCACGACGATGGCATCGTCGACAACCAGGCCGATCGCAAGCACCAGTCCAAAAAGCGACAGAGTGTTGATAGAAAAACCCAGCATGGGGAACACAACGAACGTTCCAATGAGAGAGACAGGCACCGCAAGCAACGGAATCAGCGTGGCTCTCCAGCCTTGCAGGAAAATGAACACCACCAGGATGACAAGAACCAGTGCTTCGAATAACGTCTTGTAGATTTCGCGAATGCCTTCACTTACCGCAAGAGTCGTATCGAGGGAAACAGCGTAGGCCAGCCCTTGAGGGAAACGCCTACTAGCTTCGTCCATCATCTTGAGTACGTTATTGCGCGTTTGCAGTGCATTCGATCCCGGAGTCAGGTAAAGCGCGATTGCGGCGGAAGGCTGAGTCGGCTTGTAAGCATGTCCTTGTTCTGGAGCGGTTCCCAACCGGGCGAGATACGAATAGTATTGAGATCCCATTTCCACCCGTGCCACGTCTTTCAAACGAAGGATGGAGCCGTCGGGCTGTGCGCGTACCACGATTTCTCCAAACTCCTCCGGAGTGGGCAGGCGCCCGGGAGCACGCACATTGTAAGTGAACTGCTGTCCGGAGGGCACCGGTTCTCCGCCGATCTGGCCCGCGGGGTTAACCTTGTTCTGAGCCTTGATCGCGTTGGTTATGTCTGAAACGGTGACGCCCAGGTTTGCAAGTTTGTCAGGGTTGACCCAGATGCGCATCGCGTAGGGCCCTGCGCCGAATATCTGAACCTGAGAAACTCCCTGAACACGGGTCAGGGCATACTGCAAGTTGATGATGGCGTAGTTGGCCAGAAATATGTTGTCGTAAGTCCCCTTGGGGGAATACAGGTTCAGAAGCATGAACGGGGCCGTCGTGCCAGGCTGCACGATAACACCCTGCTGAGTGACCTCTGCCGGCAACTGCGAATTGGCCTGCCCTGTGCGCATCTGCGCCAGGATCTGGTCGGTATTCACATCTGTGCCAAGCTTGAAATCCACATACAGCGACATACCTCCACCCGAGCTGGCACTCAGGGAATACATGTAGTTCATGCCGCTGACACCCGACATCTGTTGCTCAATTGGGGTTGCCACCGATTCCGCAATGGTTGTGGCATCCGCTCCGGGATAGGTCGCCTTTACCTGAATAACTGGGTCAGCAATGTTCGGGAACTGTGCTGTGGGTAGCGTCAATAAAGACACTACGCCCACTACGACCATCAGGATAGCGATGACCATCGCGACAATGGGCCGATTGATGAAGAACTTAGCCATAAGCTAATTGCTCTCTGTCGCAGATGCCACAGCCACGTAGGGCTTGGGGCTCACCGGAATGCCTTCTTGCGCTGAGTTTGGAGACGCTGCAGCCGCCTGCTGCACCCTGTAAAGTCCTTCGACCACAACGCGTTCGCCGGGATGCAACCCTTCACTGACGATCCAATTCGGACCAACCCTCTGGCCCATCTTCACAGGACGGAACTTGGCTTTGTTGTCGGGAGATACCACGATTAGTTGATATTGGGACTGCACCTCGATTACGGCTGCCTGTGGAACCAGAAGTGCGTTCTTGTTATCGCCGGTCTGAAGACGTACGCGTCCCAAGCCACCGGGCCGTAGAATCGCGTTCGGGTTCGGAAATGCAGCAGTAAACTGAACGGTTCCAGTACCAGCGGAAACTTGGCGGTTCACCTGAATTATCTGTCCGGCATGCGGATATTTTTCCCCATTCGCCTGGATGTACTCCACCGGCACGCGACCGCGTTTCTGGCCGCGCATCAACTCAGAAATCCGCGCCGCGCTTCCCAGGTAAGCCGCCTCGCTGACGTTGAAGTTTGCCCAGATGGGGTCTACTTCCGAAACTGTAGTCATTTTGGTGCTGGTTCCCACTAGTTCGCCGATCTGGGAATTGGCACTGCCCGCGATGCCGTTGATGGGTGAATAGATTCTGGTCCAGCCGAGACTCAATTTGGCGTTCTGCAGAGCTGCTTTGTCCGCGAGAACCTGTGCCTTCGAGGCATTAACGTTGGCAATGTCGTTTTCCAACTGTTTCTGCGGAATGGCATTTTGGGCCGCCAGCGGGGTATCGCGCGCAACATCGTTCTGGAACCGTTCTACGTTGGCTTCCGATTTTGCTAAGCTCGCCTTCGCCTTCTCCACGTCCGCTTCGTATTGCCGCGGGTCGAGCTCAAACAGTAGCTGTCCCTTCTTGACGAAAGCACCGTTCTGGTAATTCTGCTTGAGTAGGTACCCTTGTACTTTGGGTGTGATGTCGGCGTTAACAGGGCCAGTCAACTGCGCAACCCATTCCTCGTAGATTGGAACGTCCTGGGGAGTGACATCGGCTACCTGTACTTCCGGCGGTGCAGGGGCCGCAACCATCTCTTTCTTTCCACATGCCGCAAGAATGACCATTGACACTGTAGCCAGAAGGGCGAAACACGCACGCCAAATCTCGCGATAGCCGTAGTGGGAAGAGCTGCCGTTCTGCATGTCGTTTTGCATTCGCTTGTACTCCGCTACAGGCGTGAAAATGACCGAGTAGCCCGCAGACTCTGAGGGGGATTGTTAAATGAGACTCGCTTGAGTTGCCACTATCACAACTTCTAGTGGGTGGGCTGGAAGTCTGAGGGAGAAATGCACTTCAGGGCAGATGGCCCTGAGGCGGTGTTCGGGCCACAGCTGGATTCACCCGCGTGCGACAGAGCGACCTCGACTCGTTCCAAGACCCTGCCGGTCTTCGGTGGACGCCTCCAGCTTGTCATTGGCATCCGCGAACGAGCGCGTTACCGTGTCTTGCAATCGTTGCTGCCAATACACTAGGCCCGGATGCCGTTCTTCGGGCAGTACCGAGATCAAGTCACTGACGAGCGCCCGCATGCGCCTCATGACTTGTAGACTACTCGCGCCGTAGTACCGGATCTCATCAAATGCTAGCCGGAGGAAGTCCTCCCAGGACGGGAAGGGAATGACGAGACGGAGAATGCCGTTGTTGTCGTGAAATGCCCCAATTTCAAGCCGACGAAGCCCTAGGCGAACCAGCAAGTCTCCGATCTGGTCCAGTGCCTGAGTGGCAGTTGTGGGGTCATTGACAGCTGGGGAGAGAGCTCTGATCGCGATATCCACTAATAAACGAATCGCGTACTTCGGATCTTGGTTGAACGTTCGTTGGTCTCCTAGCTCGATTGCATCCATCAACAATTTCTCAGGCATTTCCTTTGCTGTGCCAAACACTCTCAGCACTGGCGTTAGCTTAGCCACAGTGTCACCAACGGACGCCACCGCTTCGATCACTCCACCGTACCGGGCAGCTAACGATACCAGCCTTTCCGTATCGAAGCTCTGTACTGCACGAGGTTTTCCTTCGTAGGTCAGTACCTGCGTTGGAAGCATGGCGGAGAATACCTCTGAGGGAACAGGCAATGGACGGGCGTCCAATGCGGGATATGTTTTCTGTACTACCTTGCGTCCTTGGTCGCCGGTGAAAGCAAGCATCCGCTGTACCTGAAGTAGTCCCAAGCGCTCAATCAGGGCAATAAACATCCCCATACTTGCGAGTAGGAAGCCAACAACCAGCCATGAACTAACGAAGGGAACCTTCGGCGTCTGGTCCCGATCTAGCCAGGCAAGTGCCGCAATTGCGTACACAAAAGTCGCGATGAACATTCCAAGCGCATGCGACAGCAGCCGGTCGCGAGCCATCCACAATGCAAGGCGAGGAGAATAGGCTGTCGCGCTGAATTGCACCATTACGAACGTCAGAGAAAACACGATTCCTGTGAGCGCAATCATGCCGGACGCAACCGAGGAGTAAATCGTAGTTGCCGACGACAGACTCACGGGTGAGCCCAACCCGCGCACTAGATGGCTTTCAATGCGCGGCACACCAAACCCCAGCAGAATGGCGACGCTCGCGTATAAAGAAGGGATTAGCCAAGGTCGAATCCGAAATACACAATTCGTACGCAACATATCGTGGAATGCCTCCGGTCGGTGCCCCGGCATTACTTCTGCCGTTGGCTCGACGCCTTCTCGCGGCGTAGGATCTGAGCTTCATTCAGACGGCCGGCAATGTCATTGAATTGCACCGTATCGGTTCCCACCAGCACCGGGAGATCGAGTCCGGCCCGATACATCGCGATGTCTGTTCCATCGTGCGGTTTATAAAGAACCAAGTAACTCATGTCCCCAACAACCAGAGAGACGTCGTAGGCCGGAGCACCAGGTTCACTCTGTCCACCAACGTGTGGCTCCACCCGAGTTATGGTTCCAACTTGCCACTTAGGTCCGGATTGTTGAGGAATGGCCACAACCGAAGCTGTACATAATAGCGCTGCGATCAACATTGTTCGCACCATAACCTCCCTCGCTAGAACAAACATGGATTTCGAGGTTATGCGTGTACCGTTCGGGCGAGAACTATCAAAAACACTAGGTGAACACCACGTGGATCTTAGCCTTTCCGGTTCAATGCGATTCGCTCAAGGACTCGCAGTTATGCCAGTGGAGCCGATCGACCTCAATGTCTAGGCTTTACATTGGTGACATGTGTACCCCAAACGAGGAATCTATGAACATCAACGGAATATGCTGTTGTCGCAGTGTGCTGTGCGCGTTGCTGATAGCCTGCGCCGCCGCGTCGCCGGCACAAACTACTCAACGCAACAAGGTACTTATCGTTGCAGGGCACAAGGGAGAGGCGCCCGTGCTGCAGTCGAAAGGCCACAACTACGTGAACGTAGAAAGTCTGGCCCAGATACTGAGCGGGTCCGTGTCGTACGAGAGCGGCAGAGTAGTGTTGACGCTTCCCTCAGCGGCGGCACAACCTTCGCCAGAACCACAGGCCAACGCTGCGGCGGACACACATCTGTCCAGAGGTTTTGTGAATGCCGCAATCGAGACGCTCGGGTCCATGCGTGAATGGGCCAGCAATCTTGGTTTGATAATCAAGAAAGGCTACCCCGTCGGTAATCTCATCGAACAATGGCGGGGTGAGACGATGAAGAACTTCGCGTTGGCGACCTCAGCAGCATCCAACCAAGCCGACCAAAACGCACTTCAGCTGCTTACATCCGAGTACAACAACCTCCAGGCCTGGAGTGACCATCTTGTAAAGGCAAGAAATTCGATGAGTGCTGCCAACTACTCTATGTCAGACGATGCCCTCCTGAATGATCCAGCATCACAGAAAATCATAAGCTGTTGGAAGTTTCTTGGGCCGATGCTGGCGCGGGGCAGCTTTGAAGATGACGGATCGTGCCGTTAGCCGGAGGTGCACTAGACTTGTTTTTTGCAGCCCTACCTCGGCAACTCTTGAACCCAAGCCACCGCCACAAAGAATTCATCATCTGAAAACACCCAAAGGGATAACTGACAAAAGTATCAGTTTTGCGAACCACTTGCGGTTAGCTAGAGTCCGCTTCTGAAAAAGTCTTTAGTTTTCATTGAGTGTGGGCATGGAACAAGCATCATTGTGGAAGGAGCTTGCAGATGGAGTCCCGCCACAGAACACGTTTGCTGATAGCAGATGACCACAACCTGGTCGCCGAAGCATGCAAGAGCTTCTTGGAACCGGAGTTCGAAGTGGCCGGTATTGTCAACGATGGCCGCGCACTGCTTCAAGCTGCGTCGGAACTCAAGCCCGATATTGTCATCGTTGATATTGCGATGCCTCTGCTCAACGGACTCGATGCGGGCGAACAGGTAAAGACGAGTTTGCCAGCAGCCAAATTGGTTTACCTGACCATGAATATGAACCCTGAAGTAGCTGCTGAAGCGTTTCGCCGAGGTGCTTCTGCTTACCTCCCAAAAAGTACAGTCGCGAACGAGCTCGTAACAGCTATTCGAGAGGTGCGGAGAGGGAAGTCCTACCTCTCGCCACTTATCACAAAGGATACGGTTCAGTTCCTGCTCAGAAGCGGAAAGGCCATTGAGATCGAAAAGCGGCTGACTTCACGCCAGCGAGAGGTGCTGCAACTGCTCGCTGAAGGTATGTCAATGAAGGAAGTAGCATACACACTCAACCTAAAGCCCGGGACTGTCGCCTTTCACAAGTATCGAATAATGACAGTCCTCGGCGTGAAGACGAACGCGGAACTGATGCAATACGCCATTAAGGAGCACATCATACCAGGGTGACCGCGCCAGGCAGTTCGCTTGCGCCGCGCATAAACACCTGCTTCTGCCGAAGTGACTATTTGGAGACTGTGCTTATCTCGAAAACGTTATAGCCCCATGCCGGTAAATCGGTGGCCAAGGTCTTCCAGCGTCGCGTTTCGACGCAAGCGATGGGAGAGACTGCGAAGCGTTAGTCGAGTGTTGATCTGATAGAGGGACGGATAATTGTCATTTGCAATTCGATGACATGTCGGCAGGTTGACCAGTCGAGGCGATAACGCTGCTCCAGAGCACTCCTTCGGGGTCGATCTTCTTGCGTTGTGATACGGCGAGACGAATAGGCACGTGAGTGAACTGGTGGTTCCAAAAGCTAACGACCATGTTAGTCCGGCCGCTCATTCCTGCGTGCACGGCGTTGTGCCCAAGCAGGAGGCAGAAAGCGGAGTCATGCGCGTTTGCCGGTACGCTCCTGATTGCGTAACTGGGATCGATGTATTTGATACTCACTTCCATCCCGATCCGCTTGAAATACTGTTTACTCGCGTCTCGCAAGAATATGCCGATATCGCCATACTTGACGTTTCCCGAAGCGTCAAGCTCGGTGGTCTTTTCCAAAAGGTTCTGGCCCGCACCTTCCGCTACAACGATTACCGCGTGGCCCCTCCTCTCAAGGCGCCGCTGCAACTCAGCGAGGAACCGCTCGAGAGTGAACGGAATTTCGGGAACAAGGCAGAAATTTACATGACCATCGACCAACGACGAGAACGCGGCAATGAAGCCGGAGTCGCGTCCCATGAGCTTCACCAACCCAATGCCATTCCGCACAGCCTCTGCTTCGGTATTGGCGGCATAAACGGCCCGCCGTGCTTCAGCAATGGCGGTCTCAAAACCGAACGTCCTCTGTACGAACGACACATCGTTGTCAATCGTCTTCGGGATGCCAATAACGCTCAGAACCATTCGTTGTGCCCGAGCCTCCTCAGCGATTTTGTGTGCACCGCGAAGAGTCCCGTCGCCGCCAATCGCGAACAGGATGCCGATGTTCAGGTCGGCCAGGGTTTTGACCATCTCAGCAGGATCCTGTGGGCCGCGCGAAGAGCCCAAGATCGACCCACCTAGTTCGTGGATTCTATTCACGCCGTCGGGTGTGAGAATGAAAGGTGCGTGCCCGTTCTTCTGCGCCAAGCCTTCGTAACCGAAGCGGAAACCGTAGACCTTATTAACGCCGTAATGGTTATACAGGCTCAAGACGATAGAGCGGATCACATCATTGAGCCCTGGGCACAGCCCGCCGCAGGTCACGATGCCGCAGGCTAGTTGGGAGGGATCGAAGAACAATGTCGACCTCGGCCCCGCAGCCTCCATTGCAGGAGCATCCGCGCAATGAGCGAACCACGGTTTTATCTCCTCAAGTCGCGCGTGATAGAGGACGCGTTCCTCATCGCTAGTGAACCGGACGCCGCACAACGGCGATGCGAAGCGGCATTCTCCTAGCCGCGGGATGGTGAAGTCGAGATCAGTGTTACGCAACTGAGAGCTCATGTGCTTCGCTCCATCGTCTTCAGTCCTCGCGCCTTCACGCCCGTCGTCAGTGCGCCCCTGTTCGCACGCTATCTCCGACCGTTCTGGCGGCCAACTGAGAAAAATATAAGTCGGTTGTACCTTTCGTTGTATGAAGTCGGAACAAAGCCCACGGTTGCGATTACCAGGTCCCCATGTTCAGTATCAAGCCGGAAGAAAGGCGAAGTGAGTTTCGGTGCGAGACGCCCTTCGATAGCCCTCGTCGTCTCGGTCAAAACCGTAATCGTGTGAGCACCCGCTCCCTAACGCCTGCGCTACCTAAAATCGGCCCAGAGCGACTCCCTAGCAGCTTTAGCAGTAGCTGGGTACTACGAACACTGATCTGATGAGAGTAAAGTCAAAGGCTTCGCGGAAGCCGAAGATCGCTGCGACAAACAAGAATGCAGAGCTCATCGGTTCGGAGAGGTCGATCATGAATAGAAGTCGCCCCCGCGGATATCACCGTTCTCAGCTTGCTGTTCCCGTGTGGGGCACTGCTGTTCGCGATACTGGAAGCAACGATCTCTCCAAGCCACCAAAGGTGAATCTGTGGTTACGAACTCCTCAGTAGAAGACAAAGGCTACATGGCTGCTTCGCGTGAAGTGTTCATCCGGATGAGTCTTCTCGCGATAATGGGAGTCAGCTGTTTCCTGATCCTCCGTCCATTTCTCAAGTTCATCATCTCGGCAGTGATTATCGCGATCGCCATCTATCCAGTCTGCCAAAGACTCAAGAAACTTCTGGGTGGACGCGAGACATTGGCGAGCATACTTTGTACGGTGCTGCTTGTGCTACTCATAGTTATTCCCTGCGTATTGCTGGCAGAAACGCTGGCCGACGCGATTCGTACGATGGCGCAACAACTGCAAACTGGCCGGATCAACCTCCCCCCACCACCGCCGCAACTGCCAAAACTTCCCATCGCCGGCCAGCAACTGGCGGATTTGTGGATCTTGTGTTCAACCAACGTATCTGAGGTGATACGCCGATTCGGTCCGCAGATTCAGAAGCACATTCCCGCCCTTATATCCACGACAGCTGCACTCGGTAGCACACTACTCCAATTCCTGATCTCGATTGTGTTCGCGGGATTCTTGTTGGCAAAAAGCGAGAGAAACGCAATCCTCGCCCAGAGGATCTTCATTCGTATTTTCGGCGATCAAGGCGGTGAGTACAGAGACGTTGTAGCTGCCACCGTCCGAAGCGTCACGAATGGTATCTTGGGCGTAGCGGTGATTCAGTCGTTTTTCGCCAGCCTGGGATTCTGGATCATCGGATTGCCAGGAGCAGGCTTGTGGGCAGTAATCTTCCTTTTGTCTGCGGTATTGCAGATCGGCGCTCTCGTGCTGGTGCCGGCAGTTCTCTATGGCTTCGCAACCTTCTCTACGAGCCGTGCTGTGGTCTTCTTGGTGTGGTGCATCATCGTGGGAACTATGGACAATGTTCTGAAACCGGTGTTGCTCGGGCGGGGCAGCAAGGTTCCAATGGGAGTCATTTTCCTGGGCGTCCTTGGTGGGTTCATGATGATGCGCATACTCGGGCTCTTCGTGGGAGCGATCATCGTCTCAGTGTCATACAAACTCTTTCTTTCCTGGCTAGACACTGGCATGTCGGAACGTCGTCCGGCTGCACTAGGTGCCGGAGCGTCAGCTTCGGTCACAAACAGCGAATAGGAGAAAGCTGCCTTCCGATCTAGGCAGCAGCACTGTCGCGAGCTGCCGTGAGTGGCACGTAGGCTTTAATAACCGTACCAGCATTTATGCGGGAAGCTATCGAGATCCTTCCTCCCACAAGTCGTAGTCGTTCTCGCATGCTCACCAATCCGAGGCCATTCTTGTGGGAACGAACATCGAACCCAACACCTTTGTCCGACACGCAAATGCCAACCTCATCCGTACTCCCGCTCAACTCGACTCGTGCCCTGTCGCACTTACCGTGTTTGATAACGTTCTGCAGTGCTTCCTGCGCGACGCGGTACAGGCACAACGACACGTCTTTCGGCGGACACTTCAACTCGCCCGTTGACGCAAACTCGATATCGATTCGGTGAGCGTCAGAAATTTCCTTGCATAGAAACCTGATTGCGGCAGCCAATCCCAAATGCTTCAGGGTGGAGGGATGAAGCTCGTGCGAAAGATGACCGACTTCCGTTACGAGGTTCTGTATTTTTCCGTATGCCCTTTGCAGCTTCGAGCTAAGGTGCGCCTCGGTAGCTTGCTTTGCCGCCTGCGCAACTTCAATTGAGACTAACGCAAGTGACTGGCTCACACCGTCGTGCAACTCTCTTGCGAGGCGTTTGCGCTCTTCCTCCTGGGCATTGATCAAACTGGCGCTGAGTTCCCTCAGGGCGACCTCCGACTCCTTCTGCACGGTCATATCGGAAGCGATGCCAACAATTCGGACGAGATTGCCTTCTCCGTCGAAAAATCCGCGTCCACGTGCCTCGATCCAGCACGTTTTTGCCTCGGGAAGCAATTCTCGATATGAGGTCACGTATTTGTCCTGAGCAGGTGTCAGCTCCCTAATCGTCTTGATACAGTGCGCGCGATCGTCAGCATGCATTCTGCCGAGAAACTGCGTGCCAGTTTCCTCGAGGGGATAGCCCAACTCGCCAAGCACCCGCACTGATTCGGCAGACCGTCGCATGACATCCGTCTTGGTATCCCATTCATAGGCATACATCCGCCCACTTTCGAGTGCCAGGCGCAATCGGCCTTCGCTTTCCCGCAAGGCCTCCTCGGCTCTTTTGCGCTCTGTGATGTCTCGGCCCATGCATCGATAGCCGCAGAAACGGCCTTCTGAATCGACGATCGGCAGCCCGTTTGTCTCTAGGACCACAAGATGTTTGTCCTTGTGAAGATTGGTATTTTCCAGAGCTCGAAAGGGTGTGCGCTCGGCGGCAAATGCTTCGAACGTTTGGCGTACCCGCTGAGACTCCTGCGGAGGCATCAGGTCGAACGGTGTCCTGCCTATCAGTTCCTCCTGTGTATAACCGAGAATACCGTTACATTGTGTGCCGACGTAGGTGTAGACAAGATTGGCGTCTAGTTCCCAAACCCAATCGCTCGACGACGCGACAAGGTGCCGATAGCGCTCTTCACTGGTCCGAAGCTCTTCTTCCGCCTGCCGACGCCCAGTCACGTTTCGCGCGAAAACAGATATTCCGAAAAATTTGCCATTCCGAGATAGAGGGTTGAACGACAACCGGTAGGTCCGGGCTTTGTCCAGCGCTGTGTAGTCGACTTCAAATCTACCGTCTGTTAGTGCTTTTGTATAAGAATGCTTCCACCACTTGGCAATATCAGGCGGCGCAAGGTCATCCGGAGTCATTCCCGGCCGCAGCTCGCACCCTTGCGTTCTGGTGAATGCTTCTTGCATAGCCGCATTGAACATCATCAACCCAAACCGTTCTGAGTCGACCGTCCAGATCGCATCATCGGTGCTTTGAAAGATCGCAATCAAAGTTCCCTGCGAAGCGGCTAATTCCGATTGAGCCTGCTGCTCAGCAGTAACGTTCATTACTGACGTTACTATGCACTGCCGCCCATCAAGTTCAATCAAGTCCGCAGAAAGTAGCCCAATGAAGAGGGTGCGATTTTTTCTACGAAAACGACACTCGACATTGCTGAGCCGCTCACCGCGTAGTAGCTGCTCGACCAACCTTTGCCGGTCCCGCGGATCATCCCAATAGCCAAGCTCGAGGAAATTATGGCCGATCACTTCATCACGTGTGTATCCGGTCATTTCGAGCAGCGCATCGTTGACTTCTATCTGATTGCCATCGGCCGCAGTTACCAAGCTGACGGCGACGGGTACGGCGCTGAAAGTTTTGAGGAACTTTTCCTGCGACTTGGAGACAGCCAGTTCTGCCTGCTCGCGCCTCGCGTTCTCGCGAACGCACACTCGCGAAAGTGAATAGGTAGATGCGTCGAGTACCGTGCCCCTAAGGCCGGCAATTCGGCCTTTCGCATTACAGACTACTTCGCCGCGACATATCGCCCATATACGCGAGCCGTCCGGGCGGACGATCTCTTCTTCGGCCTCAAAAGGCGCTCCGGTCTTGAGAGTTTTCTTCAGGCAGCGAGCTAAACCGGACCACGCGTCTGGAGTGAAAAACTTGGAGTGCTCTTTCAATGATGGCGGCACAACGCAGGGATCGCAACCTGTGATGCGGTACATTTCCCTTGACCAGAGTACGTTGCCAGCCTTTCGATCCCAGAACCAACTACCCAGATTTGCAAGGCGCTGTGCGTCCTGCAATTCGATGTTCGGTTTAGTACGCGAACGCGCTCCTGACTTTGTCATGAGGGTCTCGCTCGCTGTGCCCTGCGCTAAGCTCCGTTTCCTAATCTTGCGCATCTCTCCCCCGGCGGTGCGTTTGCCAGCGATGTCGCAGAGGATCCTGCCGTTGGACAACTCCGGAAAGTGGAACGAGGTGTGGAAGGAGGCAACTTTGTTGATACGCTTTCAGCAAATGTTAGCGCAGTTGCCAACGCCCGAGGCAAAGATTCGAGAGCACATCGGCGCATATTGGCAATCTTGATGTCATCTGTGGTGCCGTGCGTCGCCTAGTCTGGCACATGATGGCGCACTTGTCTTCATCTCACACCACCTCGCAATCCGAGTAGTCGCCCTTGATGACCTGAATCTCAGCCGCCCTGGCGCCTCACGCATCGGGGCACGATACAAACAGACGACCAGAACACACGGCATGAATAGCCGGTATAAGATCCGTTTTCAGTCGAGACTTGAAAACATAGGCAGCCCCGCCCGCCGCCAAGGCACTGCGGATCAATTCCGAAATCTCGTGAATACTCAGAAACACCACTTTGTAATGACAGGAGGCTTCCTGCAGCCGTCGTGCTACCGTGATACCGTCGGGCTCGCCCAAGGAAATGTCGAGGATAATTACATCAGGACTCAGAAGCGAGGCTTCGCGGATAACAGAGTCTCCGTCGTTCACCGCACCCACAACTTCAAACACCGGTTCTAAGAACTCCCGCAGGACCGCGATCATTTCCGGGTTGTCGTCCGCCAGGAGCACGCGGATTTCTCGAAGAACAGATACCCTCTCCTTCTGAACTGGGCTAGGCTCAGCACCGTTCTGGTGTCTCATTCCGCTCATGTACGTTCTACGCGGATTCATGTGAGATAACGTATAGCTATGCTTGACCGCCCGCTACTGCGACAATTGGCAGCTAACAGAAAAAGAACTTCGTAGCGCTCAGTCTTGTAGTGTGGGGCTGCGAATTTCTGCTAGTGATCCGGCAGTGTTCGACCAGAGATCGCGAGGCACCAGAGGATTCGTTAGCGGTTGCCGTCAGATTCGGAGAGAAATAGCCTTGACTCAGTATGCTCGTCGGGCGCTAGAAGAAGGCGCTGGGAGTTTTATTGTTAGCGGGATCATTCGACCCGAAAGATGGCATTCCCCTACGTGTGTTGGTCGGTGGCGCGCCGCGCCAAAAACAAAAACCGAAACACTTGGGTCGCCACCAGATGCCCTCAGATCAGAATCACGTCACAAAACACATACAGATCCCCGCTAAGAGTACTAGGACAGTTCACGTTCACGAGAGACCGTGCTGCCAGCTGGCATTTCTTTCAGTATCGCCCACCACGGAACTCGAATATACACAATGAGCAGTTGAGCCTGGAGTTCGGAAGAGGCGATGAAAAATAATCCACGAGCGCTGAAGACTACTCGATATGCAGTGTGTAGAGTACCGGGTTCTTAGCGCAGACCATTGGTTCAGGAGGGGCAATGAACAGAATGGTGCTCGCCTTATTCGTGCTAGCGACGGTTGTTTGCCCGGGGATTATGTTCGGGCAGAAGGTCAAAGTTGATTATGACAAGAGCATCCACTTTGGGGATTTCAAGACGTATGCCTGGGCCGAACTCAATCCGGCAGGCATGCCGCTAGTCAGGATAAACATTGTCGACGCTATCGACGCGCAACTAGCCGCCAAAGGTTTGGTGAAAGCAGAACGAAATGCCGACCTTATTGTCACGTATGTTGGTGCTCTGGCAGGAGAAACCAACCAGAGCGTCGGTGCACCAACGTACCCAGGCTACGCAGGCCCTCCTCCTTCAGTGAACTCAACCATGTGGACAGGTGCGGGCGGCGGAGGAGGATCAGTCTCTTACCCGAAGGGAACTCTCGTCGTAGAACTTATGGATCCCAAAGCCGGACGAATCACTTGGCGCGCTGTGGGCAAAACCAAACTCGATATGACAAAGAAGCGCGAGTCTCTGGCCAGGATCAACGATCTTATCGAGAAAATGTTCGAAGGTTTTCCACCCCAAGGCAAAGAGAAGTAGACGGCCTCAAGATACAACCTTCTTTCTCAAACCACACTGATGTTTCGTGAGCCGTAACTACTATTTCTCGCAGTCGCAAGCTACGGGGTGTTGTCGTAGAACGATGAGTGTACGAACGGATGGGGATATGGCCCCGGATGGGGCGGTGGTTGGTAGTACGGTGGAGGTACTGGGACGACCCACGGACAGACGTCAACGATTTATAGCGGGCAAAAGAGGCAGAAGAATCTATCAAAAGCAGCGGCCAAACTCTTGAAGAACTTCCCTCCCGCCGCGAAGTGAGCCAGGTTCTGTTGATGAGCTGGTGTGGCGTGTCATTTTCGTGCTCGATGCCTATTGGGCATGGACTCAGGATCGGCCATGATGGAGACTTTTCCGATCATCTATCTAGCGGCGCACGGCGAGACTGCGTGGGCTATAACTGGGCAGTGTAATGGGCTTACGGACCTGCCCCTGACCGAGGTGGGCGAGAATGATGCGCGCGCACTGAAGCGACGCCTTCACGGTATGAGATTCTGCAAAGTCTTCACCAGCCCATTGCAGCGCGATCTTAGGACTTGTGAATTGGCCGGATTTGCCGATGTCGCCGAAATCGATTCGGACTTGCTCGAGTGGAACTATGGCGCATACGAAGGGCGAACTCCTGCCGAGATATGCGCTGAGCGGCAGGATTGGCAGCTATTTCGGGATGGCTGCCCACAAGGGGAGTCGCCGGCAGCTGTCACTCGGCGTTTGGATCAACTCATCTTCCGCCTACGGGCAGTGGAAGATGACGTTCTGCTCTTTTCAAGTTTGCAACTGATTCGCGCGCTCGGTGTACGCTGGATCGGTTTTCGTCTACCAGCAAACGCTGCCCGGCGCTTTGCATTGAATTTGGCGAGTCTGAGCGCGCTGGGCTATGAACCCGACCTTTCCAGACCGGTGATAAAGCTGTGGAACTGTGCGTGTCGCCCACTGGCACAACTTTCAGTTCGTGTTTCTGATTCTGAGAAGGCGGCGCACAATGCTCCACCGCATGTGTGTAAGTGACTCATCACTGATCGTCGGTCCGCTATCAGTTTTGTGAGTATGCATACCGGGGGATGCCTCCCTAAACTCACGGTTGTCGCTACAACTCGTCGAAAGAACTCGCGTTTACACATGGAAATTGTGGAAAGGAGAACCATGAAAAGCACCCGAATCGTGGTGAGCACGTTCGTTCTTTGGCTCCTGTGCTTGGCGTTAGCCTACGGGCAGGATGAAACGAAGATCAAAGGATTAATCACACATCGCAGTGCAGATAACATGACCGTGCGGGCCTCCGACGGCACGACTCATGAAGTTACTCTCACCGATGACACGAAAGTGCAGATGCCTAAGGGCCTGATCGGTGTCCGGCACAAACAGGTCGCCTGGACCTCGCTCATCCCGGGACTCCCAGTCACTGTCAAAGGCGAAACAAATGAGAAAGGTCAGCTCACTGCCACTGAGGTGGACTTTACGAAAGAGGACCTCCAAACAGCCAGCATGATTCAGGCAGGCTTGGATCCAACGAAGCAACAAGTTGAGAAGCAAGGGCAGGGCATAGCCGAGAATGCGCAGAACGTCGAAGCTAACCGACAGCAGATATCTGAAAACGAGCGCGAAGTCAGCGATCGTTTCAACTCGCTTGCCGATTACGACGTTAAGAAGCAAATTTCCGTCTATTTCGATACTGGCCGTTCTACCTTGTCGCAGAAAGACAAGCAGGCGCTGTCCCAGATGGCGGCTGAGGCGACGAAACTCAAAGGGTACCTTATCGAGGTGCAGGGTTTCGCAGATTCGACCGGGGCTGCCAGTATGAACCAGACCCTAAGCAAGGAGCGTGCAGAGGCAGTTGTGAACCATCTCATGCAGAACTGCAATGTCCCGGCACGACATATCCTGGCTCCTGGCGCTATGGGCATCAGCAATCCAGCAGCTTCGAACGAAACAGCACAAGGCAGGGCGAATAACCGACGGGTTGAATTGAAGCTCATGGTCAACAAGGCGGCGGGGACGAGCGGCCGGTGAAATGGCGCCTCCCCTTCCAGCAATTGCGAAGGAAGGCTTCGAGGTCCGACCGAAGATCCTTCCTTCCCGCGATCACTTCGTCTCCTGTGGCGGGTCGGTAGCTTCCGGTTGTGACCGGTAGGCCGCCGACCCGTAAGCGGGTTTTCCGGCGGTTCCTTCAATTGGAGCACGCAACAATGTCGAAGAACAATAAGAACGGAAATAACGACAGCAAGCGCCTCAAGAGGAAAGACTACGAGAACGAACTACGTCGTTTACAAGTAAAGCTCTGTCAACTGCAAGATTGGGTTAAAGAAAAAGGCCTGCGAGTAGTGATCGTTTTCGAGGGGCGCGACGCCGCCGGCAAAGGGGGCACGATCCGCGCGATTACCGAAAGAGTTAGTCCGCGTGTGTTTCGACAGGTGGCACTTCCCGCGCCTTCCGACAGGGAAAAGACCCAGATGTATTTGCAGCGCTACCTGCCGCACTTCCCGGCTGCCGGCGAAGTCGTCATCTTCGACCGAAGTTGGTACAACCGCGCGGGAGTGGAACACGTGATGGGCTTCTGCTCTCAAGAGCAGTACGACAACTTCTTGGAGCTTTGCCCCCTGTTCGAAAAACAGGTCGTGAACGCGGGGATAATACTTATCAAGTATTGGCTCGAAGTAAGTCAACATGAGCAGGAACGCAGATTTCAGGCTCGCCTTGAGGATCCTCTGCGGCAATGGAAGCTCAGCCCTATGGATGTCGAATCTTGGACACGGTGGTACGACTACTCGCGTGCACGAGACTGCATGCTGGAGGCAACAGACTCTGAATGTGCACCCTGGTACATCATCCGTTCAGACGACAAACGTAGAGCTCGGCTAAATTGCATCTCGCACGTTTTGAGCGTAATTCCATACGGCAAGACAACGCACAAGCAAATCAAACTGCCCGCTCGCTCAGACAAGTCCCAGTACGATGACCAGGCATCGCTCGCAGTAAGGCATTTTATCCCGGAGCATTATTAACTACGCGCTGTTTCGCCATCGCCGTTAATGGCTCTGAAGAAGCAGAGAATGAAGGTCTGATGAGCAACTCCCTCGTTGCTGCTGATGCAGGGGGTCATTCTGCATCCGTCCATGAACACTTGCTGGCTTTCCCGAAGTAACGTCGCAGGTTGGGATTATCTGCAATGATTTTCGACATACCAAACGCCAGGCGCTCGATTGCCTGATGGCCACTCATCTGCTGAACTTCAAAATTCTGCTCACAAACGGACGCATGTTCAAGTTCATGAAACAAGGTTACGGCTTCAAAGCAACGGCCGATATCGCTTGCGATTCGGATGACATGCTTATCGCACGACGTGTGGCCGTCATACCTGCGTTGCTGAATGACAATCTCCTCTTCGCGTACGATCTTCCACTTTATCCCGTTGACGAGTACCGAGTTCGGTGAACTTGCGAACGACATCGGACTGGCCAGCAACAGAAAAAGACAACACTTCTGCAAAATATGCATGGCGATACTGTAAGGAACTCATCACCCGGACACTCTAAGCACAAGCCCTTAACGCGAATCGCATTACTTCCTAGCGTTGCCGTGACCGCAATATGAACGTTGCCGACAATCGGAAGTTCCGCAAACCACCCTTCTGCATGTAGCTCACTCATGCGCCGCTCATCATTCTCGTTCTACTCGCGCTCGTCGCGGGAATGTTGTCGGAACACGCCATGTCACATCAGGCCAGGCGCAGTCTTCTGCACATGGTTCTGTTCTCACTCTGATATCGGCATCTAGATACGTTGTACTTGATCTTGAATACCCTCGAGCAGGACGACTCAACAGAGCCAACGCTTAGCGTGGTTGGAGCTGTGGCTCGTTTGTATGCTGCTCTGCCGCTTGCTCACCCGTGCCGGCAGAAGCTGGCTTAAGCGTCAGGGCATGCAGGAGTTTGAACGTGAGCGCCGATTCCGCCGTGAAGGCAAGCTGCTGGTTTCCGGTCATTGTGGCACCGGCTGTACCAGCTCCTCCACCAACGACTGCTCCGATCGCCGCTCCCTTCCCGCCTCCGGCAATGCCTCCAATTAACGCGCCTACACCAGTGCCGCCTCCGATCATCGTGGCGCTGCGCTTACCCTTTCCGTGAATCGTATTGGAGACCGTCGCTGTGGTGATCGGATAGGATACGCCTCGAATCCTGATGCTGTTCAACTTGATGCTCAGTCGGCCCTCACCCTTCAGCTTGCCGGGAGCGGCGGCTTCCACAACTGTACCCGTAACCGGACTGGACTGCGGAACAAGTGTTTGACCATGCGAGACGACTGGTTGCGTAACAGTTCCTTCAAAGGTGTCGCCAGCCTTGTTCTTCTTGGAGTCGATGGCCTGCGAAAGCCGGACTGTGACGGTTGTGCCCTCAGGAACGACTACTGGCGGCAACGGAACCGGCTTCTTCACCGTTGTGGTGGCTTTCGATCCCTCTTGCTCGGGCTTCCATTCGCTTTTGGGAGGAGGCGCCTGCGAAGACTTTGCTACGCCTCCCGTCTTCGCCGGCGGAGTCGCCGGCAATGAAGAAGATGTGCCTTCCGCATTCGGTGGTGTTGGCTGCGGCGTCGGCGTTGTAGAGGCCTGGTTATCAGCCGTGTTGGCGCTCTGCGCCGACTCACTGTTTTGCTTTGGTTTGCTCGTACATCCAGACACGACCAGCAGTGTTGCTAGAAGCAGGGGGATTACTGTGCGTGGCATAGATGCCTCCTTTCACGCGTGGAGAACGCAAAACCATAGTAAGTGCCGCCATCTGTGACGAGAACTAGTGAAAGTACGAGACTCTAGTCGTGAGGCGACTGAGTCACGGATTCGATTACACCGGGCTCTCGACTGCTGGAAGATGTGCGACATGATGCGTTTAGGCGCTTTGCCTTTCTCTTTCTCTTTGAGCTTGCTCTGAGTCCAATGCCTTCTCAGCAACGCGAGTTGGTATAAGTTCTGCTGGCCGCGCTCGCATGGCACTGTAGATGCCCGCAGCCAAGACGGCTCCAACTATCGGCGCGACTATGAAGAGCCAGAGTTGGCCTACAGCCCAATCGCCCACGATAACTGCAGGTCCGATGCTGCGCGCTGGATTGACCGAAGTGTTTGTAATCGGAATCCCGACCAGGTGAATCACCGTTAACACCAGGCCAATGGCTACTCCCGCAAATCCGACCGGCGCTTTGATATCAGTCGAGCCCAGCACCGTGATGACGAGGAACATGGTCAGTACGACTTCGGCGCCGAAGGCAGCTCCCATCGAGTATCCGGCGGGCGAATGGGCCCCAAAACCGTTTGCGCCAAGTCCGCCTTCCGCAAGGTCGTAACCGCCCGCTGCTCCACGCGCAATCAGCAGGAGCACACCGGAGGCGATCACAGCGCCTACGATCTGTGCAAGAACGTAGGCTGCGGCGTCTTTGGCGTTGATCTTTTTCGCCAAAAACACTCCAACGCTGACAGCTGGATTGATATGGCAACCTGAAATTGGCCCAATTGTATAAACCATCGCGAGCAGCGATAGCCCAAAGGCGAGCGAGACACCAACATTGCCGATCTTGCTTCCCGCTAGTACGGCACTGCCGACGCCTCCGAAGACCAGAACAAAGGTGCCGAAGCACTCGGCCATAACTCGATTCTTAAGACTCATCACTGCAACCTCCTTGGTGAAATCACGGCATCGTTCCTGCCTTGTATGGTTGGAAGTTTTTGACCGCAACGCCATTGGCATGCATAGACGAAGTGACGCGCTTCATTCAAAGGGCGCAGCTGGCCAGTTAAGCTGGTTACGCTTCTCTCGATTTTGTGAAATCAAGACTGAAACTTACATCATGGATGCCCGTCCCTCTACTGCCATTCCTGTCAGTTGTGCCGCCAAAGAATCTAGGTCTCTGATCGACCTGTACACCTCCGCTCGATCCAGCAGGGAAACACGGAAGTATACGAGGTCTCTGACGGCTACGAGTCCGTCCAACAAGCGGCCCTTTTACAGCCCTTCTATTCCAATAGTCCAAGCTGCACTCGATACGGGTGCGATGGGCTATGTCGTCAAGACGGATGTTGATGACGAATTGGTCATAGCTATCGATGCGGTGTTCAAGGGGAAACAATTCATCAGCAAGAGAATCCTGGAGCAGAGCACTCTCTGCGGAGAGTGCATGCCTATGCGTCGTTTATGCATTCGGGTGGTTTGGAAAACTGGGGGAGAATGAAACGCATCAATGAGCTTGCCAACTTCGGCCATTGTTAAAACCCAGTCGGGCCAATGCTGCGTCCAAAAGCGTGAGAAGCTGGCGTTTACTACCCCGAAAGCGCGGCCGCTAAGAAGGAAGGACCAAGATGAATTTTCAAAAGGTGCGAGTGCAATGGCGGTGTTGGCACAAGCGCCTTGTCGGTATTATGGCTCTTGCCTTGGCACTTGCGGTACCAACCACCACTTGGGCTCATGCCATCCTGGTTGAGTCGATGCCAAAGCTCGATTCGGTCGTCACGGGGCCCGAATTCTCTATCGTTCTGCGTTTCAATGTTCGCATCGACGCAAGGCGCTCACGTCTTCGTTTGTCGGGCCCGGACGGCGCATTGATAACAGTCGGTATTGCGAATCAACCGAGTCCCGATACCTTACAGTCCACCGTCCGCGGTCTGAAACCTGGAGCGTATCAGTTGATTTGGCAGGTACTGGCATCGGACGGCCACATGAGTGAAGGTAAAGTTCCATTTACCGTTAAGTGAAGTCCTCAATGACGCCCCGGTTCGTCGATCTCTTTGGCTATGTCTCCCTGCTGTCCAGAGCAGGAACGCTGATCTTCCAGTCTATGGTGCTGGGCGGTGTGCTTTTTCTACTCTGGGTCACAATCCCTGCGCCATACATTCCTGAAACCACTTGTGCAAGCATCCGATCTCGTTGCTCGCAATTGCTTCGCATCAGCGCTATCGGTCTCGCCGTAGCGCAAGGAGTCTCCCTCTACCTAGATTCTGTCGTTCTCATGTGGACCGTAGATATCCGCTTCAGCGACGTTATCGGGGCGACGTTCTTCGTTGCAGGCGTGTGCATCGTGATCGCAGCCATTTGTATCTTCTGTATCGCGAACGCAGCAACAGGTGTTCGTTCGTTCGGCCTGCTCGCTCTTGCAGTGATCATTTTGTCCGCCTCGGCAATCGGTAGCCATGCTGCGGCCCGGGTGAACGGGCGTCCTCTGCTCCTCGTCGTAACTTTCCTGCACGAAGCCGCCGCAGGCCTTTGGATTGGCGGCCTCCCATTCCTCATTTTGTCCCTCCGCACAAAGCACCATCAGACTCAGTGGCTTCTAGCGAGTCGCTTTTCACGTGCAGCTGTTCTCTGTGTCAGTGTGCTTCTTGGCAGTGGCCTCGCATTGAGCCTTGCCTATATTGGCCGTCTCGACGCAATCCTCGGAACCGCCTACGGCGTCATGGTGACTGCGAAAGCAGCGATGTTTGGTGTCCTCGCGCTAGTTGGAGCAATCAACTTTTTTCTACTACGAAACGCCGCCCCCCAAGCCGCTGTGCCGAAATTGCGTTCTCTCGTGGAAGCTGAATTTGGTATTGGGCTCGCGGTCATTCTCACGGCAGTGACCCTCACATCCCACCCCCCGGCAGTCGATCTCCAAAACGAAGTCGTCAGCCCTCACGCGATTCTGGCCCGGTTGTCGCCGAGTTGGCCGCGGCTTACGTATCCCCGACCGATCTCGAGCTACTCAGACGGCAGTCCGATGAAAGAAGCGCAGGCACGAAGTTCAATGGTGAAGGACGCTGACGGGAAGTTCCTTTCCTATAAGCAACTCGCTGATATCGGCGAATCCGAAGCCAACCACCACTGGATGGGGCTAATTGTTCTGGCAATGGGCATTCTTGCCTTGCTTGCTAGGGCGGGCAAGTTCCCATGGGCTCGTTACTGGCCGCTGCTACTGATTTGCATCTCCGTTTTTATATTTCTTCGTGCGGACACCGAGTCCTGGCCCTTCGGTTCACAGGGCTTCTGGGCTGTTTGGTTGCACGCCGAGGTATTCCAGCACCGCCTGGCCGCTTTGTTCTGCGCCGGATTTGCCGTGTTCGAATTGCGTGCACGCAATCGAGGCGTCGATAATCCTAGCTTTGCCATGGTGTTCCCCATTCTCTGTGCACTCGGCGGGGCCGTTCTGCTCACACATTCCCATTCGGTCACGAACACGAAGGAGCAACTGCTGACGGAGCTGAGCCATGTGCCATTGGGAATCTTCGCTATCCTGGCCGGGTGGTCTCGCTGGCTGGAGATTCGTATGCCTACAGCGAATCGACGGCTGCCCTCGCTTATCTGGCCGGTCTGCTTCCTGCTGATCGCTGCCGGTTTACTCAACTATCGAGAATTGTAGGATCCTTCAACTCACTATTGACACGGCAAGAGAAGATGTCCAGTAGTTGTTCGGGCCTACCATTTCTCGGGAAGGGCACGGCTTCAGAGGGGCCTGCATTTCGCTCGCACCAAGAAGATGCATCGGTGGCCCACACAAGCCGGTTTTGCTTGTGTTCTACGCGGCGCGTTTGCGTGAGCCGGATACGTCGCTTCCCATCCACACTGACCGCTTTCGCAACGCTCGTGTAACGATGCCGAGATTCGAGCGGCTTCCTGCCAGTGCCATCGCGGCTTGAACCGCGCGCCCGAGAAGCAGAGTTCGCGCCACCTCGGATTTGGAGATTCCGGGCAAAGACATGCCGCGTGCCATATAGTGGAAGGGCTCACCTGTGTTGCCGCTGAAAAGATTGTGCTGCTTTGCCAGATCCCACAACGGAGAGGTTGGTCGGGGAGTGGATACTGAGATTGACATGTAGTCGATCAGCTTGCGCCTGCGAAGCCGAGCCGCGTAAGCGATTGTGTTGTGCGCGTCATGAGTGTCTTCGTATTGGAGTTGTCCCGCCGACTCCCACGCCGGGTAGAGAATGAAGTTGCCGAATACGGTGATGCCGCGGCTTTTCAGCAAAGCGCAGGTGGATTCAACCTGATCGGTACGTATCTTCTTGCAAACCCCATCCAGCGTACGTTGTGAGGCGCTCTCGATTCCTATGTTTACGAGCCAGAGATTGGCTTCGCGCATTGCATCGGCCAACTCGGCGGTCACGAAATCACCTCGGAGATTGCAGTTGAAATAGAGATCGTGGTGATTCAGTGCCGCAAGTCCTTTTAGCAGTGAGCAGGCCCAACGGACATTGGCGTTGAGTTCGTCGGCAAACAGGCGGATTTCTCGAATGCCTTGCTGGTAGAGATACTCCACTTCCTCGATGATGCGCTCGGGTTTGCGGAAACGAACGCCAGCGCCGCCGGGGATTCCGCCCAGAGGTTTCGAGCAGAAATTGCACTGCCATGGACAGCCCCGACTTGCGACAACGCCCGCACACGGAAAGCCCTTTTGATAAATGAAACCTGGGAACTGGCCGGGGGTAACCAGATCCCAAGCGGGCCAGGCGAACTCGTCAATATCGGCGACGACCGGCGCCGGCGAGTTGCGCTGATAAAGTGAGCCCTGCCTGAACACAACGCCGGGTGTGGACTCGAACGAGCAACGTCCGTCACGCCATTGCGATAGGAACTCGACGAAGCTCCTCTCGCACTCGCCCACGAAACAGGCGTCCGCGGGAGAGTTGTTCAGTACGTCTTCCGGCATGCAGGAGGGATGTGCACCGCCGGTGATGATTGGCAGGGCAGGAAACGCCGCACGCACCGCCTTCAGAGCACGGCAGGCGTCAACGGCGAGCGCCGTCGTAAACGACATTCCGTAAAGGTGAGGGTGGTAGTCCTCTATGGCTTTTATGTGCTCACGCAGCTGGCAGAACGCGTTCTGATACCTAATCTCTACGTCGCTGGCCGGAAAAGCTTGTCTGACAGCCCCAGCCAAATAAAGTAGACCGATCGCAGGGTAAGGATAAATCTGAGCGGCTCGCGCCACTGGAGGATCCGCGAGCATGATCCGAAAGCTTCGAGTCATCGGGCCTCTCCATTTCGCGAGATACTAGCACGTAAGTACCTCGATCCGAAGACCCGCGATGAAATGAGGGCCGAGCAACCTCGATTCTGGCGCAACATGGCGCATTCCAGCCTGAGCCTACTTCTCGCAAAGGGCACGGCGTTCAGCCGTGCCGCTCAGTCCCTCCCCACAGACTCGTCATCCCGACCGGAGCGAAGCGCAGTGGAGGGACCTGCCCTGAGCGAAGTCGAAGGGGACCTGCATTTCGCTCGCACCAACAGACGCATCGGTGGCCCACACAAGCCGGTTTTGCTTGTGTGGGTTCTGATCAGACTCACACTTCGCGAACTGCCCCACACGAGCCAACACCGGGCTTGAATGGACGTCGTGCCCCGGTTTTGCTCGGGTTCAACGGCGCGAAGTGCGGTAGAATTCCATGCGGATGCGTCGATACCACCACGTTGGAATCCCGACCACAGAGCGCCGCGAAGGAGAGCGGCTCGTCGAAGGCTACGGAGTCTACGTCTCCGGGTTCGAGACGAGCGCTTACGGAATCGAATGGATGCGGTTCGAGACGGATTCTCCGGTGCCGCATCTCGTGCGTACCGTTCCTCACGTAGCCTTCGAAGTCGATGATCTGTTGGCGGAGATCGAGGGCAAGGAAATCATCATTTCGCCAAACTCGCCCTCGGCCGGAGTCACCGTCGCCTTCATCGTCGAAAACGGAGCCCCTATCGAATTCCTGCAATTCGATAAGCGATAGGCTTGTCTGTAGACGATGCTCAGTCGGTCATCCTGACCTTCGCACTTCGCGAACTGCCCCACTCAAGCCAACACCGGGCTTGAATGGGCCACCTGCCCGCCGCGGGTTGACTGAACCTTTTGCTAATTGGAAAACATCTCATTGTATGTACGATGTTGTTCGTACAAATTAATAATCAGAAAGAGAACATGACTAAAACTATCGAGATACTGCTCATGGTGGCGGCACTAATTCTAGCCGTCTCCTATACGGTTGATGCCGCCAACAAACTGGTCGCTTCGATTACGAAAACCAAATCACTACTGTCATAGGTACCACGTTGACGCGCAACTGACCCACACAAGCCGGTTTAGCTTGTGTGGGTTCTTGTCCAGACTCACACATCGCGAACGGTCCCGCATCGGCTCGTATGGGCCACATGCCCTGAATGAGACCACTACTTAGGTTGTCCGATACCCTCCACTTAACCACAGGTTTGCTAGAGCGCTCACATTCAAATCTTCGCCCAGTATTCTCTTCCCATTTGCGTCGTCCAGCCAGACCACTCCATTATCGAGACAGGTCGCAACTAGCGTTCCGTGATCGACGGTCGTATAACAGCCTCTATTTGACAAACGTTCGTAGCTAGCACTAGCGTCATCCTTCTTCTTCAATTCACCGACCGACACGACCGTTACGTCTGGGTTCATCGCCTGCACAGATTCCAGGTGGTATCCGCTTTTTCGACCGTGGTGAGATGCTTTGAGAAGGTGCACTTTCGGGAACTTCCCTTGCCTCACTTGATATAGTTCCTTCCATTTCTCTTCTGCAAGATCCCCTCCAAGAACAATGCTGCATTGTCCAAACTGGATATGGAGTACGTAGCTAAAGTCGTTCGGATCAGCATCAGGATCACTCTTCTTATCATGCGCCAATGGTGCCCAGACGCTTATTCCATCAGCAGTCCAGTAATCTCCTGTTTCATCGGCCTTCAGGAAGAGCGCCTTCGGAGAGCCTTGACTTTTTCGCAGTTGCAAGTAGGTTTTCCAGTCCTCTATATCGAAATTCACACTGGCCCACTTACGGGCGTTTGTTTCCTTTTCTATGGAATGTCTGGTGTCCCAGAGGTTTACAATTTCGATCCGTTCTTGAGCGGTAAGTCGGTGAAGCCCAGCCATATGGTCCATATCGGGATGGGTCTGGACATATCGGAAGATGGAGCGGTTGGGAAAGTGCGTCTTAATGTATTCGATTGGGTCCACCAACCTAGCAGCATCTTGATCGAGTGCTTTCTTCAGGGCACGTTCCCCATCGTAGCCAGCTAGCGGCCCATGACCGAGAAACGGGTTGGGAAGAAACTGGCGCGACCGCCTCATTCGCAATTCTGCTTCGCTTTCCTTCCCGAACTTGCGGCAGTTGTTTAGGTCCACAACCGTCAGCCGTTGAGGAAAGTCAATGATCGTGCAATCCCCGTGTCCGACGTTAAGAAAGTGAATCTTCAAACTGTTTGCCATCTCATCACTCCACAGAAGAGTCGATCGCTCTCGTTATCATCAATCCCGTCGAGACGCGGTGCTCCTATCCCGCTCGCCTTGCCAGTACAGTCGTGACAAATCGAATGCCGTAATTGCTGGCTGCATGGCGCACAATCGCAAATTGGACAATCAACAGCACTACGTAACTCAAACTAACTCGGATAGAAGGTATGCTGATAATGCCTGCCGCGCCGTAAAATAGTACAAACAGAAGAGATAAGCCCGTGTAGTCCCGCAAGAGCAGAAAATCTTTGTGGGACTGGTCGACTGCTAGATCACCTTCCATCGAGCGATAGAACTTATACCAGAGGCGATTTTGTTCAACCGGATCTGCGGGAAGCTCGGATCCGTTCAATGCAACCAGCGCCGCGATGTCAACTCTCGGATCTCGTTTTGCGTAGACGGTAAACGCCCGATGTCCGGGTAGGGCATGGTTCCAGCGAAGGAAAACAAACCGCGCCTTAGTATCTGCACTAAGCAAACCGTTCAAAACAGTTGTTACAACTACCGCGAAGCCAAGGGGCAGGAGGCTTTCAGCGTTTGCGAACAGAGAACGAAGTCCATCCAGTCTTATCGCATTCGCCTTGGCGATTCCCAGCAGGAACACGGTATTAGCTGCAATGATTAGCCAGAGGTATTTGCCATATTGATCTTTAATCGACTTGCTCCCATGAACAATCTTCGGAGTCGGCGCACTAGTCATAGTCTTTAGCCCTCGTTTGAAAATCGCATGGAGTTAACAACCCAAAAGCCGGACGCCCTGAGACCCGTCCGGGTACATCAGCACCATTCCCCCCTTGGGTGCGTTGAATCGTTCTTAATTTCTCGCGCTCTGACTGGCGCTGGCATAGGTCAAGAGGTATCCACCAACTGTGTTTACGTCTATGGTTATGCACCCGTCGCTCCGAGTCGTAAATACGTACCGAGTGTCCAAGGGCTCATAAATCGAACTCCGTTGGCGCGGTATACCTTTGGCGTGGTTCTTGTACCAATCCGTGGTTTCCTGTGTGCCGTGCTGCTTCTCCTTGTCGGAAATGACGAAGACGTCTGGCCGACAGAATGCAAACACATCCTCGCAACAACCGTTCTCGCGTCCATGGTGAGAAGTCATGAAAACTTTGACCCGGCCCAAGTGACTCCTAAAATTAGGCAGCTGTAGAAGAGCTTTCCACCCCGCGACTTCGAGGTCACCGGGGTAAATGATGGAAAATCCGGCATACTCGACGAACGTAACTAGACTGAGATTATTGGTGTCGGTAAATGAGGAAGATGAATTGTAAAAAAAAGTCACTGATGCCGCGAAGTTAAAGGACAGGTTGATGCCGACAGGATTGCAGAGGTACCGATGTACAGCCGCGACACCGCTGTCCATGCCATCGGTCTTCATCATTTTGAGGCGCGGCGCACTTAGGGTCGGATTTACCCAAATGGTTCCTAGCGGAACAGAGTCCCAGACATTTCCGAAATCGCTAACATGATCTTCGTCCAGGTTTGACAAGATCAGGGCTTCACAGCGCTCTCCCCGAAAGTGGATGGATGGCCACCAGTACGGCTCGTCAGAACGGTGGCCGCAATCCAGCATAATACGCTTGCCAGTTGGCTCACTAATGGCGCTACAAGCCCCATGGCCTACGTCAAAAATATCGATTTTCATCAGTTCTTCTTTTTGTGATTTCTACGACATCTCTGTTCTGATTTCGTAAATTTCCACAGCCCTTTGTTTTCTCAGGGCAAATCACTGCTACATTGAATTCGTAGCTCGGCGGACGCCGGGAGAAATGCAGGTCCCTCGACTACGGACGCGAATCTGTATTCGCGTCCTCCGCTCGGGATGACGAATTGATAAACTTTGCCGCAGCGCGGCGGGGCCCGGATCCCTCAGACGACTGTCAGTCAGCGTCAGTCAGACATCAGTCAGAGACTGAAGCTAACTCCTTTAAAACATCAGTCGTAACAGATAACCCCCATGGGGGAGGGGGGTAGGTAACTCAAAAGTACTCAGTACCCAGTACTCAGTACTCAGTGAAACCGAGTTTCTGAGTACTGAGTACCGAGTACTGAGTACTCGTCTCTAGCTGCATCCGCTCGTGCTGCCACACGACATGCACTTGTAGCAGCTGCCGTTGCGCACCATGATCGAGCCGCAGAAGCTGCATGATGGAGCATCCCCGAGGTCCACGATGTCTCTCATCGCGTCGGCCACGTGGGAGCTCGTCGGCTTCTGGTCGTTGGCCGCTACCAACTGCTGCTGAGTTGCGCTGGGAACGGTGCCGTTTTCAGGCTCGTTCACGGCGACTGGTGACTTCGGACGGAAGTTCTCAAATAGCGTTCCCTGCTGTCCGGTGAGGAAGCGCAGGTGCAGCCAGCGGAAAATGTAGTCCATGATCGACTTGGCGAAGCCGATGTCGGGATTGTGGCTCCAGCCGCTGGGCTCGAAGCGCGTGTGCTCAAACTTCTCGGTGAGCAGCTTGAGGGGCACGCCATGTTGCAGCGCCATCGACGTTGCCAGCGCGAACGAGTCCATCAGGCCGCTGACCGTCGAGCCTTCCTTCGCCATGGTGACGAAGATTTCGCCCGGCTGTCCGTTGGGATACATGCCGACCGTGATGTAGCCTTCGTGTCCGGCGATGTTGAACTTGTGCGTGATCGACGCACGCTCGGGTTGCAGCTTGTGACGCACCGCGCGCGGCGGAGCGTTGAGATCCTCTTCCTCGACCGGCGCAGGCGCGGCGACAACCGCAAGCGTCGTTGCCTGTTTGTCCTTGTTCGACAGCACAAGCGGCTGAGCCTTCTTCGAGCCATCACGATAGATGGCGACTGCCTTCAAGCCTAAGCGCCACGCCAGCGTGTAGGCTTCCATGATGTCCTCGACCGTAGCCTGCTCGGGCATGTTGACCGTCTTGGAAATGGCGCCCGAGATGAACGGCTGCGCGGCCGACATCATGCGCAAATGCCCAGCTGAGGCGATGCTCCGAGTGCCCTTCGCCGGACGCAGCGAGCAATCGAACACCGCGAGGTGGTCCGCCTTGATGTGCGGCGCGCCCTCGATGGTGCCCGTCGCGTCGATGTAGCTGACGATCTTGTCCGTCTGTTCGCTGGTGTAGCCGAGCTTGAAGAGCGCGGCCGGGACCGTCGAGTTGACGATCTTGATCATGCCGCCGCCAACCAGCTTCTTGTACTTCACCAGCGCCAGATCGGGCTCGATGCCGGTCGTGTCGCAGTCCATCATGAACCCGATGGTGCCGGTCGGAGCCAGCACCGTTACCTGCGAGTTGCGGTAGCCGAAGCGCTCACCGTGCTGGAGCGCCGCGTCCCACGTGGCAGCCGAAGCCTGCTTCAGTGCCGGGATCTGCGCCACGGCAGTCGATCCGGCGTGCTCGTGCTTCTCGTCGATCTTGTTGACCTCGGCGCGATGCATGCGGATGACGTCGAGGAACGGCTCGCCGTTGACGTAGTACCCAGGGCAAGCGCCGCCGCGATCGGGATTCGCCACGCGTTCGTCGTTGGCCAGATGCTCGGTCGCCGGTGCAATCGTGCCGCACAGCTCAGCGATCCGCGCCGACTGGTAATAGGCTTCGCCGGTCATAATGGCTGTCACGCACGAGGCATAAGCGCGGCCAGCATCGGAGTCGTAGGGAAGTCCAGCGGCCATCAGCAGCGCGCCAAGGTTGGCATAGCCGAGTCCCAGCGGGCGGTAGTCGTGCGAGTTGCGCGAGATCATCTCGGTCGGATAACCGGAGTTGTCGACCAGGATCTCCTGCGCGGTGATCATGATGTCGATGGCGTACTTGTAGGCGTCAACGTCGAAGGTGCCGTTCGGGGCGAACTTCATCAGGTTCAGCGACGACAGGTTGCAGGCCGAGTCGTCGAGGAACATGTATTCCGAGCAGGGGTTCGAGGCGTTGATGCGTGCCGACTTCTTCGACGTATGCCACCGGTTGATCGTCGTATCGAACTGCATGCCCGGATCGCCGCACTGCCAGGTAGCCTTGGAGATCTTCTGCAGCAGGTCGCGGGCGCGGAAGGTCTGGACGACGCGGCCGTCCTTGATGGCGCGAGTCGAGAACTCGCTGTCGCGCTCGACCGCGTACATGAACTCGTCGGTCACGCGGACGGAGTTGTTGGCGTTCTGGAAGAAGATCGAACTGTAGGCTTCCGAGTCCGGCCCGGAGGCGTCATAGCCGGCCGCCGCCAGCGCCCACGCCTTCGCCTCTTCCTTCATCTTGCACTCGATAAAGTCAACGATGTCGGGGTGCTCGACGTTGAGGATGACCATCTTAGCCGCACGACGGGTCTTGCCACCCGACTTGATCACGCCCGCAAAGGCGTCAAAGCCCTTCATAAACGATAGCGGTCCGCTGGCGGTACCGCCGCCGCTTAGCCCCTCGGTCGACGAGCGCAGGGGGGACAGGTTCGTGCCGGTGCCGCTACCCCACTTGAACAACATGCCCTCGGTCTTGGCCAGCGTCAGGATGGAGTCGAGCGAGTCGTGGATCGAGTTGATGAAGCAGGCGGAGCACTGCGGATTCTTGTAGCCGGTCGTGCCGTATTCAATCTGCTGGGTGTCGGGGTTCCAGTGCCAGTTGCGTGCGTCGGAGTTGGGTTCCAGCCGGTCGCAGCCAACGTTGAACCATACCGGCGAGTTGAAGGCCGCCATCTGGTGCAGCAGGATGTGCACCAGTTCGTCGTGGAAGACCTCGGCGTCGTCGAAGGTCTTGAAGTAGCCCCCGGCCATACCCCAATCGCGGATCGTCTCAGCGACGCGGCTGATGAGCTGGCGTACGCCGGTCTCGCGGTCAGGCATGCCCAGGGTGCCATGCAGATACTTCTGGGCGACGATGTTCGTCGCCGTAACCGACCAGTCCTTCGGGACCTCGACGTCAGTCTGCTCGAAGATGATCTTGCCCGAGACGTCCTTGATCAGCGCCGTGCGCAGTTCCCAGTCGACGGTGCTATAGGGGTCGGTACCCGCTTCGGTGAAGTAACGTTTGAAAGTTAGCCCGGGTGCCCGCTTCTTTGTAGTAGTCGTCTGGGTGGTTTTCTGAGCCACTTCGTTGCTAGTTTGAGCGGCTGCTGCAACTTTCGGGCTGGCGTCGGCCATGGTTCGTCTCTCCTGAATGCGACCGCCAAGGGTCGTTCCATCCCTCTCCTCTTGGGAAGAGGTGTTGTTTACGAATGTCTTCTGATTTGTGATTGAGAAGTGACAACAAAAAGCTTCGCGCTGACGCTTTTGCCCCTGATGCTCACTTTCATCAATCCCCCCAAACCAATACTTACGTTGACTGTCTTTCCCGACCTCGCCAACCAACCAAAGCGGCGGACTCCCCGGTCCACGGGGTAATTTTGCGACACCACTCAGTCGCTCTCACAATTTGGCGAATACCTGCGAATCGGAACTGCTGGCTACCGGGAACCCTAATCCCAACAAAACCCTGGGATGCGAACAGTAATGCTTTAAGTTGTGCGTGTCAAGACCCTACCCCAACATATTGTATTTTCAGCGTTTTCGGAAGCCGATTTTCGAAGATTTAAAGCAGTCCGTCTGGCGGGCCCTTCTGCAAAATCAGGAACTCTGTACCGAACGAATGTAAGCGCAGGAGGGGCACCCGTCAATTCCACAAAAGTGGTGCAAATAAGTGGGCAGAAAATGCGGGATACAACAAGGACTGCGTTGATGGATCGAGCCGATTAGGCGGCCTGTGCTTCCCTGGAACTGAGAATTTGCCTGAGTTTCTGCAACAAAACTTCCGGCCCGTCCAGCGAGTCCATGCTGGCAGCCGCCTCTTGAGGCGGGTCTTCCCCAGTTGTCTTGATTACAAGGATGGGAACGTTCGGAGCGATCTGCTTAAGATCGCGCGCGAGACGGTTTCTCTCTACGAATTCTATGGAGTCTCCGAGAACTATCGCATCGATTCCACCAGCCCTCATCCTTTCAACAGCTTGATCGTCCCGCATGGCGGTTTCGATGGTGTAACCAGCGGTGCGCAAGACCGCGTTGCGGCTTGCCAGCAACATTGCATCGCGACTGATCGACAATATACGAGGCGAACCGGGGGAGGGATTTGGACTGCACATCTGTAGCTCCTCAGGATTCCTCTTCGTCTTCTCAGCATCTATATTGACTCTGCTGCACTACCGAGAGTTGCGCCAAGTTCGGCCAGAGATCTGGGGATTCTGTTGCAGGTGACACATGCAAAACGCGGGTACCTCCCGGCTCCGCTCATCACAGTTCGGTGTGACTTTTGTCGCTTTGCTGCGCGCTCGGGGCGCGGTACAATGTTTATGGTTTTGAAAATGATTTTCAATTTGTCCAAGTTGGCTAACTCAATCTCGCTCGCCGATCTTCCGCAGGGTGAATCTGCCATTTTGAGCGAACTGCAACTGAATTGCGACGTCACAGACCATCTGATGAATCTCGGTTTTGTACCCGGAACGGAAGTGACGGCTGCGCAGAGCGGGCCCGGTGGGGATCCCCGAGTTTACCGTGTCGAGCGCACTGAAGTCGCGCTACGACGCGACATTGCCGGACGCATCAGGGTTCAGCTGTTATCTTCAGAGAAGACGGTGCCGTCTGTAGGGCGCGAGGCCGTGCTGGTCCTCAGTGCGAATAACGCGAGCGCAGACTGATGGGTACTTCCAGCCTAGCCTCCTGTCATTCTTCAGGAAGTGATCTTCGGGATCGTTCAGGAGTAGTCAGGACCATTGCCGTTGTTGGCCCGCCGAATTCCGGCAAGACGACACTTTTCAACCGACTGACAGGCTTGCGCCAAAAGGTCGGCAATTTCCCTGGTGTCACCGTCGAACACCACACCGGCTACCTGAAGGATGCCCACGGCAATGACGTTGCGCTCATCGATTTGCCCGGAGTATATGGACTGTCGCCGCGCTCGGAAGATGAGCGGGTAACGATCGATGTGCTGAGCGGCGCGGTCAATGGAATTACCCGTCCGGGTGCAATCATTCTTGTGCTTGATTCGACGCGCTTGAGCCAGCATTTTGTGCTCGCGGCCCGAGTCATCGCGCTCGGCCTGCCGACGCTGGTCGTCCTGAACATGGCGGACGAACTGCACAAGCAGGGGGGACAGATCGATGTTCTGGCTCTTGCCAAGCAGCTTGGGACCCCCGTCGCTTTAGTCGCGGCATCGAGCGGCGAAGGTCTCAGTGCAGTAACGAACTTCATCAGTGCTGACCATGAAGCTCCGTCGCCACTTTCGCTTCCGGTTCTGAACGACGCGGCCCACTGCCGCAATTGGGCGGTAATGGTCGGACACAATGCTTCTTACCAGCGTCCCGCCAGCCCCGTCTGGACACAGCGGCTCGATTCCGCTTTTCTCCACAAGCTGTGGGGACCGGTGATCTTCGGCGTCGTGATTCTTGCGGTTTTCCAGACGATCTTTTTGATTGGCCAACCGCTTTCGAACGCCTTTCAGGCTCTGATCCAAACCGCAGGCGATCACGTCGCAGCTCACGTTCCCGACGGTATTCTGCGTTCGCTGGTCATGAACGGCATCTGGAAGGGAACTGGCTCCGTGCTGGTCTTCCTGCCCCAGATCATGTTGCTATTTTTTGTGATCGGCATTCTCGAAGACTCGGGATATCTCGCGCGCGCTGCCGTGATTGCCGATCGGACCATGTCCCGCGTCGGATTGAACGGCAAGTGCTTCATCCCGCTGCTTTCTGCCTACGCCTGCGCCGTACCAGCCATCATGGCCACGCGCACCATCGAGAACAAGCGCGACCGCATGGCGACCATCATGATCGCGCCATTCATGACCTGTTCCGCGCGCCTGCCGGTCTACACCATGCTGATCGCAGCGTTCATCCCCGACCGCCATCTGCTCGGACCGCTTTTCGGAACACGCGCTGCCGCGATGCTGTCGCTTTACGTGCTTGGGTTCCTGATGGCGGTGATCACGGCACGGGTTCTGAAATCGTCGATTCTCAAGAGCAAGGACGCGCCGTTCATCCTCGAGATGCCGCCCTACCGCTGGCCGCAGGCACGCACGCTTGGACTACATCTGCTGGACCGATGCAAAGCATTTCTGGTCCGTGCCGGAACGGTCATTCTGGGCGTATCGTTGCTGCTGTGGGCACTGACGAACTTCCCGCTACACAACGGGCACCCACCCGATATTCAGGATAGCCTGGTTGCCAGGGCCGGGCACCTCATAGAACCAGCCATCCGGCCGCTTGGTTTTGATTGGAAGATTGGTGTTGGACTCGTATCTTCTATCGCTGCCCGCGAAGTCATTGTCGCCACGCTGGGCACGCTTCACGGCGTCGATCCGGAATCGCAGCAGATGGGACTGCAAGCCGCACTGCGTCACGAGATCACTCCAGCGGCTGCGATGGCACTGCTCGTCTTCTTTGCTTTCGCCATGCAGTGTATGTCGACGATGGCGGTAGTCCGGCGGGAAACCAATGGCTGGAAGTGGCCAGCGCTTCAGTTTACTTACATGACATCGCTGGCCTGGATTTCGGCGTTCGCGGTGTATCAGTTGATGAGAGTGTAGGGACGGGGCTGTGCCCCGTCCACAAAGCAGCAACAAATCAACGCTGTGTCGACGACGCAACCGTTACGTCATTCGCTAGCAGAAACACTCCTGAGGACTTCTCCGCGTCTTTCATCGAGCCAGAGGAAGCTGTCGTCTCCTGCGAGGCATATTTGCTCGCCGGCTGGACGACTCCTTGGATTGTGACAACATCTCCCTTACGGAAACGCTTGGCGTCCAGATCGGGATTGTTCGCCGCCTTGACCACAAGCAACCTGTGACTGCTGTCAGATCCCACCCAAAAGTTACCGGTGTCGTTCGTATCCTGCACCATGACGTTCTGCAGCACGACTGACTTGCCGACCCACGCTGTGGGATTCGCATTGTAGATCTTCCCTGGATCGACAAGCACGGTGGGCTGGCCCGCATCCTGCGATTGACTCGTCTGCGTTTGATCGTTAGTGGACGGGCTACCTGATTGCCCACTCGGCGTCTGACCCGGCTGAGTCGGCGCCTGGGGCGTCATCTGGCCCATTGCCGTTCCGCCGAGCATCAATCCGACTCCGAGAACTGCCGCAGAGACACTGCACCTCATGCGCTCAAACATCTTCAGCTCCTCCTTTGTTGTTCTTAAGGAATTTGACGATGAGTGGCTGTGGATAGATGCATCTTCGCTTCCGCTGTTGCGGATGCTTACTCCGCGTTTTCCAGAGCATGTACCCTGGTCAGGAGTTCCTCTAACTGCTGCTTAATTTCGCTTCGAAATTGGTTCTCGCGGGGTAGCTCGCTGAGGCGTTTTTGTGTTTCTGCGACCGCCTTCTTGGCCTCCTTCAGCGCTTCATTTGCGCGATCAAGGTTGCCGATGCGCAATTCGGTCTCGGTACGATCACAAAAGACCTCGATGACCGAGAGTTCGGACTCGATGATGCTTTCGCGGTTCTTCTCCGTCCGATTGGAGAGTTCACTGTACTTTTCCGCAAGTTCCTGCTGTGTGCGCCGACGAAGAGCCATAGCCTGCTAGAGATGCGGCGAAAGTGACTAACGTGGTGCCGCGGACTGACCTGCTCAACGGCGACTCGGAGGGACTTGTTCTTACGCCGAGATGAAAAGGGAGCTGATGCCCCGTTCAAGGGAGTGTAGGGACTTGAACGGGGCGAACCTCGGCTACTATTTTCCTACGGCGGCCTTCGCCTGCGGAGCTGGCGGCTTCGGCTCGGCATAGGGATCGACAACCGGCTTTTCGCTTTCAACCCACGCCGTGTACCACATGTTTGCGAGCATCTGTGCACCCGCCGCAAGACGCGCATTCAGAAACGCTACACCCTCCGGCGTACCAGCGTCTTTGAACGCTCCGACCTTCTCGAGCTGGTATAGCTTCTCGACCTGCGCATTCGAATCCCACAGGTACTTCACGTAGTCGCGGAATGGATTCGCCAGCGCCTGTGCGGTCTTTGCGTCCTTGCTGAAATCGAGCTTCGTCAGATTGGCCTTCAAGAACAAGCTTTCGAAGTTCCAGTGCGTCTGTTTGCTCGTTGTGTAGCCGTTCGGGTTTGGTCCGACCCACCCGTTGTAGTTGATGGTTGTGTGCGTCGGGTTGGCACCATCAGCAACGTAGTGCCCGAGCCAGCCGGCGTAGAAGATAATGTTCTGCTCGACTGCATCTGTCGGCTTGCCTTCGGCCTTCAAGCGGCGGTAATCGCGGAATGCTACCTTTAGCCGATCATAGACTTCCATTGTGATGTACGGCTGGAGTCCGGTCTTCTCCGGAAGAAAATCGTTGGCGTATCGATCACCCGCAGCAATGGCCTTTGCGCGCTTCTCGTACATCTTCTGAATAAATTCGTAGCGCCCAGGAGGCAATTCGCCGATGCCCTCCGTCCGCTCCAGATCGATGAAGTGGTCCGGCTCTTGCGCAGTCTTCACGGCGTAGTCTTCCTTATGACGCCACCGATCCGGTTCCGGTCCCAAATACACGATGCGATCAATTGCCGCAGCCGTCTTGAAGAAGGCCGGCATGTCCGCCGGAAGATGCTGCGTGGCAGCCTTGTTGACCGCCATGTGGCCCTCGTCCCCCCAGCCGAACGCGTACGGCTGCGTGAGACACATCACTATCACCATGAGAAACGCGATTGCACGAATGTTGCTGGACATGAACAGAGTTTCCCGTTTCCTGTTCAGAGTTGCAAGTGAAAAACACCTTCATTCCGAGGACCCTGAGCACCGCCGCAGCGGCGAGGAGGACCTAACCTTGTCAGGTCTCTTTTCCGAGCGACACGTCTCCCGTTCGCCGCATCCAAAGCTCCGCAGTTGTATTCCCACCAAAGGAGCGCCTTGTGTCGAAACCGGTTCCCAGACCCAATCCGACGGCCCTCATGGACCTCTCTTTCTCGTTCGGCAAGACTCACATTCTTCAAGCTGCTGTCGAGCTCGACCTCTTCACTCACATCGACAATGGTCACGACACCGCCATCGAACTCGCGCGGGCTTGTGGCGGAACTGTTCGCGGCACTCGCATTCTCGCCAATGCGCTGGTCGGACTTGAGATTCTTAGAAAGGACGGCGACCGCTACGTTCTGACCGATGCAGCCAAAACCTTCCTCTCGCACAATAGTCGCGCCTATATGGGGGGCTGGATCACTCACATGGACCAGTTGAAAGAAAGCTGGAGCCATCTCGCCAACACTATCCGCACCGGCCTTCCTCCGCGCCAGGTTCAGGACGAAGCACATGGCGCCGAATTCTTCTCCAAGTTCGTCGGGTCACTGTTCGTCATGGGACGTCCGACTGCGGATTTTGCCGCCCAGACGATCGTCGACAACCGCCGCGGTTTAAAGATTCTCGACGTCGGTGCAGGTTCAGGCGTGTGGGGAATCTCGTTCGCAATGCGTGACCGCGAAGCTCATGTCACCGTCGCCGATTTCCCTCAGGTCATCGACGTCACGAAACGCTTCGTCGCCGAGTATGGTCTCACCGATCGCTTCGACTACCTGCCCGGCAATTTCCGCAACACCGACTTCGGCGAAGCCAAGTACGATGTTGTCACTCTCGGCCACATCCTTCACAGCGAAGGCGAGCGGCACTCGAAAGCGCTGCTGGCAAAAATCCGCCGTGCCCTCAAGCCGAACGGCCAGCTCGTTATTGGCGAATTCCTCGTCGACGAGAATCGCGAAAAGAACGAACTCGGCCTGATCTTCGCAGTCAACATGCTGGTCAACACAGAAGAGGGAGATACGTTCAGTTTTGCCGAAATCAAGAATTGGCTGCGCGAAGCTGGTTTTGGTGAAGTCGCAAGTCTCGACGCACCGTCCCCATCACCGCTGATCATCGGCAAGGTTGCGGCGGCCAAAGAACGCGCAGCTTGATTGAGATCGTGTAGGGACGGGGCTGTGCCCCGTCCTGATACGGCAACATGGTTCCCAACCCCTTCGCCCGTGGTAGAAGACGAGCGATCATTGTCGCGAAGGCTGGCCGAATCCGGACCGCGGAAGTCTGCTAGACTGCTTCACGAACAAAATCGCGCCGACCGTCATAGATGGAAGGTGCTGTCCCTGGCGCTCTCGCCAACGAATAGTGATTTAGTAAAAACGCGGAGGCTGACTGCGATGCAGAAGTGCAGATTTGTTTCGGCTACTTTCTGCTTAGCTACATGTTTCATGATTCTCAACGCTCCGATGATGCGGGCCACGCCGCAATCAGCGGATCGCGAAGGGACCCAATTACAGCGCCGGTCCGACGAACAACCAGAGATGGAGTTCGTCGCTGGGCCTGGGGCGGGCGAGATGGAAACATCTTTTGGCGTCCGCCTCGGTTTTACAGATTACAGGGCGTCTGATGGAACATACCTGACTGTTTTTTATCTAGTTAAAGATGATACGGAGGTTGCTAGTCGGGCTTTTAACAACGAAATTGCTAAAGCCGTTAAGGTATTGAAGCGGGACAAGAGAATCGACGAGACCGGCGAAATCGTGGGAGAAAGAGCGGAGATTCTGGTTTCCGGCGGAAAACCAGATTCACCCTATCACGCGATCCTGTGGAGGGACCGAGGGTCTTACCATCGGATTCTCTCGAGATCACCACGGCATAACCTTCTTTTAGAGAAGATATATAAGCACTAGAGAGGTTCCGCTCAGAGTGAAGATCAGCACACAAGAAACAAAGCCCCACCCTCGCTGCGCGAGAATGGGGCACCCACTGGATTCTCATAAACGATGATGGAGTCTGAGGGGCGACCTATGCAGCCTTGCCAACTCGTGCGCTTTCACGCAGACGCTGATTGATTGCCTGCCAGTTCACCACGTTCCACCACGCCGACAAATACTCCGGACGCCGGTTCTGATACTTGAGATAGTATGCGTGTTCCCAGACGTCGTTTCCGAATATCGGATACTCGCCATTCATCAGAGGCGAGTCCTGGTTCGCGGTTGAAATGATTTTGTAATCACCATTGGCCGCGCGTACCAGCCATACCCAGCCGCTGCCGAACTGCTTTGCGCCAGCCTCGTTGAACTTCGTTTTGAAGTTTTCGAACCCGCCGAACGTTCCCTTAATCAGGTCGCCGACATCGCCATCCGGATCGCCGCCGCCACTCGGTTTCATGATCTGCCAGAACATGGTGTGGTTCGCGTGTCCGCCGCCATGGTTGCGTACGGCCGTGCGAATGTCCTCGGGCACCGAGTTAAGATTGCGCAACAACTCTTCTACGGGCTTGCTGGCAAGCTCAGGATGCTTCTCCAACGCGGCGTTGAGGTTGGTCACATAGGCCGCGTGATGCTTGTCGTGATGCAGATGCATCGTTTGCGTATCGATGTACGGCTCCAGCGCCGAATAGTCATATGGGAGCGGGGGTACCTCATGGGCCATGATTCGATGTTTCCTCCTGTCGCTCAATGGATGGCCGAATCCATCGGGAGGATTCATCGATTTGCCGGATCGGAGGACAAACAAAGAGGACCGGGATCACTGGTGGCCCATATCAGCAACAGAAAAGGACGGGATCGCTCCCGCCCTTCTTTCTCAATACGTTATGCGCGTCTAGAACTTCACCACGAACCCGGTCGCGAACCTCAGGTTGTTCATATATGTCATCCATCCGCTGCCGCCTGGCAGCGGCGTAAAGCCATCGATCTTCACCAGATTGTAGTCGACCTTCACCACCCGCACGGAAAGGTTCCATCCGACTCTATAGTCGAGGCCTCCGCCGAATGCCATCGACATCTTTGCAGAGTTGTTGCCGCCCGAACTCAAGACAGCCGTGCCGAACAGGCCTTCAACAAAGGGCGTGAACTTGCGACCGTTCATCGAGAATCGCGGACCGGCCATGAAAGTATGGATCTTGGAGCCTTCCTTGTTCGCCCCACTGGCATCGCCGACAATACCGAATTCCTTGCTGAACTTGTATTCAAAGTCGGCGTCCCAGCCTTTCGCGACGTTCACGCGCGAACCGCCCAGACCGGCGTTAGTGTACTGATATCCGCCGAAGAGCTGCTTTCGCTCTCCAGCGATCGCACCCATTGATACTAAGAGAACCGTAGCGAATACTATGAGTCTCCTCATGCTCGCTCCTAACTATCCTCGTGCAGCCAAGGCCCTTTTCACAATAAAGCTACAGGAACTTCGCTTCGGTAACAATTTACTTTGTAACTACGCTTCTACCTTGTTTTGGGTCATGCTCATAAGCACAAAGCGCAGGATTGCTCCCGCCCTTCTGTAACTTCGAACAAATTACTAGGATTTGAACACAGCACCCCCAAACTCGGTCCCTCAACGCGAGCGAGCAAGCCCGAAAAATGTTCCAGATTCAGTCTGAACCGCTGGTCTTTGCACCACCCCTTGTGCATTCGATCCGCAAACTCACCTTATATTGCGTTTTTCACCAATTTTTAATTGAGACTCCCGTCGCCCCATGTTCTAATTCAGCTTCTCACGTTTTTCAGAGCAAGCTGATCCCCCGCCACCGAGCGGGAGGAGTGCGCGGAAAAACAACCGGAGTGGCCCAAGACTCACGGTGCACAAGACGTTGAGGTTGTTACGAAATGCGAAAACATCCCCGAACAGCTCCGTTGGTTCGCGGGAGATAACAAGTGATTTGTTGTCCTGGAAACAGTCGCTCAAGGAGATCCGGAACAGTATGAATTCTTCGCGCAGCTACATGGACATGTTCTGCAAAACTAAAGACCTTTTGCGCCTCGCGGCTCTATTGCTGTGCATAGGATTGATCGCCACAGCAACTTGGGCGCAATCAACCACTGACGGTGCGATCGGCGGCACGGTTGCCGATCCTTCGAATGCTGTTGTCGCAGGTGCCGTGGTCACGATTACTAACGTCGGCACCAACATGGTGCAGACCGCAACCACTAACGAAACGGGAGGCTTCCGTGTTGGTTCGTTGCAGCCCGGAACCTACACGATAGTCGTAAGTGCGAAGGGGTTCGCTCCCTACAAGATGGAGAACGTGATCGTCACGGTGGGCAGCCTTACCCCGGTAAATCCACATGTGACGATTGGCACGACTGAGCACGTTGAAGTAAGCGGCGAAGCCCCAATCATCAACGTCACCTCGTCCGAGTTGGCGCCGACCCTCAACGAAAAGGCCATCCAGAACCTGCCGATTAACGGCGGTCGCTGGTCCAGCTTCGCCATGTTGACGCCGGGCGTCGTCAGCGACTCCAGCGGCTTCGGTCTGGTCAGCGTTCGCGGCATGAGCCCGCTGCTCAACACGGTCACCGTTGACGGTGCCGACAACAACCAGGCTTACTTCTCGGAAGAGCGCGGACGCACCCGCGCCGGCTACTCCACTCCGAAAACTGCTATCCAGGAATTCCAGGTCAACACGTCGAACTACTCGTCTGAATATGGACGCGCGGCTGGCGGCGTCATCAACTCGGTCACGAAGAGTGGCACCAACCAGATCCACGGTGATGCCTACATCTATGATCGCAACAACGCGTGGGGTTCGATGAACCCTTACACGACTCTGACCTCGGCCGTGTATGGCAATGGCACCGACCAAGCTCCCACCGGCTCCGTTACGGCTCCTTACAAGCCTAAGGACGTCCGCATCATGGGCGGCGCCAGTGTCGGCGGCGCGATCATCAAGGACAAGCTCTTCTGGTTCTTGACCGTCGACCGCTTCCACCGGAACTTCCCTGGTACCGCTGTCCCGAACAACGCTTCCCTGTTCTTCCAGATGCCGGACGCCACTCTGCCGACCGGCACCACTTGCGCTAATGTGACTTCGGGAACTGCGAACAACAACGTTTGCCAGTTGTCGGCGCTCTTGTATTCCTCCACTCATGGCAACAACTCTGCCGCCATGTCGCAGCCCATCACGACTACGAACTACGGGCTTGCCTATACCAGGTACGTGGATGGCCTGTTCGGAAATCCGACCACCGGGCAACTCGGACTTCTGAGCGTCACCGGCCGGACTCCGCGTACCGGCGATCAGTTCATCGTCCTGCCTAAGCTGGATTGGGTCATCAACCAGAAGAACCATGTTTCGCTCACGGTCAACCGCATGCGTTGGTGGTCGCCTGCCGGTATTCAGACTCAGGCCACGAACAACTACGGCGCCTCCTCGTTTGGTAACGATTACGTGAGCACCACGTGGGGTGTAGCGAAACTCGATACGCAGATCAGTCCTAATGTCACCAATCAGGCTCGTGTCCAGTACGGCCGCGACTTCGAGTGGGAGACCAACCAGAATCCGCTTCCGTACGATACGCAGACCTTCATCAACCACGTTGCTCCTGGCACCACATCGCCGGTTACGTACACTAACCCCTACGGCGTTGCTCCGAATATCTACATCAGCAACAGCTTCCAGTGGGGCAGCACGCTGTACGGCAACCGCCTGATGTATCCGTCTGAGTACAAAACTCAGATCGCCGATACCGTTTCTTGGCAATTGGGTAAGCACACCTTGAAGTTCGGTGGCGACTGGGTCAAGAACGACGACACCATTCAGAACCTTTACCAGCAATACGCTGAGTTCTCCTATAGCGGTCTGCCGCAGTACTTTGCCGACATTTATAACGGCTCGAACTACCGGTACTTCAGCAACTTCTATCAGGCTTTCCAAGGCAACTCGATCAACAATCCGGCAAAAGCGTACCAGTTCGCAACGAACGATCTCGGCTTCTTCGTTCAGGACGACTGGAAGATCGCACGCCGCCTGACCATTAACTTGGGCTTGCGGTTTGACGTTCAGATGATGCCTGAGCCCTTCGCGAACCTGCAGAACACCGTGCAGCTGGGATCCAACTCCGTGAAGGCGGGTGTAGCGCCGAATACGCAAAAGAACCTTGGCCCCAGGGTTGGTTTCGCCTGGGACATGTTCGGCGATTCCAAGACCGTCCTTCGCGGCGGCTATGGTATGTACTTCGGCCGCATCATCAACGCTTCTCTGTATAGCGGAATGACGACGACTGGCGCGATCACTGCAGATGGAATGAACTCCTATACCATCAAGTCTTCGCTGACAGGTTGCGCACCGCTGTTCCCGCAGATCTTGACGACAGCGCCGACTAGCACCAGCTGCCCGGCGAGCTCGAACATCACCTTCTTCGATCCCAATTTCAAATCACCTCAGATCCACGAAGTCGATTTGACCTTGCAGCGCCAATTGGGATGGAACACAACCCTTTCCATCAACTACATGGGCAGCTTCGGTCGGCATTTGCAGAGCTTCACGGATGCCAACATCGCTGCTCCTGGCACACCATATTGCGCTTACGCAACCGGCAGCAACTTGGGCCTGCAGGCACCTACTAGCCCGGTAAACGGTACATGCAGTCCCGTCACGGTCAGCGGAACCACCTACACCACGACGTACAGGGCCGCACCCCCAACTACGATCAACTACACACTTACCAATACGTTGAGCGGCAGCGTCATCAGTGGCATGCCGGTGCCTACGAGCTATCAGGCCACTGGGCCGTTCTTCACTTCCCGGCTGAACCCGGGAATCGGTTCCGTCACGCAGGTTTACAGTGGTGTCAACTCGAGCTATAACGCTCTCGTTGTTCAACTGGATCGCCGCTTCTACAAACACGTCCAATTGGGTGCTACGTACACTTGGTCGCATACGCTGGATCAGGGGGTCAACGGGACCACCAACTACACCAGTGGCAATAACTCCTTCGACCCGCTTCACCCGAATTGGGGCGTGTACGGCAATTCCAACTACAACGTGCCGCAACGCTTCTCATTCCACGGTGTTCTCGAAGCGCCCTGGAAGCACAGCGGCGTGCTGAGCTACTTGGCTGACGGATGGCAGGCTTCCCCTGTCGTTCAGATCCAGAAGGGGCTCGGCAACTCGGTGTCCGTGTACTATCCGTCCAGCGGTATCGTCGTGTACGACGGCACCACCAAGTACGTGAGCCCTTCAGGCGGTATGCTTGGCGCTGGTGGAACCTCCCAGATGCTGGGTACTACCCGCAACGGCTACCTGCAGCCCGCAACCTACGTTGTTGACCTGCGCATGTCGAAGAATTTCAAGCTGACCGAACGCTTTAAGCTGGAATTCTCGGCTGATAGCTTCAACCTGCTCAATCATCGGAACGTTACCGGTGTCACCGGCTTAACGGCTTACCAGATCAACAACCCGACAGCTGGCACCGCGGGCGTGACTACTTACCCGACGCTGGGTCCGAACAACTCAAGCTCCGCTATCGCAAACGGCGCCGCGTTGTTCAACACTCCCGTTACCGCAAACAGCAACTACGTTTACAGCACTCGCCAGATCCAGCTGGGTCTGCGCCTGAGCTTCTAAACCAGCTTTTAACCTCAAGTGCCCGCTCCTTCGGGAGTGGGCAAACGGCGGCACTTCGGTGCCGCCGTTCTTTTTTTCACCTACACAGAATTCCGACTCTCCGGCACAGTCAAACCAGCTTCTTTCGATCTCCAGCGAGTCTAGAAATTGCCGAACTGCAATCCTAGACTACATCGGACGCGACGCCAGGTTGTTGTTTCAGAGATACTCGGATACTGCCAACGTCGTATATCATTGGTGAGTACAAGTGGTAAGACCAGTCGTGGTTCCGCGCCGGTCCGTAAAGCTACGAGGACGTTTGTGATGGTGATTGGAAAAGGGTCGACGGAGAGATATCTGCAAGAAGCAGAGGTCCGGCAGATTGTTGCCGAGGCCGTCACTTCGGCTGGTTTCGACGGCAAACGCGTCCTCGTTATTATTCCCGACGGCACACGCACCATGCCGATGCCGCTCATGTTCGATCTATTCGACGATCTCCTGAAACCCCGGACGAAGGCTCTCGACTATCTCGTTGCGCTCGGGACGCATCCGCCCATGACCGATGTGCAACTCTCCAAGCTGATCGGTCGTACGGTGATCAACGAGAAAGTCGGCGATACGCACATCTTCAATCATCATTGGGAGAAGCCGGATAACTTCGTCGCACTCGGCTCGGTTCCAGCGAAAGAGATCGAACAGCTTACTGGCGGGTTGATGTCGACAGACGTCCCGGTAAGTTTGAATAAGATCATCCTCGACTATGACCACATCGTCATCTGCGGCCCGGTGTTCCCGCACGAAGTGGTCGGGTTTTCAGGTGGTAACAAGTACTTCTTCCCCGGAATCGGTGGCAACGAAATCATTAACTTCACCCACTGGCTCGGTGCGGTAATCACGAGCTACGACGTGATCGGTGCGGGCTACACGCCGGTTCGTGCGGTGATCGATCGTGCGGCATCGCTGATTCCCAGGCCAACATCGTGTTTTGCGCTGGTCGTGACGCACGAAGGTTTAGCGGGACTCTACTTCGACACGCCGCAGGAAGCGTGGAAGGCGGCATCGGCGCTCTCGGCGCAGAAGCACGTTGTGTACGTTGATAAGCCGTTCAAGCGCGTGCTGTCGATAATGCCCGAGATGTACGACGATCTTTGGACTGCGGCGAAGGGCATGTACAAAATGGAGCCGGCAGTTGCCGATGGTGGCGAAGTCATAATTTACAGCCCGCACATCGACGAAGTCAGCTACACCCACGGCAAATTGATCGACGAGATTGGCTATCACTGCCGCGACTACTTCATCAAGCAGTGGGACAAGTTCAAGCACTATCCCGGCGGAGTTCTGGCGCATTCGACTCACGTCAAGGGACTCGGCCACTACGACGCAGCAACCGCAGTCGAGACACCTCGGATCAAGGTGACCCTGGCAACGAGAATCCCCGAAGAGCGTTGCCGCAAGATCAGCCTCGGATACCTCGATCACAAAACGATTAAGATTGAAGAGTGGCAAAACCGAGAGGCTGAGGGGATCAAAGTTGTTCCGCGCGCGGGCGAGACGCTGTTTCGGCTGAACAAGTCGGCCGCGAGCGGGAAGTGAGCAGGTGGTGCCCCGTTCAAGCCAGCATTTGGCTTGAGCGGGGTTAAGAATCTCTCACCCGAACATAGAGTTTCGCAATATCTTTCAACGTAATCAGGAGCAATAGATGGAACCGAAGGCAGATATAGCGCTGATCGGGTTGGCGGTGATGGGCCAGAACCTGATCCTGAACATGAACGATCACGGCTACACCGTCGTGGCGTATAACCGAACTGTCTCGAAGGTGGACGAGTTCATGAAGGACGCGGCGAAAGGTCGTACCACGATCATTCCTGCCCACTCCATCGAAGAAGTGGTAAGCCTGCTGAAGCGTCCGCGCAAGGTGATGCTGATGGTGAAGGCCGGCTCGGCTGTCGACGACTTCATCAACACCCTGCTGCCGCATCTTGAGCCCGGCGACATCATTATTGACGGCGGCAACTCGCACTTTCCGGACACGATCCGCCGCACTAAGGAGCTTGAGGCCAGGGGCTTCCTCTACGTCGGAACCGGCGTTTCCGGCGGCGAAGAAGGCGCGCGTTTCGGACCGTCGATGATGCCCGGCGGCAGCCCGAAGGCGTGGCCGTTTGTGAAAGACATCTTCCAGGCCATTTGCGCCAAGACGCCTGACGGTGAGCCCTGTTGCGACTGGATGGGCGAAGACGGCGCCGGCCACTACGTCAAGATGACCCACAATGGCATCGAGTACGGCGACATGCAATTGATCTGCGAAGCCTACCAGTTGATGAAGGAAGGCCTCGGTATGTCCAACCAGGAGATGCACGACGTCTTCGCCGAATGGAACAAGGGCGAACTCGACAGCTACCTCATCGAAATCACGCGCGACATTCTCGGCTACAAAGACGAAAACGGACAATACGTCGTCGACTACATTCTCGACACCGCAGGCCAGAAGGGTACAGGCAAGTGGACCAGCGTCAGCTCGCTCGATCTCGGACAGCCCGTCACGCTGATCGGCGAAGCTGTTTACGCACGATGCCTCAGCGCGATGAAGGATGAGCGCGTTGCGGCGTCGAAAGTCCTGAAAGGGCCCGACGCGAAGTTCACGGGAGACAAGAAAGCTCTCATCGAGGACATCCGCCAGGCTCTGCTGGCCTCGAAAATCGTCAGCTACGCGCAGGGATTCATGCTGCTTCGCGAAGCGGCAAAGGAATACAAGTGGAACCTGAACTTTCCTTCGATCGCGATGGTGTGGCGCGCGGGCTGCATCATCCGTTCGGCGATGCTGGGCAAGATGAAGGCCGCCTTCGACAAGAATCCGCAGCTCAGCAACCTGCTGCTCGATGATTATTTCAAGGCGTTGATCGAGCGCTGCCAGCCATCGTGGCGCCGCACCATCGCGAAAGCAGTCGAACACGGTATTCCGGTTCCAGCCTTCTCGACGGCGCTCGAATTCTTCGACGGATACCGCAGCGGACGCTTGCCGGCGAACCTGTTGCAGGCCCAGCGCGACTACTTTGGCGCGCACACCTATGAGCGCATCGATCAGCCGCGCGGCAAGTTCTTCCATACGAACTGGACCGGCAAGGGGGGCAGCGTCGCGGCCGGACAATACATCGTCTAGCTCGGGTGATCGGGCGATTTCGTGATTGGGTGATCTGAAAAGCACCCAAGCAAAAGGCGTTCCGCGAGGGACGCCTTTATTAATTGCGGTGCTTGGTGTCACGAACGAATGTCGTCCTGCGCGTGGCGACTGATCTTCGCCGGACTGCAGTCCGGCGCTACGCCGATGCTCGCTACGCCGTTACTTGTGACTACTTCGTGTACAGGTCTACAACTCGTTCGATAGCGCGCCTGCAGACGTCGCAGAAGTAGTTCGTGCGCGTGAACATGATGCAGTTTTCCATCGGACGATAGTAGAAAGTCGCGTCGTAGTTCGCTCCCTGGAATGCGCCAACTTTGTCGTGGTACTTGTCGGATACGAACAGCGCTTCCTCTCTGGATTTCTCCTCGTTGAATAGGGCATCCATTTCGGATTCGGGACGGTTCTCTTTGCGAATCTGTCGGCGCCGATTTTGAATGTCTTTTTCCAACGCTTCGAACTCCGCTTTCTTCCATGGCGTTGGAACCGGCGTGCCGGGTGCCACCATGTCTTTCCACTTCAGGTTGGCGGGATCGAGGAGCGCAGTGACATTGGGTTCCCATGGTTCAACTTTCGGAGCATTGGCGGTCGGCGCGTCGGAAGTGTAGTACTCGTCGGCGAGTCCGGCGAAGTGGTGTCCGAACTCGTGCACAAAGATGTAAGGAGCCCAGAGCGAGTCTGAAGCGACTGTGCTGTAGAGGCCGAAGATGCCGCCTCCACCGTAGGTCTGTCCGTTTACGAGGATTTCGACGAACTCGTAGGGAGCGAACTCGGCCACTTCGCGGAACTTTCTATTATCGAACGTCAGGATGTAACGCTCGGAGCCGAACGCGTCGTAGGTCGCTCCGATGGCGGTGCGTTTGTGAACTCCGGTAGATGGTCGCGAGACGCCGCTGTCGAGCGACGCGGGGCAGAGCAGCCATGTGTTGAAATCTTTGCGGCGCTCTTTGAAGGGCGAGGTCGCGAATAGGATCTCCAGCAAGCGGCGGCCGTCTTTCTCGCACTTCGGTTCTTCGGCCTTCGTATAGCCATCGGCGAGAATCAGAAAATCGACTTTGTTGGCAGAATCACCGTTCTTCTCAAGTGCGATGACGTTGCCGGGCGATGGCGGCACAGAGCTGTCGACGAAGATGTCTTTGGGGTCTACGATGGTGCTCCAGATTTCGATGAAGGCGTTATTCGGATCGCGCTTCTTCAGGATGATCTGTACGGGCGAGGTCGGGGCGGGGAAGCGCAGCGACTCGCTGAACGTGCGGTTCATCTGCTGAGCTTCGTCGGTATCCTGCCACTCGCCGTAGATCGAGGCGAAGCCGCGCGAGTAAAGAATGCGATTGGTAGCGCGGTCGCGGACTTCGAAGTAGTACTTGCCCAGGTTCGTGTCATCAATGAGATGTCTCGGGTTTCCCGGCCAGGGCAACGGTTCTATAGTGACGCGGTCGAGGCTGAACATCTCGGACTTTGCATTGCCGGTATGGTAATAGTCGACGCGCATCGTGCGCGGGACATCGGCAGCAAACACGAAGGTTGAGACGAACAAGCAGGCGGTGATGATTGCGACGCGGAACTTGGCATCCATGCGTCGCATTGTATGCCGGACAGAAAAGAGACGCCAGCTCAACGCTCCACTCAAACGAAAGTCGCTTGAAAAGCCACCGAGTTGGCCAGTAACTAAGCGATAACACCGAGGCGGATCATGCGCGTGAGCCCACCATACACGCTACAATTAAAGCAGCTGCTTCGATCAAAGTAGATCATTCGGCTGACGTTCTGGAGGTACTGGTTTGTTTCGGCGCGCGTGTGTGTGGGCAATTCTATTCTTCGTCATGGCTGTTCTGAGCGGTGTGGCGCAGGCCCAGGCACTGTTCGACCTCGTAGGACCACGCATCGACATGCGCGTGCAGCGCGATGGCAAGACGCTGCCGATTGCCAGCGTCCCAACTCTTCAGGCCGGTGACCGCATTTGGCTGCATGCGGATCTGCCTGAGACCCAGTCTGCACGCTATCTGATGATCGTCGCGTTCCTTCGCGGCGCAACGAATCCTCCGCCCGAGAGCTGGTTTACGCAGGTTGAGACCTGGACGAAGGCGGCCCGCGAAGAGGGCGTATTCGTAACGGTGCCGCCCGAAGCGCAGCAGGCACTTGTCTTCCTCGCACCGGAAACGGGTGGCGGATTCAGTGCTCTCCGTGGTGCTGTTCGCGGAAAGCCTGGGGCGTTCGTTCGCGCGGTGCAGAATCTGGAAGTCGTGAGTCTGGACCGGATGCGCATCGAGAAATATCTCGATGCTGTGCGTGAGTCGACGAGCACGCCGGAGGAGTTGCATAAGCGATCGGTGCTGCTGGCGCGGTCGTTGAGTCTCAAACTGGACGAAGCGTGTTTCGATAAGCCGACGGCCGAGCAGATCACTTGCCTCACGCAGCACACGGACCAGATGGTGCTCGACGATGCGAACACGCAGAGCATGGTTACCACCCTGACCTCAGGCGACACGGGACATCTGCTCTCCGAGATCACCTCGACCCCGAAGATCGGCGGCGGCGCTTACAGCCCTTACGTTGGCGCAATCGTAGACGTTGCGCGCATCCTCGGCAACGCGCACACGGCGCACTATCAGTACATTCCGGCGCTGGCGCTGCCTAAGGGCGATCAGTTGAACTTGCGGCTGAATAGTCCGCCGTCGTTTCGCAATCCGAAATCGGTGCTCGTTATCGGATTGCCGCATGTCGGACCGGCCGTGTTACCGCGCATGAGGCCGGTCGATCCAGCACAGGTCTTCTGCCTTCAGAAACCCGGACTGGTGTTGCAGGTCGACAACGCTCCGCTGGTGTTTGCAACGGAGTTGGCGCACAACATGGTGCTGCACGTCGACGGAAATTCCACCGGCGACTTCGATCTGCCCCTGAAGGCTGATCCAGCGAGCGGCGGATTTGTGGTCGATACGAAGTCACTTCCTTCGAAAAATCTTGATGCAGAGCTGACCGGGACCATTCGCGGAGTGTGGGGATCGCAGCCGTTCGAAGGGCCGAAGTTCAAGTTGCACAGCTCGCGTCCGCCGGATTGGGTAGTTGCATCTCGCGATGCCAGTGCTCTGATAGTCGGGCGCGCTGACACGGTTCGCTTGCGATCTGGTGACGCCTGTTGCGTCAAGGACGTCAGCATTGCGGATCAGGACGGCAATCGGATCGACACCAAGTGGAAGGCCGTGAAGGCCGACGAACTTGAGTTGCAGGTTTCGTTGAAAGACGCGAAACCAGGGCCGCTAACGCTTACGATCACGAATTTCGGTCAGAGCGAGGAAAACGAGATTCCGCTTCAGACCTATGCCGAAGCGGGTCGACTCGATGCCTTTGAGATCCATGCCGGAGACTCCGAAGGCGTGCTTACCGGAACACGACTGGACGAAGTATCGTCGCTCGAAGTGAGCAACGTTCGATTCTCGCCTGGGGCTCTTGCGCGGGCGCATCAGCAGGACGAGTTGACGATGAAAGCGGACGGCACAACCGCAAACTCCTTCCGTGCAGGTGACTCCAGCGAAGCAAAAGTTACCCTGAAGGATGAGCGCGTGCTGCCGGTTCGTGTAACCGTGAATCAACCGCGTCCGTCGGTTGAGTTGATGAGCAAGCGCGTCGACTTGCCCGCGAGAAAGACGGAGGCTGGCGAGATCCAGCTGACGAGCAAGAACGAATTGCCGCAGTCTGCAACCCTGACGTTTGTTTTGAAAGCCCGCGCGCCTGAAACGTTTCCGCCGAAGCATAAGGTCGAGGTCGCGACCGAGGACGAGTCCTTCCGGGTGCTGCTGAGTGTCGCGGACGGCAATCTGATGCTGCAAGATTCCAAGACAGTCGTTGCGTTGCTGGATCCGATGAGGCACTTGGGACCATCGGCTTTCGGCCCTCTGAAATTTCGCGTTGTATCGGAAAACGAGACGGTCGGAGATTGGCAGTCGCTTGCCAACCTGGTGCGCTTGCCGACGCTGAAGGAAGTCCGCTGTACCGCCGCCGAGAAGCAGTGTTCTTTAGTTGGCGAGAAGCTCTACCTTCTCGATTCGGTTAGTTTGGATCCCGACTTCAACGAGGCGACAAGCATCCCGGACGGGTTCATCGGGCGAAGTCTGCCGATCGCGGTCACGAAGAGCGGTAGGCTCTATCTTCGACTTCGCGATGACGGCTCCTCGCCGGCATCCGTTACGCTGCCTCTCAAACAGGCCGAGTAGGCGAGTGCGGGAATCGCTCCCATCGTGAGAGAATTTCCGTTTTGAGCGAGCAGTTCAGGAGATCCTCGTGAGTGACAAAGATAGTAACGGGACGGACCGCCGCAAATTTCTGAAAACAGCGATGGCCGGTGCGGCAGCAGGCGCGGTACTACCAGTTATGGCCGACGATGGCAACGGGCAATTCTCTCGCGAAAAAGCTTTCGAGCTCGACGAGTTGAGGATAGATCAGCTGCGTGCCGGCATCGAGTCTCGAAACTTCTCACCCACGCTGCTCGTTGAAATGTACAAACAGCGGATCGCTGACATTGACAAGAGCGGACCACGGTTGAACTCTGTCATTGAACTGAATCCTGAGGCTGACGACATCGCCGCGAAGTTCGAACAAGAGCGGCGAAGTGGCTCCCCGCGCGGACCATTGTGGGGAATTCCGGTTCTGATCAAGGACAACATCGGTACCGCTGACAAGATGAAAACAACGGCAGGTTCGCTGGCGTTGATGAACGGACGTCCGGTGAAGGATGCGTTTGTGGCGGCGCGACTGCGCGAATCCGGTGCCGTGATCCTCGGCAAAACGAACCTGAGCGAGTGGGCCAACTTCCGGTCGAACTATGCGACCAGCGGATGGAGCGGACGTGGTGGCCTGACGCTGAATCCGTACGCGCTCGATCGCAATCCGTCGGGATCGAGTTCGGGATCGGCGGTGGCTGTTGCTGCGAGTCAGTGTGCGGCGGCGGTGGGGACGGAAACAGACGGATCCATCGTGTCCCCGGCGTCATGCTGCGGGATCGTCGGCATCAAGCCAACCCTCGGCCTGGTGAGCCGCACGGGGATTGTGCCGATCGCGCATTCACAAGACACGGCGGGGCCGATGGCGCGCACCGTTGCCGATGCGGTTACGCTGCTGACGGCGATGGTCGGCGTCGATCCGGTGGATGACGCGACGGCGGCTGCGCAGGGAAACATACAGAAGGACTACACGCAGTTCCTGCTGGCTAGTGGTTTGCGCGGTGCGCGGATTGGTGTGGTGCGTAAGTTCGCCGAATTCAGCGATGCGGTTGCCAGGTTGCTAGACGAAGCGATTGCGGCAATGAAGAGCGCTGGCGCAGTGATCATCGATCCGGTGGAGATCCCGACGATTGGGAAGTTTAGCGACGCTGAGATGCAGGTACTGCTGTATGAGTTCAAAGACGATTTGAACAAGTATCTCGCTTCCCTGGGGCCGAGTGCGCCGATCAAGTCTCTGAAAGAGGCGATCGAGTTCAACGACACGCATCGCGCAGAAGAAATGCCCTACTTCGGACAGGACATCTTCGTCGAGGCTGAGAAGAAAGGCCCGCTGACGAGCAAGGAATACGTGAAAGCGCTTGAGCAGTGCCGGACGATGTCGCGCAGGGACGGCATCGACGCTGTGATGGCGAAACACAAGTTGGACGCGCTGGTTGCGCCGACCAACAATCCGGCGTGCGTCAGCGACTTGCTCAACGGTGACCGCGTGACGGGAAGCGATTCGACTCTCCCGGCAGTAGCTGGTTACCCGCACATCACCGTACCGATGGGAGATGTCTATGGTCTGCCCGTAGGCGTCTCGTTCTTTGGCCGTGCATGGAGTGAGCCAACGCTGATCAAATTGGCCTATGCCTACGAACAAACAACACAGATGAGAAAGAAGCCGAGATTCCTGCCAACCGCGGTGTTGAAGTAGAAGGCTTCGGCAGGTTCTCGGGAAGGGCACGAGTTTACTCGTGCCGCTAAGCTTCCGCAAGGAGTGCGGCTTTAGCCGCTGAGGTAAGGCCGCGCCTCTACGTTCCGGTCTCTTCTTCCTTCTTCTGCTCAACCGTGCACAACGCTTCCATTGCGGCCTCTTCGCCTTCTGGAGTTGTCGGTTGGGCAATCGGGGAGAATCCGTTGTCGGGAACGTGCTGAAGTTCGGCGACCTTGTGCTTTAGTTCCTGGAGTTCGCGGGCGAGGTTGATGACGACTTGGCTGAGCGGGTCCTGGATCTCCTTCGGGTCGGTGATGACCACGCGCTTGCCTTCGCGGAAAACGATGTGAGCTGGGACGCCTACAACGGTCGTGTTTTCGGGAACGTCTCGTAATACGACAGAACCGGCGCCGACACGGCTGTTCTCGCCTATTACGATGTTCCCGAGCACGAGCGAGCCGCCACCGATGACAACATTGTTCCGCAACGTCGGATGGCGCTTTACCTTGGCCAGCGTCGTCCCCCCCAACGTGACACCTTGATAGATGGTGACGTCGTCGCCTATTTCAGCGGTCTCGCCGAAAACGACTCCGAGACCGTGGTCGATGAATAGGCGTCGGCCAATCGTTGCGCCGGGATGAATCTCGATTGTCGTCAGAAAACGGGCCACGTGCGAGCCGAAGCGCGCGAAGAAGTAGAACCCGTGTTTCCAGAGCCAGTGATTGAAACGGTGCATCCACACGGCGTGCAGGCCGGGATAGCAAAACAGTACCTCGACCGTCGATCGCGCGGCCGGGTCGCGCTCGAATATGGCTCGAATGTCTTCACGTGCTGTGGATAGCAAACCCATAGACTCTCGATCAGCGTTTAGGCGCTAATTCCAATTAGATTATCACTATACTCGGGGAGCATCTTAGGTCGGCAGCTTTTGCTGATCGGATTATCTGATGCGCTCAATCGCCGGTGCTTTCAACTGCCGGCAATGCGGGACCTTCTTCCGGTGTTCGTCGCTTGAGTTCGGCGCCAGTCACCAGAGCCACCGCGCAGACGATGATCAGCGTTCCAGCGAAAATGTAGGGCGTGATCGTTTCGTGCAACACGAGCCATCCAAGGAATACGGCGACGACCGGGTTCACATAGGCGTAAGTCGCGACTTTTGGCGTGGGCACGTGGTTGAGCAGATAGACGTAGGCAGTGAATCCAACCCACGATCCGAAAACGATCAGGTACGCGATGGCTCCCATGCCACGCGCCGTCCAGTGCGCCTGATGATGTTCGCCGAGAAGTAAGGCAAGCGTCACGTTGAACGCTCCGGCGAAGAACATTTCCCAGCTCGCGGCCGAGAACGCATCAAGCTGGATCTTCCACCGCTTGGACAGGACAGACCCTAACGCCCAGGTGAGCGATCCGAAGATGAGGCCGATTGAGCCCACCAGTTGCATATGTCCGAGTCCGGCTGTGTTGCGCAATTGCGGCCACAAAAGCACAAACATTCCCAAGATTCCTATGCCGAGTCCGACCAGCGCCCGGGGCGAGACTTTGTGTTCACCGGAGAAAACCCATGTTTCCAACACAAGGAACCAAAGTGGGGTGACGGCCACGAGCAGCGACGCCAAGCCGGTCGGGACCCATTGCTCGGCCCAACTGAGAATGGTATTTGCGCCGGAGAGCATGCAGATACCCAGGCCGGCTAGCCTCAGTGCCTGGGACCAATCAACTCGTACTTTTCTGCCCTGCAAGGCGCAAAAGAGCATCATGAGGGGGCCAGCGATCACGAAACGGGTGCCTGCCATCAACAATGGCGGAATGTGTTCGACGCCAATGCGAATGCCGAGATACGTCGATCCCCAGAAGACATAGACCAGCGCGAAGGCAAGAATAACCTTCCATCGTTGCGGGGATTGACTAGTTCCAGGCATCTTCTGAACTGAATCAACGATATCAGATTGACAGCGAGTGCGATGTGCCTGCAACTTTGTGCGCATGACCTCTCCAGAACAGGCACCAGCAGAGCCGGATTTCGCATCTACTAATTGTGAAGGCATGATTCTGCGCGGAGCCGGGTATGACCGCACGAAATGCAACACGCGACGCGGACTCCATGGCACCAGGTTTGGCGCTTACCGACTCTCGTGTGCCGCTCTGCCTCTGTCCTTCGGTGGCGCGCGCTGATCTGTTCGCCGACTAATCTTTCTCTCACTCCGACAAACACGAACGATTGCTGCGCAACCTGCGCACGGATTGCGGATTCTGGGAGGAAACGATGTCAGCTAAGGCCATTACCATCGAACTGGCCCCGAATGTGAAAACGCCACTACCGGGACCGAACTCTCGTCGCGTGATCGACGCCGACGATCAGATCATTTCGCCATCCTATACGCGCAGCTACCCGATGGTGGCAAAGCGCGGCTACGGCGCTGTTGTCGAAGATATGGACGGCAACAAGTTTCTGGATTTCTCGGCGGGAATCGCCGTTACCGCAACGGGACACTGCCATCCCGAGGTCGTCGCGGCAATTCAGAAGCAGGCTGGCGAACTCATCCACATGTCCGGGACCGACTTCTACTACGAGAACGTGGTCACGCTGGCGAACAAGCTGAGCGAGATCGCGCCCATGAAGGGACCGCATAAGGTCTACTTCGGCAACTCTGGAGCCGAAGCCGTCGAGTGCGCGCTGAAGCTCTCCCGTTATCACAGCAAGCGCCAGACGGTGATCGCGTTCATGGGATCCTTCCACGGACGCACGATGGGCGCGTTGTCACTAACAGCCTCGAAGCCTCAGCAGAAGCGCCGCTTCGCACCGCTGGTTCCAGGTGTCGAGCATGTTCCGTATCCGAACGTCTATCGGCGACCCGAAGGCACTGATCCGATCCAGTACGCTGTCGATCGGGCACGCTTCATCGAGGAGCGACTGTTCAAGACCTACGTTCCACCGGAGGAAGTCGCCGCCATCTTCGTCGAAGCCGTGCAAGGCGAAGGCGGATACCTCGTCGCACCGCCGGAGTTCCTGCGGGAGCTGCGCAGGATATGCGACCGCCACGGCATTCTGCTGGTCGTGGATGAGGTGCAGTCTGGCATGGGTCGCACGGGCAAATGGTGGTCGATCCAGCACAGCGGCGTCGAGCCCGACATCGTGTGCACGGCTAAAGGTATCGCCAGTGGCATGCCTCTGAGCGCGGTTATCGCAAAGGCTCACATCATGGATTGGGTCCCAGGTTCACACGCCTCAACCTTTGGCGGCAACCCAGTATGCAATGCTGCGGCGCTAGCGACGATCGCCGTTCTGGAGCGCGAGGCGATCAAGAACGCCGAGGTCGTGGGCAAGCACATTATGGATCGCATCAGGCGCTGGCCCGAGACATTGCCCACGGTCGGCGATGTCCGCGGAATTGGCCTCATGATCGGCGTCGAGATCGTGAAGGATAAGCGCACGAAGGAGATGGCCGGCCCTGAACGCGATCAGATCGTCGACAAGGCGTTCGCGAAGGGCGTGCTGTTCCTCGGCGCCGGGCCAAACACGATCCGCATCTGTCCGCCCCTGATCATTTCGAAGGAGCAGGCTGACATCGCGATCGATGTCTTGGAGGCGTCGATCAAGGAGGCCGCGCGCGACGGCGTTACGGCGGGAACAGGCATGCCCGTAGGAGCCTGAAAGCGCATCGAGTGAGTGCATGGGCGGCGGTTGACCGAAGAGCGGCTTCGTGCCGCTCTTCTCTTTTGTTCTGAAAACGTAAAAGTTTGTTCCCCTCTGAGCTTCTGTGTGCCTTAAGTCCTACACTCTCGATATATGCTGACGAAACTGCTGCTTCGCCTGCTTGATGGCGCGGGTCTGCGGAATAGCAAAGGAAAGCGAGAGGCCGAACACCTCCGTACAGGCCAGCGGGGCGAGGATGCTGCCTACTTCTATCTCCGTGAGCATGGATATGTAATCGTGGCGCGGAATTGGCGCTCTCGGAGACGCAAAGGTGAGATCGACCTGATCGGCTGGGAGGGCGGCACCTTGTGTTTTGTCGAAGTGAAGACGAGGTCGACGCGGGACGTGAAACCGGCCGAGGCCGCCGTTGATCGTGACAAACAGCGGGAATTACGGGCAATGGGGCGAGAGTACGTCTGGCGAACCTCCCGAAACAGGCGCTCACGGGCAACTTCCGCAACGAATGACGGCGGCGGCTCATCTCAAGGAGATGGCCAAAACGGGTGTCGTTTCGATGTTGTTTCGGTGTACTACGATTCCGAGCGACGCCGCGTTACGGACATCACCCTATTTCGCAATGCGTTTTCAGTGGCTTAATATGTTTACAGCTGGATTGTGGGGTTAAGGGTGTTGCCGAAAGGAATCGTATCTCTTGCCAGAGCTTAGAAAAGACCCGATTGTAGGACGCTGGGTCATCATTTCAACAGATCGTGCGAAGCGCCCCACGGATTTTGTCCGTGAGCAGGTGAAGATGAGGGGTGGGTTCTGCCCCTTCTGCTACGGGAATGAAAAAAAGACGCCACCTGAGATCCTGGCGTATCGTCCGGGCCAAAATGGAGGGCCCCCACCACAGAAGGACAGCCCGGGATGGACGGTCCGTGTAGTCCCTAACAAATTCCCGGCCCTTGGCATTGAAGGTAATTTAAACCGTCAGGCCGAAGGCATGTTCGACAAGATGAATGGAATCGGCGCGCACGAGGTGATCATCGAGACGCCTGATCATAACCAGAATCTTGCGACGATGCCGGCCAAGCGAATTGAGGACGTTCTTTGGGCATTCCGCGACCGAATCCTGGACCTGAGGCAGGACAAGCGATTCAAGTACATCCTCATCTTCAAGAACCACGGTGAGGCGGCGGGAGCGTCCTTGGAACACTCGCACTGTCAGATGATCGCGTTGCCGATTCTGCCGCGATCAGTGAAGCAAGAGATCGAGGGCGCAAAGCAGTATTTCATATACAAAGAGCGCTGCGTGTTTTGCGACATGATTCGGCAGGAAGTAGATGCTGGAACCCGCGTAGTGTCGGAAAACGAGAGCTTCGTTACGCTGGCACCTTATGCGCCTAGATTTCCGTTCGAAACGTGGATACTTCCGAAGCGGCACGAGTCCTCGTTCGAGAATTCTTCGTCACAGACCTTCCGCGATCTTTCCTATGCGCTTAAGACCCTGTTGATGAAGGCGGACATGGTGCTTGATAATCCGGCTTACAATCTGGTTGTACACACGTCTCCAGTGCAGGAACCGGACCTCGAGCACTATCATTGGCACATTGAGTTCATGCCAAAACTGACGAAGACTGCGGGGTTCGAGTGGGGGACCGGGTTTTACATAAATCCGACGCCTCCCGAGGAGTCGGCGCGATTCCTACGCGAGGCCAATGTTGAAGAATACGTTCCGGCGAGCCTGATGGGCCTGTAAGAAAGAGAGCGGCTCCTTCCGGGGCCGCTCTCTACAACCCACATTTACGGAAACCGCAGATGTGGGAGTTTTAGTTTGACCTGCAGAATCAAAGTCAGCTTTTCAGACTACGGTTCTTCGCCCAGTGACCAGCTGAATCACGAGCACGATGATCGCGAGCAGCAGCAACAGGTGCAGCCACGCACCGATGGTGTATGTGCCCACAAGCCCCAGAATCCAGGCGATCAAGAGAATACAGAAAATCAGCCAAAGCATTGGCTTCACCTCCGAAGTTCAATCAGGGAACGTCTGTAAGTGAGGTGCGTAGCCGGTGTGCCAGGTTGCCAATTTGCGCCAGAGCCGCTGTTCCGACACTTACAACTTCCGGGCAACCAGGCAGGTGATGTCGTCGTGGCGCGGCGTCATCTGAACAAAGCCGTCCAGCACACGCATGATGCGGGCAATTACTTCGGCTGCGCTGCACTGGCGGTTGGCGTAGATGTTTGCGAGCAAGCGGGGCTCGCCGTATTCTTCGCCGGTCGAATTGACCGCTTCGATCACGCCATCCGTGAAAACCACCAGCATATCTCCCGAGGAGAGAACGCAAGTGCCTGAGTCATACGAGGCGTCGAGCATGATGCCGAGTGGAAGTCCGCCTTTGTCGAGGCGCTCGACGCTTCCGTTCGTGCGCTGAATGATCGGCGGATTGTGGCCGGCGTTGACGTAGGTCAGAGCACCGGTTTCCGGGATGTACTCGGCGAGGAAAGCGGTGGTGAAGCGTTGTCCTCCGCTGCTGTGTTCGCAGGCGAATCGATTGAGGCCTGCGGTGAGTTCGGGCAGCGAACCTGGCAGCGCCGACAGCGTATGAAGGCTGGCGTGGAATGTGGCCATCAGCAGTGCAGCCGGAAGACTCTTTCCCGCGACATCCGCCACTGCAATCAGGATTGGGCCATCATCGGTTCCGCCTGGATTCTTGCGGCGGAACACGTCGTAGTAATCGCCAGCAACGGTGTTGGCGGCGCGGTTGAAGAAGGCGACTTCGAGTCCGGGCAGAACGGGCGGTTGCTGCGGGACGAGCCAGCTCTGAATCTCGCGCGCGATCTGCAAGTCGCGCTTCAGCGTAACGCGATCGGCGACTTCAAGAAGGAACAGAACAAGAATCGTTAGTCCGCCGAGGACGTGAAGCGTATCGGCGTCCAGCCCAGCACCATTCGCAGACTTCAACGCAATCGGTGAGAGCAGCAGGAATACGCCGATCAACAGCACGACGCGGCGCGAGGGAGACAGCTTGTTCAAGATGGCCCAAAAGAGCGAGGCGGCGATCTTTCGGAAACGCTGTCCGCGAGTTTTGCCTTCAAGTTCCTCGCGCGGAACCTCGCGCGAATAAAGACGATATCCCGTCTGGGTCTCGATCTTGAACTGTGTCCAAAGATCGGCGAGAGCGAGACCTTCGGAGATGCGGTCCCATATGCTGCGTGGTTGTTCACCAACAGGCTTGCGCGTTGGAGGTGGAGCACTCGTGCGGTGTGCCATCACCGAAATTATAGCTGGATGGAAGCAGTCTGGGTGGCCCAGGCAAGTGATCAAGAAGAACCGACTGTGGCCCACTCAAGCCGGTGTTGCTTGAGTGGGGCTTTCCAGGATGTCGTCGTCAGACCTACTTGTTTGGATTCTGGAAATCAGTCGATCGAAACGCTTGGGCCAGCACTGCGTCCGTCGTAGCAACTTGTGCGAACTCGTTGTGCAGCGTCGCCATTACGACGCGATACTCGACGAGAACCGTGGCCTCAAGGTGTAGCACCCTACATTTGGTCTCGATCACGTTGCACACCTTGCCCACAGCGGTACCGGCACACTTCGCCCGTCCGCTCCACTCGTGTCTCACAGGCCGTGAAACCAAGTGGCCATTTTGCAGATGATCGGATGGCCTAAGATAAGCTAGGACGGTACTAAGGTACAGGTCGCGAAGGTAACTAGGTTTTTTGCGGGAGGTAACTTGGCTGTCTATCCACCTATCGAGAGTTGCCGGATAGGTTAACGAATGCCCTGTTTTCGTCCACAATCTGGATTGAATACAGTTTTTGTTGCAAGAAGCACAGTCTGGCGCGTTCCCAACCAGTAGATCTAGATTGGTGTTCTTGTCATCTTCGGGCAAGGACTGAAACCGATGCTGAAAACGGTATCCGCACTTCTTGTTGCGTGTTCGCTATCTACGAGCATAGGAGATGAAGCATGAAAGTTTTCGCAAGCCTCACCGTACTCGCTATCCTGCTTGTGCTTCACGCAGCCTCCTTAAGCGCGCAGGCTATTGACGCGACCCGGATCGTAATCAAGGCTTCATGGGGAGGCCTCGGAACCCCTGCGAACCAGATGCTAGTCATAACGGGAGTGAACGGACGATACTCAGTTGCCGGTCGTAAGGTTGATCCTGTTGCCGTTCAGACACTCCTTTCCGCAGTTGAAGCCCCGGCGATCAAAGAGCCAACCTTAGCCGAGTGCGGAATCGACCAGAAGTGGCTCGAAGCAAACTACAAGCAGGCTCTGGAAGACTATACACACAAGAAGCTGAAGGACCTCTCGCCGAAACAGGTGGAACTCTTTCGAACGCATTTCATCGACGCAAACTATTCCCAGGCAAGATTCGCCGAGTCCTTCAAAGGCTGGCACACCGATGATTTTCCGAAGATGACTGTCACTGTGACAGCAAATGGAGAAGAGTTCGGTGTCATGTCAGAATCCCAGAACCTCTTCATGCTGCCTTGGTTCGGCCTGGGCTATAGCTGCCAGATCAGTAGAGCGGTTGCTGCACTGCTGCCGAAGAAGTTCCCCAACAGAGAGCGACTCACGCCAGGCCACAGATTTGTGTGGGAACTTACTTCCCAGATTATGCAGGACATCAGACACGATTGGGATCTTCTGGAGACGGATTACAGGGTTGGTCCTGCCGTCGCACCGATCTTCGCAAAGTACGGTCCAGTAAAGTCCGCAATCAGTAATCTGTCGTCGATTGATCTAGATGGCGGTCAAGCGTGGAATGCTGAACTGAAATCCTGCCAGCTTCCGCCCAATCTCATCCTTGGCGTCAGCCTCACTTACAACAATAAGGAGCTGTTCGGCGCGGACCAGTTTCTCAGAACGGCGCCTACCTATTCCGATCTTGTCCTTTCGGTTCCCTGGTTCTCGAAGTTTCTGTCAGCTCATCCGGAGACCATCGCGGAGCTGCGCTATGTGAATGGGCGATCGCTAAGTCGAAAAGCCGAGGAGATCCTGACTAAAGAACTGCGTGAGCACGGGAAAGTGAAGCTAGCGGATCGAGTATCACAGGCTGCGACTGAAAGCGCATTCCTTGAAATCAACAGTGGCTCTGGCTGTTGGACTCGGGTAGTTGTGCTCCCCAACAAGGATGTTCTGGTGTGGCAGTTCGATGAGCGATGCGAGTCAGTCTTGGGACATCCATCCAATTCATTCCAAACCTGGGAACACTACAGCTGGCGCAGCACCGGCACCCTTGTTAAGGACGATGGAACACTCCTCTAGCCGTCGTGGCTTCATAGCAACGATTCAAGGCTAGTGTGTCCCCGATTATTGACGGAAAATCCCCATTCCACAACCTATCCAGAGCAGCCGGATAGGTTAACGAAAGGCCTGATATCGTCAACAATCGTGGAACTTAGGCCAAAATCAGCGTAAAGTGCTGGCTGAGAAAGCAGAAATGGAAAGAGTGCTGCTGTTATTGGCGTTGTGCGCTTGTGTTACTGGGGCAGCGTGTTCACCGACCCGCGCTCACCCACAGGACTCCACCGGGCCGACTGTCGATGTGCCGCAGTCTGCGATTGCGATCAAACTGTCGCCGCAAGCGGAGAGCCGCCTTCGCAGCATCGGTGAGGGGGTGAAGGTCATTGCCTATTTTGACGGCGACCCATGGCCGGGGCAAGGTAAGTACAACCCTCCCATGAGAGATGTGTATTTGGGAATGGATGAGAAGCTCGTCGATAGCACGAGCGTGGCCCACGCGAACGAAAAAGACTGTGTTCCGCAGAATCCCAATGCACTTGCTTGTGATACTCCAGACCCACAGTACACGTTGGAAGCGGCGAAGGCGAATATAAAGGGAACTGTGGTGATCTCAGCTACTGTGGGCGAAGAGGGCTGTGCTCACGACATCAGGGTCGTTCGGCCCCTAGGTTATGGGTTGGATGAAGCTGCCGTATTTGCTGTCCAAAGGTGGCGATTTCGCCAGCGTTCAAAGGCGATGCCTATCAGGATTGAATTGAATTTCGACCCGCTTACCTCGCCTCGCGCACCCTCAACTGCACCAACGTGCGATGAGGCAGTGCATCGAAATACCGGTCGCTGAGGATAGGTGGCGGGAAATCACGCATTATGGAAGGGCGCCCCTCTGGAGTAGGTTATGAGCATCGCAGCTCAGCCTACAAAAGGAGCACCGTTTCATGCAAAGCAGCGTGAAGTATATCGGGATGGATGTCCACCAGGCGAC
>JAEYQK010000009.1 GCA_023410055.1 Acidobacteriota bacterium
CGGGCGATAACGTCAGCCTGGTAGTCGAGTTGATCACGCCGGTCGCGATGGAAAAGGGCTTGCGCTTCGCAATCCGCGAAGGCGGTCGCACCGTCGGCGCTGGCACGATCAGCGAAATTATTAAGTAATCAGCGGGTGGGGCATCGCCCCGCCCCATACAGAAGCTCGCGCAGCACTTACCGACATGGAAGTTAGCTGCTCAGATCTTTCGAAGAGATAACGACGTGATTGGAAAAGAAAGAATTCGAATTCGCCTGAAAGCCTACGATTACCGCGTACTGGATCAGTCGACAGGTGAGATCGTTGAGACGGCTCGACGTACGGGTGCACAAATTGCCGGACCGATTCCATTGCCCACGGTGAAGAACAAGTACACCGTCCTGCGCTCTCCTCATGTGGACAAGAAGTCGCGCGAGCAGTTCGAGATCCGGACGCACAAGCGCTTGCTTGACATTCTCGAGCCGACGCAGCAGACGGTCGACGCTCTGATGAAGCTTGATCTTCCCGCTGGTGTGGACGTTGAGATCAAGGCGTTCGGAAAAGAGCACAAATAGTTTTCACTTCCAGTTCTGAGTCTTGGCGGACGGATGCTAGGGCGAGGGCGGAAAGAGAATGGTCAGACAAAGCTTCCGTGAGCAATAGCTCCCCGGCTGCGGTCGGAGTCGGAAGCGGAGTTGGAGATAACAATGGCAGTTCAAGGGATTTTGGGAAAGAAAGTCGGGATGACGCAGCTCTTCGATGAGAAGGGTGATGTCCGCCCCTGCACCGTGCTGAAGGCCGGCCCGTGCGTTGTGACACAGCGCAAGACGGCCGCGAAAGATGGGTACGATGCGGCGCAGATTGGATATGTTGAGTTCGTAAAAGAGAAGAATCTTTCGAAGGCTGAACTCGGCCACCTCGGAAAGAACGATCTTCCTCCAGTTAAGTTGATCAAGGAAGTGGCGATTGATCTTCCGACGCCTGGCACCGATGGTGACGGCGTGAAGGTCGGTGACCGCGTATTGATTGATATCTTCGAGGGCGAAAAGTTCGTTGACGTCGTGGGAACGAGCAAAGGCCGCGGATTCGCAGGCGTTGTGAAACGACACCACTTTGGTGGTGGCGCCGCATCGCACGGATCGATGTTTACGATCAATGGTTCCATCGGCTCCTCGGCGTTCCCGTCACGCGTTTTCCCTGGTATGCGCATGCAAGGCCACATGGGTGTCGAGCAGAAGACAGTTCGCAATCTTCGTATTCTTGGGTTTGACAAAGAAGAGAACCTGCTGGTGGTAGAAGGCGCGGTACCCGGACACGAAGGCGCTTACGTCATGATCCGCAAAGCAGTGAAGCCTCCGAGAGAGCGTCGTGGATTCTCCGGCGAGGGTGGCGTGATCAACCCGTTGAAGGCTTCGAAGCGCGCGGCGAAGAAGAAATAGTGAGGTGGCCTGACGGCCACGGCATTGGTCCCTCTGGATCGCCGAAAGCGGGCGCCCTCGGGATGACAACTCTGAGAGTTTAGCGCGGGGCAGGAACACGATATCTGCTCCGAGATGGAACGAATCATGGCAACGATTGACGTAGTTAATCTGAGCGGCAAAAAGGTCGGTGCGTTGGACTTGGCCGATGAAGTATTCGGCGCGGTCAACGAAGACCTGTTGTGGGAAGCGGTAAAGCACTACCGCGCTGGCCTGCGGGCCGGCACCCATGCCACGAAGAACCGCAAGCTTGTATCAGGCTCGGGCAAAAAGCTCTGGCGTCAAAAGGGCACGGGACGCGCCCGCGTGGGTTCGATCCGTACGCCTCTTTGGCGACATGGCGGCACGGTTCACGGACCTCAGCCGCGCTTGTACGATTACCAGTTCCCGAAAAAGAAGCTTTTGGGTGCCTTGCGCTCGGCTCTTGCGGCCAAGCTCAACGACGGCAAACTGGTGGTGGTCGAGAACTTCGAACTGCCTGAAATTAAAGCAAAGGCATTCCGCCAAGCGCTGGATACGCTTAAGGTTGATGGAACGGTGCTTATTGTGGAAGCCAACAATCAGGACAGCAAGAATTTGGTGTTGAGCTCGCGGAATCTGGCCGGAGTTGAACTAGTGCGCGGCAACGAGGTGCACCCCTATCACCTACTTCGTTATTCGCACGTTGTTTTTTCGCGACCGGCAATCGAGAAGTTGCAGGACTCGCTGAAGGCCTCGGCGCCGAAGCGTAAGGCGGAGGTGGCGTAATGAAATCGGCCTACCAGATCATTCGCAAGCCGGTCATCACGGAAAAGGGACTCGGTGTAAAGGAGACCCAGGGAACGCTGGTTTTCCAGGTTGCGACCGGAGCGACGAAGACAGAAATTAAGGAAGCTGTGCAGTCCATTTTCAAGGTGAAAGTGGATTCGGTGCGAACTGCGACTTTCGCAGGTAAGGAACGGCGTCGTGGGAAGTTCTCTGGATACCGTCCGGACTGGAAGAAAGCGTATGTGCGGCTGAAGAACGGCGAGAAGATGCCGGAATACGCACAGAATCTATAAGGCGTCAGTCGTTGGTTGTTCGTCGACCAACGGGAGCGAAGCCGAGTAACAGGGCTGAGACAGGGTTTTAGCCCAAAGCCGAAAAAGAGTGAACTATGGCGATTAAGACATACAGACCGATAACCCCGACGCAGCGTTTCAAGACGACGCTAGTGAACGACGATCTGACCACCAGTCGGCCTCATAAGCCGCTGACAGTCAGCAAGCAGTCGAGCGGCGGGCGTCGCAATTCGGGCGACCAGACAATCTGGTTCCGTGGCGGCGGTCACAAGCGCAAGCTGCGCATCATCGATTTCAAACGTGACAAGTTTGGCATTCCGGCGAAGGTCGTTTCCGTCGAGTACGATCCGAATCGTTCGGCACGAATTGCCCTGTTGAGCTATGCGGACGGCGAAAAGCGCTATATCGTACAGCCGCTTGGTTTGCAGGTGGGTCAGACGGTTGTGAGTGGTCCGGAAGCCGATATCATCGTCGGCAATGCGTTGCCGCTACGCAACATCCCGGCCGGTACCGTTGTGCACAACGTTGAGTTGAAGCCGGGTAAGGGCGCCCAAATGGCGCGTTCCGCCGGTGCTCAAGTGCAGTTGGTCGCAAAGGAAGGCGACTACGCGCTGTTGAAGCTGCCTTCGGGCGAGACTCGCAAGGTGTTGATGGATTGCATAGCGACGATCGGCCAGGTTGGCAACACTGATCACGAAAACATTTCGATTGGCAAAGCCGGTCGTACGCGGTGGCTCGGACGCCGTCCGCATAACCGCGGCGTCGTGATGAATCCAGTGGATCACCCGCATGGCGGTGGCGAAGGCAAGACCAGCGGTGGACGTCACCCGGTCACTCCGTGGGGTCAACCGACTCGCGGTTACAAGACACGTAACAACAAGCGGACCGACAAGTTAATTGTCAACCGCAGGAAAAAGTAGAGATGGCACGTTCAACGAAAAAAGGTCCGTTTATCGATCAGCACCTGGTGGCGAAGATCGAAGACATGAACGCGCGCAACGATAAGAAAGTGTTGCGCACGTGGTCGCGCCGCTCGACGGTGATTCCGGAAATGGTCGGACACACTCTAGCTGTGCACAACGGGAAGAAGTTCATCCCGGTATACATCACTGAGAATATGGTCGGCCACAAACTCGGCGAATTCAGCTTCACCCGTTCCTTCAAGGGACACTCGGTGAAAGCCGCCACGGAGACGGCTGCGAAGCCGGCGCCGAAGGCCTAACGGGGAGCGAGAGCAATGGCAGAGACGATAGCCGAATACAGAGCGGAAATGCGGTTCGTCCGCGTGTCCCCGCAGAAGGCGCGCCTGGTGCTCGACCTCATTAAGGGACGCCGGGTAGAAGACGCGATGAACACGCTGGCCTTTACGAAGAAGCGCATTGCGGAAAAGGTCCACAAACTGCTGCGGTCGGCACTAGAGAATGCGAACTACGCCAGCACGGAAAAGGGTGTGGATGTTGATGTCGACAACCTGTACGTGAAGCGCGCAGTTGCTAACGACGGCCCACGCATGAAACGCATTCGTCCGGCACCTCAGGGCCGTGCGTATCGGTATCAGCGGCGCATGTCGCACATCGAGATAGCACTGTCCGAAAAGGTTCGTGCGAACGGTGGTGCGGCTGAAGCGAGCGCGACCGATGCTGTGGGAGAGAAGCCCGTGGCGAAGAAGCGGTCTGCCGCGAAGAAGGCTCCGGTAAAGAAGACTGCCGCTAAGAAAACGGCGAAGAAGTAACCGAGAGATTTAGGTTTAGCGAGGGCTGGCGCGAAAAGCTATCAGCCCTGATGAGAGGAAAGATGGGACAGAAGGTCCATCCATACGGATTTCGAATTGGAGTCACCAAGCCGTGGAAGTCGCGCTGGTTCGTTGATCGCGACTACGACAAGCTGCTCCTTGAAGATGTGAAGCTGAAGGACGAGCTGAAGGACAAGCTGAAGTCGGCCGGTGTCAGCTCGATCGATATTGAGCGCCCGGGCAACAAGTTGCGGATCATCATCCGTACGGCCCGGCCAGGCATCATCATTGGGCGCAAGGGCGCTGAAATTGACAAGCTGAAGCAGGACATACAGAAGCGCACGAACCGGGACGTGTACGTTGATATCCAAGAAGTACACAAGCCGGAGCTTGACGCGCAGCTGGTTGCTGAATCGATTGCCTTGCAGTTGGAGAAGCGCGTTGGCTTCCGCCGTGCAATGCGCAAATCGGTCGATTCTGCTCTGCGCTTTGGCTGCAAGGGAATCAAGGTTCGCGTGAGTGGCCGTTTAAACGGTCATGAAATCGCGCGCTCCGAGTGGTACCTGCAGGGACGCTTGCCGCTCCATACTCTCCGTGCTGACATCGACTACGGCTTTGCCGAGGCGAAGACCACGTACGGCGTCATTGGCGTGAAAACGTGGATCTACCGTGGCGAGATACTTCCGGCGGCGAAACGTCGTGAGAATCAGCCAGCGGTAGCAACGGGATTCTAAAGAGCGGTTAGTGGCTGTGGCGTGTGGCAAACCGCCGCCGCGGTCATCGAGGCCGAGCGAAGGAACAGTTGTCCCGCACGGCTGAGAACTGACAACTGAGAACTGAGAACTGACTTATGTTGATGCCGAAAAAAGTCAAGTACCGCAAGCAGCAGCGCGGTCGTATGAAAGGCAAAGCCTGGCGTGGCTCCGATCTCTCGTTCGGCGATTTCGGGCTGAAGGTAATGGAGTGTGGTTACATTACGGACCGCCAGATCGAAGCAAGCCGCGTCGCGATGACCCGTTTCATCAAGCGAGGCGGCAAGGTTTGGATCCGCCTATTCCCGGACAAGCCGGTTACGAAGAAGCCGGCCGAAACCCGTATGGGTAAGGGCAAGGGCGCTCCGGATCACTGGGTAGCAGTGGTTCGCCCGGGCAAGATTTTGTTCGAGATGGAAGGCGTCTCGGTAACGGATGCGCAGGAAGCGATGCGATTGGCGTCGAATAAGCTGCCGTTGAGGACGAAGTTCGTGGCGCGCCCGGGAGCGCACGCATAACGCCGACCGGCAAAGGAACCTAAGGAAATGAAACCGGAAAAGATTCGCAACCTGACTGACGCCGAGCTGAGCCACCAAGAGCGCGAGCTGAACGATCAGTTGTTCCGCTTGAAGTTTCAGCTCAACATGGGCCAGACGGAGAGCCTGAAGAAGATCCGCGGACTGCGCAAGGACATCGCGCGCGTGAAGACCATCGCGCGGCAGCGCCAGGTCGCAGGCCAGAAAGCAACGGAGACGAAGTAATGCCCGAGAGCACAACGACAACGCAAACAACCGGCGGGCGCCGCAAGGAACTTATTGGTTACGTCGTGTCGACCAAGATGCAGAAGACGATCGTGGTTGAGGTGAAGAGCCAGAAGGCGCACGCGATGTATCGCCGAGTTGTGAAGAGCTCCAAGAAGTTCTACGCGCACGACGAAAACAACAGCTGTCACGTGGGCGACGTGGTGCGGATCGAGGAAACGCGTCCGCTATCGAAACTGAAGCGTTGGCAGTTGAAGGATGTGATCCGGCGCGCCGCATTGGTTCCGGGCGTCGAGACCACGGATATCCCAGAGGCGCAGAGCTAGTTCGGCGAGCCCGCCCCGATGCGTGGGAGGAGGCCGACTCATGAGGAGACGGAACTATGGCAGTAATGATGAGAACCATGCTCGAAGTCGCCGACAATAGTGGCGCGCGCAAGTTGCAGATGATTTTGCCGCTGGGTGGCTCGACCGGTCTGGTTGCCGGACTAGGTGACACGATCACGGCAGCCGTAAAAGAGGCTTCGCCTGACGGTCAGGTGAAGAAAGGCACGGTGGTTAAGGCCGTCATCGTTCGTACGCACAAGGAAACGCGTCGCAAGGATGGTACTTACATCCGTTTCGACCAGAATGCCGCTGTGCTTATCAACGCTGATGGCGAGCCGGTGGGAACCCGCGTGTTCGGCCCGGTCGCGCGAGAATTGCGCGACAAGAAATTCTTAAAGATTGTTTCGCTCGCTCCGGAAGTCATATAGCGCGCGAAAGGCACAGCCCTGTGGTTGTGCATACCGCCAGGGAGATTGGTAATGAAAACAGATATTCGTCGCAATGACACCGTGAAGGTGATCGCGGGCAAGGACGCAGGTAAAGAAGGACGCGTATTGCGCGTGTTCCCGGGCGACAGCAAAGTTTTGGTCGAGCACGTGAACATGGTGAAGAAGCACGTTCGTCCGAATCCGCAGCGCAACATTAAGGGGGGCATCGCCGAGCAGGAGAGTCGGCTGTCTCTGTCGAATGTGATGCTGGTTTGTGGCGGCTGTGGTCCGGTTCGCGTGGGACACAAGCAGATCGGCGAAAAGAAAGTGCGCGTATGCAGGAAATGCGGCACAACGCTGGATAAGTAATCGGGCCATTTGGCATTCGAAAACCTAAGCCCAATTGACGACCTCACGAACCGGTGACCAATCCGAAACCGTGAGAGAAAGTAGCAGAGAAGAATGGCAGACCAGAAACAGCAGACAAAGAAGCCAAAGGGCGGAAAAGCGGAGAAGGCTGAAAAGGGTGCGCCGGTCGTGGAGAAGGCGGAAGTTTCCTCGACGAACGTGAAAGGTGGGTCGCGCCTGAAGAACCGATTTGTGACGGAAATCGCTCCCGCCCTGATGAAGGAACTGGAACTAACCAACGCCAACGCGGTGCCACGGTTGCATAAAGTTGTAGTTAACATGGGCGTCGGCGAAGCGACGCAGAACGCGAAGATCCTCGATCCAGCGGTGAACGAGTTAATGCAGATCACGGGCCAGAAGCCAGTGATCACGAAGGCAAAGAAGTCCATCGCCGCATTCAAGGTGCGCGAAGGCATGCCGATCGGTTGCATGGTTACCCTCCGCGGTGATCGCATGTACGAATTTGTGGATCGTCTAGTGAATGTGGCTCTTCCGCGTGTTCGTGATTTCCGGGGAGTCTCCACGAAGTCGTTTGACGGGCGTGGCAACTACACTCTGGGGCTGCGTGACCAATTGATTTTTCCCGAAATCGACTACTCGAAGGTCGAGCGGCAGAAGGGCATGAACATCACGATCGTGACCACCGCAAAGAGCGACGACGAATCACGCGCGCTGTTGAAGCATCTTGGGATGCCGTTCCGTCCGTAAGGCGTGACGAAATGTCAGTGGCCGCTGGCCAGTAACGAAAATAGTTTCAAGTTTGAGAGCTGAAAGCGAATAGCAGAGGCTGAGAGCAAAAGAAGAATGGCGAAGACATCAAGCATAGCTAAGTCGAACAAGAAGCCCAAGTTTTCGACCCGACAGCACAACCGCTGCAAGATTTGCGGACGACCGCGTGCGTACCTGCGGAAGTTCGGCGTTTGCCGTTTGTGCTTCCGTGGACTGGCGCTAAAGGGCGAGGTTCCGGGCGTCAGCAAATCGTCCTGGTAGTTTTTGGACGCGCTCCGCGCGGCATTGGTACCTCGGGATTGCCAAAAGACGGTCCCCTGAGATAACAGTCGGATGGGGTGCTAACAATGAAAGGTTTTGAAACGTTGCTGCTGGTTCTTCCGTGTGGAAGCGAACGGGCAACAAGGAGAGTGGAAGCATGAGTTTGACCGATCCGGTCGCAGATTTTCTGACTCGCGTGCGTAACGCGGTCGCAGTCAGGCACCAGAAGGTGGATATACCCGCCTCGAAGCTGAAGGTTGAGATCGCCCGAATACTGAAGGAAGAAGGGTACATCTCGAACTATAAGCTGACCGAGGAAGAGGGCCACAAGGTCCTGCGTATTTACCTGAAGTACACGGCGAGCAATGAAGCGGCGATCTCGAGCATTCAGCGCGTATCGCGTCCGGGTTGCCGAGTGTATGTCGGGCGGACGGATATCCCTCGTGTCATGGGCGGCCTAGGCGTCAATATTCTGACCACGCCCAAGGGCGTCATGACCGGGCGCCAAGCGCGCAAAGAAGGCGTAGGCGGCGAGATCCTCTGCGAGATCAGCTAATACTGGTGCGCTACCCGTTCCATCGAGGCGCCAGGAACTGGCGTCCCGGGATGTCGAACAAGTTTGAGCAGGCCGGAAGCCGGTGAGAAGCCGGGTGCAGACGGCCAAGAGTAGAGAACAATGTCGAGAATCGGAAAAAAACCAATTGCGCTGCCGACAGGGGTGAAGTTCAGCTTGACCGGCAACGTCGTGACGGTGCAGGGTCCTAAGGGCAAGTTGGACACCGTTGTTCCTTCAGGGATCACGGTCGAGCAGGCAGACGGCCACATTGTAGCCAAACGCCAAGACGACAGCCAGGCCGCATTGCACGGTCTGACGCGCGCGTTGCTGAACAATGCGGTCGAAGGCGTGACAAAGGGTTTTACGCGCGAGCTTGAAATCGTTGGAATCGGGTATCGTGCCGAGATGAAGGGCAAAGGCATCGTGGTTTTCAGCCTTGGCTACTCGCACCCGATTGAGTACCCGCTGCCTACCGGGATTGATTGCGCTGTCGATCCGAAGCAGACCCGGCTCACGCTCACCGGCATCGATCGCCAGAAGATCGGCCAAGTTGCTGCTGAAATGCGTTCCTTGCGTCCGCCTGATCCGTACAAGAACAAAGGCGTCCGCTACGTTGGCGAGAAGCTGAAGAAGAAGGTCGGAAAGACAGGCGCGAAGTAGGCGCGAAGCACTTACAACAGAGGCGCGACGGCAGAATGAGCGGCGCTGCCCGGTATAGAAACCCGGGAGAAGGAAGTAAACAATGTTGAGCAAGACATCGAAAGACGCAACGCGGCAGAAGGTTCACACCCGTATCCGCAAGAAGCTGCATGGAACTTCGGAGCGTCCACGCTTGAGCGTGTTTCGCTCGGTAAGCAATATTTCAGTGCAGGTGATTGATGACAGCAAAGGCGTAACGCTTGTTTCAGCGACGACGCTGGAGGGCCGCAAGCAGGGCAAGAAGCAGGGCGGCAATCTTGCGGCTGCCAAAGATATTGGCAAACTGATCGCGCAACGCGCCAAGGATAAGGGAATCAAGAAGGTCGTGTTTGATCGTGGCGGGTATCTATATCATGGCCGTGTGAAGGCACTTGCCGAGGCAGCACGTGAGGCGGGACTGGAGTTCTAGAGAACTCCCAACGAGTTATTAGATTTTTAGACTGAATCGAGAGTGCAATGGCAACAACGAAAAGAAAGCTCGACGCAGGCGATTACCAGTTGAAGGACCAGGTGGTCGCGATCAACCGTGTGACGAAGGTGGTAAAGGGAGGCAAGAATCTCTCGTTCGCCGCACTGGTGGTCGTTGGTGATCCGACGGCGGCCGTGGTCGGCTATGGCTCCGGCAAGGCAAAGGAAGTCCCGCAGGCGATTCGTAAAGGGATCGAGTCGGCGAAGAAGAACCTGGTGAAAGTCAACTTGACTCAGACCTCGGTTCCTCATACGGTGCTTGGCCGATACGGTTCGGGTATGGTCCTGCTGAAACCGGCTCCTGAAGGTACAGGCGTCATCGCCGGCGGTGCGGTGCGCGCCGTGATGACCTCGGCAGGCATACAGAACGTGCTGACGAAGTCGATCGGAACCACAAACCCGCACAATGTTATAAAGGCTACCTTCGACGCGTTAAAAAAGTTGCGCGATAAGAACGAAGTTGCTGCGACTCGTGGCAAAGCGGTGGAGGAACTGTAATACAATGGCGAATAGCACATCCAAGAAGACGATCCAGTTGAAGTGGGTGCGTTCGGCCATCCAGGCCCCGGTCAAGCACAAGCTTGTGATTAAGGGACTGGGCTTCACGCGCCTGAATCAAGTCATCGAGCGGGAAGATACGCCATCGATTCGCGGCATGGTTAAGAAGGTGCCGCACTTGGTAAAGATCGTAGAGTAAGTATCGCCGGACTGAGGTTCGGCACCTAACCGAGTCGGCGCAGAAGCGTCGGCGGCAAAACGTACGGACGCCGTGGCGACCAGTGCGTAGGAAAAGAAAAATGAATCTATCTAGTATCAGAGCACCGAAGAACTCGTCTGAGAAACGGAAGCGCGTTGGGCGCGGTATGGGGTCAGGCATGGGTAAGACCTCGACACGCGGACACAAGGGACAAGGCTCCCGCTCCGGTTCAAGCTTGATGCGTGGTTTCGAAGGCGGTCAGATGCCGCTGCATCGCCGTATGCCGAAGCGAGGTTTCTTCAACATCTTCCGCGTGGAGTACACGGTTGTGAACCTGAACAGCCTGGGCGATATCGCTGAAAAGACGATCACGCCCGACGTTCTGCGCAAGGCCGGGTTGGTTAGCGATAAGCGCGCACTAATTAAGATATTGGGGGATGGCGAACTGAAGAACGCCATCACGGTGCAGGCACATAAGTTCTCGAAGTCCGCGCAGGAAAAGATCGAGAAGGCGGGAGGCAAAGCTGAAATCATTCAGCTGCACAAGACCGCCGAGCACACGCAGACGAAGAAAGCCAAAAGCAAGAAGTAGTTCGCTGAAAGGCAGTAAACGAGGTTCCAAGCCCTAATATGTTTGAAAAACTGGCCAACGTATTCCGCATCCCGGACTTGCGCAAGCGTATTCTCTTCACGCTAGCAATGCTGGCCGTATATCGTCTCGGTGGGCACATTCCGACGCCCGGAATCAACTCGAAATTGCTGGAGCAGTTCTTCCAGCAGCAGGCGGGTGGAAGCATTCTGGGGTTCATCGATCTGTTCAGTGGTGGGCAACTCCGTCGCTTGACGATCTTTGCGCTGGGCATCATGCCCTACATCACGGCCTCCATCATCCTGCAATTGCTCACGGTTGTTTATGAGCCATTGGCTAAGCTACAGAAGGAAGGCGAACTGGGGCGCAAGAAGATCACCCAGTGGACTCGGTATTTGACGGTTGTTCTCAGTGCAGTGCAGTCCCTAGGGATCGCTCTGACGCTGCAACGTTCGACTCTGCAGGGTGGCGAAGCTTTCGTTACGAGTCCTGGTTGGGGATTCATTCTGATGACGATCATCACGCTGACTGCGGGTAGCGCGTTCATCATGTGGCTGGGCGAGCAGATTACCGAGCGCGGAGTCGGCAATGGTATGTCGCTCTTAATTTTCGCGGGCATTGTAGTTGGCCTGCCACGAGCGGTGCTGGATCTCGTCGACAAGGCCAAGAACGCTGCTTGGGGCGCTTTCACGGTCCCCGCGATGGTTATTCTAGTTGCGCTGATGATCGTGGTAGTCGCGTTCATTGTCTTCGTCGAGCGAAGTGAGCGCCGGATTCCAGTTCAGTATGCTAAGCGAGTCGTCGGTCGCAAAGTGATGGGCGGCCAGAGCACTCACCTGCCACTGCGCGTGAACTCCGGCGGCGTTATGCCGGTTATTTTCGCCTCTTCCATCTTGACCTTGCCGCAGACGCTGGCTGTTCTTCCTTGGGCTCAAAACAGCAAGTTTTTCAAGGCAGTGCTGGACGGAATCAAGTGGGGCGAACCCGCGTATACTCTGCTCTACGCAGTCGGTATCATTTTCTTCGCCTACTTCTACGTATCAATCGTCTTCAACCCCAATGAGGTTGCAGACAACATGCGGAAGTACGGCGGTTTCGTTCCGGGTATTCGGCCTGGCGCGAGGACCGCAGAGTTCATCAACTCCATTCTGACCAGAATTACGTTGGTAGGTGCACTCTACTTGATCATCATCAGCTTCATCCCCGAGTGGATGATCGCTGGCATGAAGTTGAACCACCTGCCTCTGATCGGAACCTTTTTCGAAAGAGTCCTGCCGAATTGGGTTACCAGTGGTCTTGGCGTGAACTTCTACTTCGGCGGTACATCCCTGCTGATCGTTGTTGGCGTTGCAATGGACACGGTCCAGCAAATCGAGGCGCAGCTGATCATGCGCCATTATGAAGGATTTACTCCCCGCAGCGGACGCATTCGCGGCCGCCGCGCCTGGTAAGGAACTATGAGCGCCGCCACAGCAGATGCGAAGGCAAAGAACATCGGGCCCCTGATTTTGCTAGGTCCTCCGGGAGCCGGTAAAGGGACTCAGGCGAAGAGAATTGCCGAGGCTTACGCCATTCCTCAGGTATCGACTGGTGACATCCTGCGCGCTAATGTGGCCACAGGTACAGAGCTCGGGAAGCAAGCAAAGGTAATCATGGAGCGAGGGGAATTAGTTCCAGACAGCCTAGTTTGTGACATGGTAGCCTCTCGCCTGATGGAAGCAGATTGTGCGCGTGGTTTCATTCTGGACGGGTTTCCGCGCACGGTCGCGCAGGCCGAGTGGCTAGACGACTTTCTCGAAGGCAAGGTTTTTGAGAAACAGCCGTGCTCCAAGGTGCCGCCGATTGTGATCGATTTCGTTGTCGACTATAATAGTCTATTGCGACGGTTAACCGGACGACGTTCCTGTCCCACCTGCGGACGGATATACAACATACATTTTCAGCCCTCAAAGGTCGTCGGCGTTTGCGATGTTGACGGCGCTACGCTAGTTACTCGCAAGGACGATGACGAGAAAGTTGTTTCCGAACGGTTGAAAGAGTACGAGCGGAAGACGCTGCCGCTAGCGCATTACTACCGGAGCAAGGGACGGCTGAAATCGGTGGACGGTGATCGGGACATGGCCGTAGTAGCGGCAGAAGCCTTGGAAATATTAGAGAATGGCAATCGTTTGTAAGTCCCCGGCTGAAATCGAAAAGATGCGCCGGGCCGGCCATATCGTCCGTGAAGTGCTGGATGCTCTTCGGGAAGCGGTAAAGCCGGGGATCACAACTATGGATCTGGAGCGGATCGCCGAGAAGCTAATTCGCGATTCCGGAGCTAAGCCTGCGTTTAAGGGGTATTACGATTATCCCTGCGTGTTGTGCACGTCGATCAATCAGGAAATCGTCCACGGTATTCCTTCGGAGAAGCGGATGCTCAAGGACGGAGATATTGTCTCGATTGATTGTGGCACGGTTCTGGACGGGTACTATGGTGATGCGGCGGTTACCGTTCCTGTAGGGGGCGAATTGACGCCCGAGTTGGCGAGGCTTCTGAAGGTAACCGAAGAGTCGCTGTACAAAGGAATCGCGGCGGCGAACGTCGGTGCGACTCTGGGCGATGTGGGAGCTGCCGTTCAGCAGTGGGTTGAGGCTGCGGGATTCAGTGTGGTGCGTGAGTTCGTAGGTCACGGGATCGGTACCAGGTTGCACGAGGATCCGCAGGTTCCGAACTATGGAACTCAAGGACACGGGCCGCGATTGCGCGAGGGGATGGTTCTGGCGATTGAGCCTATGGTGAACGCCGGTGGTCCTGCCTCGAGATTGCTAGCAGATAAGTGGACCGCCGTTACTGAAGACGGCAGCTATAGTGCGCACTTCGAGCATTGTGTGGCTGTAACGAGCGATGGTCCTGTGATTTTGACGCAGTAATCGACATAAGGTTTGGTAGCAAGGGAGTGCATGAGCAAGGAAGACGCGATTGAAGTGATGGCAGTGGTTGAAGAGCCCCTGCCCAATGCAATGTTCAAAGTGAAGCTGGAGAATGGCCACCAAGTCCTGGCGCATGTATCCGGCAAAATGCGCAAGAACTTCATTCGTATCCTTCCCGGCGACCGGGTCGCGGTGGAACTCTCGCCGTATGATCTGAATCGCGGTCGGATCGTGTACAGGTATAAGTAGGACGGGAAGGCGCGGTTTTAACTGAGCCAGCAAGAACCGCATCAATTGGGGTAGTAGCTCCAGAGGTCGAAATGAAAGTACGGGCATCGGTAAAGAAGATTTGTGATAAGTGCAAGGTCATCCGCCGCCACGGGGTGGTGCGAGTGATTTGCGAGAACTCTAAGCATAAGCAGCGTCAAGGGTAGAGGTAGCTAATGGCACGTATTGCAGGCGTAGATTTGCCGCGCAACAAGCACACGAAGATTGCGCTGACTTATATCTATGGTATCGGGCACCCTCGTGCCGCAAGCATTCTGGCTTCAGCGAATGTTGACGGCGATAAGAAGGTGCAGGACTTGAGCGAGGACGAGGTCAATCGTATTCGTCAGGTTATCGAGAATGAAAGCTTGGTCGAAGGCGACCTGCGCAAAGAAATCTCGATGCACATCAAGCGGCTGATTGAGATCGGCTCGTATCGTGGATATCGTCATCGTCGCAGCCTTCCTGTTCGCGGCCAGCGTACCCACACGAACGCGCGTACCCGCAAGGGACCGCGTAAGGGTACAGTTGCTAACAAGAAGAAGGCGGCAGCGAAGACATAAGAACAGTTCCCAGTGGCCAGTTCTCACTCTCAGCTTAAGGCTGGGATGAGGCTGGGACGGGTAGAACAGAGAACCGAGAACTGAAAAATGGCAAAAGCAGCAGCAGCCGGTGCGGGTGCGCCGGCCAAGGGAAAGAAGAAGACTTTCAAGCGCAAGGAACGCAAGAACGTCCCGTTCGGCATCGCGCACGTCCAGGCCTCGTTTAACAACACGTTGGTCACCATTACCGATTCTGAAGGCAAGGTGCTGTCGTGGAAGAGTTCTGGTTCGCTCGGTTTCCGCGGGTCCCGAAAGGGCACTCCGTTCGCCGCGCAGCAGGCGGCTACAAACGCCGCGAATATGGCGCGCGATCACGGTGTGCGCTCGGTTGACGTTCGCGTGAGCGGTCCTGGTTCCGGGCGTGAGTCCGCGATCCGTGCGCTGTCGGCCGCTGGCATTGAAGTGAAATCGATCAAGGATGTCACTCCAGTGCCGCACAACGGTTGCCGTCCGCCGAAGAAGCGCAGAGTTTAGTGAGTTAGCTTTTGGGATGTTGTCTGGCGAGATTCAAAGTCGTCAGCCACCAACCAGCAACTCGTCAATCGGGAAGACAAGGCCGCCAAGCCTCGTAAACCGATTTTAGCCGGGCAGATCGCCCGTCAAGGAGAAGGTCACTTGGCACGTTATAAAGATGCAGTATGCCGACTATGCCGCCGAGAAGGAATGAAGCTGTTCCTGAAGGGGCCAAAGTGCTTTACGGATAAGTGTCCGGTCGAGAAGCGTAACTACGCTCCCGGACAGCATGGCAAGGATCGCCGCGCCAAAATCGTCGGATATGGCCTACAGCTTCGCGAAAAGCAGAAGGCGAAGCGCATGTACTTCACCCTCGAAGGCCAATTCCGCAATTACTACGAAGTCGCTTCGAACGCGCCCGGCGTTACTGGCGAAGTTCTGTTGCAGCAGCTTGAGCGACGCCTCGATAACGTTGTCTTCCGCCTCGGATTCGGCATCAGTCGCCGTCAAGCGCGCCAGGTTGTTCGCCACGGCCATGTGACGGTCAATGGCCGCAAGGTCAATATCCCTTCGTTCCAGGTTCGCGTCGGCGATGAAGTTCAGATCAAGGAAGCGAGCCGCAAACTCGCGATCTTGGAGTCGTCGAAGGAGTTCCACAGCCATCAGCCTGCTCCGGCATGGTTGGAAGTTGATCGCGATAACTATCGCGGACGAGTACTGGCACTTCCCAAGCGCGAAGATATCAATTTGCCGATCAACGAACAACTGATCGTCGAACTGTACAGCAAATAGTAGGTTTGTGTAGAGAAGGGGCTATCCCCTTCCTAACGAATTCAGGTCTCGGCCCGCTTCTAGCGCCCGAACAGCCTTGGCAACGACAACCTATCTGGGCCGACAGGTTGTTGCCTTGAGTCACAGGGCCGGAAGGAGAATGGAATGACTACACTTTGGAAGGGTTTCCAGAAACCGAAGCGCCTCGCCGTTGACACTGAGACGCTCACAGAAAAGTACGGACGCTTCTGGGCGCAGCCGTTCGAGCGTGGTTTTGGTACTACAATCGGCAACGCTCTTCGCCGCGTACTGCTGTCTTCTATCGAAGGTGCAGCCGTTACCGCCGTCAAGATTGAGGGCGTGCTGCATGAGTTCCAGTCGATCCCCGGCGTTGTTGAGGACGCGACGGACATCATCCTTAACCTCAAGCAGATCCCGTTTAAGCTCAACGGCGAAGGGCCGAAGGCCATTTACCTGCGCGCTGAGCAGCCGGGAGTAGTGACTTCGGGCATGATCGAAGCCGATGCGGACGTGGAGGTTCTGGATAAGGACGTCTACATAGCCACTGTCAGCGAGGGCGGCAAGCTTGACATGGAGATGCGTCTGAAGCGCGGTCGTGGATACGTATCCGCGGATAAGAACTTCGACGAAGATCTTGGCCTCGGATTCATTCCAATCGACTCCGTTCATTCGCCGGTGCGTAAGGTCAACTATACAGTCGAAGCCGCACGTTTGGGACAGATTACCGACTACGACAAGCTGGAACTGGAAGTCTGGACGAACGGCTCGGTGATCCCTGCGGATGCAATTGGCCTGTCTGCGAAGCTGTTGAAAGACCACATGTCCATCTTCGTCAATTTCGAAGAGGAGATTGAGGTTCCGGTCGGTGGAGATGATCGCGGCAAGCCCGAAATTAAGAATGAGAACCTGAATCGTTCCGTCGAGGAGTTGGAGCTTTCGGTTCGCAGCTACAACTGCCTGAAGAACGCCAACATTCAAACCATCGGGGAACTGGTTCAGAAGACCGAAGCCGAGATGCTGAAGACGAAGAATTTCGGGCGAAAGTCCTTGAACGAGATCAAGGAAATCCTGGCCAGTATGGGTCTTGGCCTGGGCATGAAAATCGACGAGCACGGCAATGCCGTGCCGGGCCCCAGCACGAATATCGCATCGTCGATTTCGTCGCTGCCGGGTGACGGACAGTACTAGAAGCAGTTCCCAGTTCTCGGTTCTCAGTTGCAGGCGAGAACCGGGGACGTGGCGGACTACGAAAACGCGTCGTCAGGGTGGTTCCAGCTGAGAACTGCGAACTGACAACTGAGAACTGAAATTAAGGATAAGAATCATGCGTCATCGTGTAGCAGGTTGGAAACTCGGACGTAATACGCAACACCGGCGCGCATTGCTGCGCAACTTGGTCACTTCGCTCGTTCTTGAAGAGCGCATTGAGACGACGATCACCAAGGCAAAGGCTATGCGCCCACACGTCGAAAAGATGATCACACTGGGCAAGCGCGGTGATGTTGCCGCACGCCGATTGGCGGCTGCCTATCTAATGACCCCCGAAGCTGTCGACAAGCTCTTTGCGACGCTAGGGCCGCGCTTTGGTGACCGCAATGGCGGGTATCTCCGCATCATCCACGGCGGTTTCCGCAAGGGCGATGGTGGCGAGAAGGCCTTCATCGAACTTCTTGGCAGCGAGAAGCTACAGGAAGCGAAGAAGGAGAAGCGTGCTGAAGCTCGTGCAAAGCGCGCTGCCGAAGCCAAAAAGGCCATGGAAGAGGCCGAAGCCCAGAGTGGCGAGGGCGGCGAAGAGAAGAAGTAACTCTCACCGTTCGTTGCACAACATGAAAGGCGTCCGTTATTCGCGGATGCCTTTTTCTTTTCCTGCCAATTGGCCCAACTTTGCTTCTTCTGAGGTCGTTAGCTCATCCGATAGGTTTACGCCCTGATTTTCATGGAAGGTGATTCAAGAACGAATGATCAAGACTAGAGGCTATGCTGCGCAATCCTCCAACTCACCCTTAGCGCCGTTTACTTTTGACCGTCGCGAGCCCGGGCCACGCGACGTTCAGATAGACATTCAGTACTGCGGGGTGTGTCACTCTGACCTGCATACGGCCCGGAATGAGTGGCAGAGCACCGTTTATCCCTGCGTCCCCGGGCACGAGATTGTCGGCAAAGTCGTGAAGGTCGGCAACCAGGTTACGAAGTTCAAAGAAGGCGACGTTGCGGCCGTGGGCTGCATGGTCGGTTCCGGTTGTGGGCATACGTGCCCGAGTTGCCGTCAGGGCCTCGAGCAGTACTGTGAAAGCGAGATTGGGTTTATCGGTACTTACAACAGTCCTGACCAGCACATTCCAGACTGCCCGACGTTCGGCGGCTACTCGAAGACCATCGTTGTTGACGAAGGTTTCGTGCTGCGTGTGCCGAAGAACCTGGACCTTGCCGGCGCTGCTCCGCTGCTTTGTGCTGGTATTACGACTTACTCGCCGTTGCGTCACTGGAAGGTGGGCAAGGGGCAGAAGGTTGGCGTGGTCGGCCTCGGTGGACTTGGCCACATGGGTCTGAAGCTTGCTCACGCGATGGGCGCGAACGTGTTTCTATTCACGACTTCGCCGGGCAAGACTGCCGACGCGAAGCGATTGGGCGCCGACGATGTCATCATTTCGAAGGACCCGAACCAGATGGCGAAGCACTTGAATAGCTTCGACTTCATTCTCGACACGGTCGCTGGTCAGCACAACATCAACGAGTATCTGAACCTGCTGAAGCGTGATGCGACGCTGGTGCAGGTTGGCGCGCCTCCGCAACCGCTTCCGGTCGAGCTTTTCAGCCTGATTTTCAAGCGTCGCAACTTTGCCGGATCCCTGATCGGTGGAATTCCGGAGACGCAGGAGATGCTCGACTTCTGTGGTGAGCACAACATCGTCTCAGATATCGAGATGATTCCGATGTCGAAGATCAACGAGGCCTATGAGCGCATGTTGAAGAGCGACGTGAAGTATAGATTTGTCGTCGATATGGCGACGCTGTGAATCAGTAAAAACAATCAGTACTCAGTACTCAGTACCTAGTCCCATCCTCGTTGGGGGGTGGGACGTTTACTTTGTGGGTACTGGGGGGCCTCCCCCATCCAGTCAGTGATTTGTTGCAAACAAAGGTATTTAGCCACCTTTTGCTGCTACAGTCAGCAATCTAAAGGACTTACGCGCAAAATTCCGAAAACAAAGGACTTAAGGCGCCGAGAGCTCGGTCGTCCCTACGGGCCTCGCGCCACCTCATGGGGGCACCATCCCCGGACTGCCGTCCAAGGCTAAGTCCGATGTGCCCCTCCGGGGCAAGTTCACAGGGCGATGTCGATAGCCTCGAACATGCCCTTGCCGCTCTAGCGCTTGCCCGCGAGCGCTCGTGATACGAGCCATTAACAGGTTACGAGCATTTCTGGAAGTTACGACATCATCAGCGCGGAATTTCCGAAAACCGAACAAGGCGAGTGGATGTGACGGGAAATCCCCACGTTAGCTGCGCGAACGTGGGGCACCGTGGGGAAGAACTGCGGTGGAGGATTTCCAAAATCGGAACAGAGTCTAGATGAGGTCCTGAAGGGCTTACCTCAGCGGCAGGAACAACGCGCGCACTCAAGCACAGAGAGTCGGCGTACATCTACGGCAGCATTCGCATGGACATCCAAGTGATGCTGGCCAGACTCGCCGATGGTAACCAGTCCGAACTGGACAAGCGAATTGCCGAAATGAAGAAGCGCTCGAACGATTTTGCGAAGTCCGCTCCGACGGTACCGCCGGATCTTTACAAGAAGTGCGACGGCAGATGGGGGGAAGGTGGGGGCGTGAAGCTGTTACGGCCACCCTGCTCTGGCATACTCCCAAATTCCTCGACCGGCGCGTGCGATTGTGTGATCCTGGATGTCGATGCCGGCCTACTACGCAGAGACAGTTCGGGACTTCGTCAGCAGTGCATCACGCGATCTGGAATCAAAGCTGGTTGTAGCGTATGAGCGTGATCGCTACAACGAGTTGAAGACAGCACAACTTACTGCTTGGCGTGACCAGATTCAGACTCTAAAGTCGGCGCTTTCCAGCGATGAATTGGCGAGTCTGGGGGCGAGTGACTGGGGGATCGCGCTGGAGTTTGTGATTCCGCGTCGCATGGGCCGTGTGGATACCGTCCTCTTGATAGGGGATGCGATTATCGGCATTGAGTTCAAGACTGAACAGGTTGACTCAAGCGCGGCCGATCAGATTGAGGATTACTGCCTGGACCTCCTGCATTTCCACGAACCCAGTCATGACCGGTCAATTTACCCGGTGGTTGTCGGCGCGCAGCCCGGTTCGATGCGGGAAAGGAAGCAAAGATTTGCGCGGCAGTTGCGTTCTACGACAGTGCTTGGCAGAGATAGTTTGGGTGAGTTCATTCGATCGGTTGCAGATCAACATGCAACAGGCATTCAAATTCCAATTCAGGCGTGGAACTTGGGTGAGTATCATCCTGTGCCGAGCATAATTGAGGCGGCAAGGGCTATGTTCGCGGATATGGAAGTCGAGGACATTGCCAGGGCTGATTGCGATCCTGTTAACTTGACGAAGACCGTTTCAACGATTCGCGATATAGCCGTGAGCTCGATGGCGCGGAAGAGAAAGACCGTTTGCTTTGTGACTGGGGTTCCTGGAGCTGGCAAAACGTTAGCTGGCCTGAAACTTGTGCACGATCGCAACCTACGGGAAGCCACAAGCACGGACTCCGTGTTTCTGACCGGCAATTTGCCGCTCGTAAAAGTGCTGAGAACGGCACTAGCGAAGGACACTGCGAGGCGGAAGAGACAGGGGTTGAGGATTTCTGGACGGGATCCAAAGACCACGATCGATACGGTACTTGGGTACAAGAAGACCCACACCAAAACGAGTGCACCGCCGCACGAGAACATTGTTGTGTTCGATGAGGCGCAGAGAGCATGGAACGCCGAGCGAACAGCGGAATATCTTGACGGGACTGATACTTGGAAAGACTATTCTGAGCCTGAACTACTGATGGCGATCTTGGATAGGCACGATTGGGCAGTTTTGGTCGCGCTCGTCGGTGGAGGCCAGGAGATCAATAAAGGCGAGGCTGGAATTGGTGAATGGGGCAGAGCATTGCTGAGTCGGTTCACGCACTGGGATATCGCTACTTCGCAACAGGCGCTTGATGGTGCATACGGTGCCGGTGCGAAGCTATTCGAATCGGAGGTCCCCGTGCACGCTAAGGTCGCGATCTATCCCTCTCTTCATCTTGACAACCCTACACGGCAGTTTCGAGGCAAGACTATCGCGAGATGGGCGGAATGGCTTCTGCTAGGAAATTGCGACGAGTGTCGGCGAGTGCTTCAGGACAACTCAGATTATCCGATCTACTTAACTAGGGATCTTCAGCGAGCGAAGGACTGGCTACGTGCAGTTGCGAGTGGTACAGAGCGCTACGGATGCATTGCGTCTTCTGAATCAAAACGCTTGAGAGCCGAAGGACTTGAACTACCGCCCGCTAGGGCAGACGGTGTGGAGCACTGGTTCCTGGCGCAAGAAGGGGACGTCCGTTCGTCCTTCCAACTCGAGGTTGCGGCAAACGAGTTTCAGATTCAAGGCCTGGAAATTGATTGGGCATGCCTGTGTTGGGGTGGAGATTTCCTACGCGAGCAGCAGCGCTGGGTTTTGCAGCGTTTTCGCGGTACTCAGTGGCAAAATATCGGTCAGCCTGAGGCGCGTGCCTACCTGATCAACAGCTATAGAGTTCTGCTGACACGTGCAAGACAAGGCATGATCTTGTTTGTCCCCCGCGGTGACGATAAGGACTTGACCCGACCATCCGCGCCACTCGACGCAACAGCAGAATTCCTTCATTCCTGTGGCGCAAAGGACCTCGATTAGGGACGGGAAAGGATAGATCGCTGCCCACGCGACATGTCTGGATCGGTTCGTCTGTCTATCCGCAGCTACTGGTCGACGGTAAAGACCACGTGCCTTCCTGCTGAGGCTGCTTTTGCGAGGAACTCGGGTAGGCCGCTGAAGTAGTCCCATGTGTACTGAAAGTCTTGCTCGTTGAGATCCATGGCGTAATCAGGCGCAATTGCGAAGTAACGCTTGCGCAGGTCTTGCTGGGAGATTGAAGACAAGGCGCGTGCTAGGTCGGTGACTTCGAGTGTAGTTTTGAGCGAGATGATGTAGTCGTCGCCGGAGTATAACTGTCTGCCGCCAAGCACACAAAGCGAAAGTGGCTTGGGGTCGTTATCCATGCCGAGGCTGCCGTCAGCGAGACAGCGGTGGAGCGCGTCCCAGGATTTGTCCATCTCGTAGAGCCACTCCTCATCCCACTTCTGCTCGATTTCGTCCTGAAGGATGCTGAGGCGCTGTTCGTCATCTTTAGCGTTGAGCAGCCTCTTGAGTTCCTCGTCTGAAATGGCGAAATACACGCCGCGGCAGGTCATTTGCTTTCTCCAGAGTTACGAAGTTGGAGACAATCTAAATGATCGCTGGACGGAAAAGTAGAGGAAAGCATCTGGGTCGTGACTGTTCTGAGTACGTGGGATTCTTTAGTGTTGCGACGCTATAGACACATCCCCTTCGGCTTTGCCGAGGGGCACGATGACTGATTACGATTCGTCAACACGGCCCACATCTGCCAACAGCGGGCAGATGTGGGGCACCATGCCGTTCACTTCACAGATGAAAATCCTCACCCTTGCTGCGCAAGGATGGGGCACCCATTTGGTTTACGCCAGTGTGATCGGGCTATGTGGTGTCAGAAAAACGCTGACGTCCCTGTCGGGACTTGCCCCGACTTTCTGCCAATCCACCGGGGACTGACGTCCCCGGCTAGATACTACCGCCGCTACGCGGCTACAAACGAGAAAGTTTTCGCACAGCTTGTCTAGGCGGCGGCTTGGCCTTGGGTCATTTGTTTCTTGCGCACTTCGCGGAAGTGGGCGAGGTTGGTTTCCATGCGGCTGATGCGTTGTCGCCATTCGGGAGTGCTCTCGAAGAGGCGCTCCATGCTGGCGCAGAATTCGGGAGCGTTAAAGGCGGCGCGCATCTGTGAGATGAACGGTTTGAGCTTGGTGTAGACGAAGGCGCCTTCGCCGTTCGTGTCGAAGAACAAGTTGGGGTCAAGTGTCCCGTGTAGTACGAGGGAACAAGCCATGTCCCAGTAGCTGAGTACCTGGCGGAAGTAGGCGTTCTCCTCCTTGTCGAAGCCCATCATGAGTTGCTGAATTTCTTCGAATGATTCGGGCCAGAATTGACCGCCGTACCACTCGCGCGCCTTGCGCATCTTCTGTTCGCGTCGAAGATCGTAGAGTTTCAGGATCAGTTCGGCATCAGTGGCAGTCGCCTTCGTTGTCTCGGGCATGCTTCCTCCAAACTGTGAATGGATTGGGCGGGTGCTCACGCCCAGCGAAATTGGATGCGAACGATAGCGGCGCGTTGCCGAAAGAGATCGAAGATCGGATGAACGGATGGGCACCAGCGGCCGGACTGGAGTCCGGCGCTACGAAACCCAAACTGCGGCCAGACTGGAGTCCGGCGCTACGAAGCCCAAACTGCGGCCAGACTGGAGTCCGGCGCTACGAAACCCAAGCTGCGACCGGGCTGGAGTCCGGCGCTACGAAACCCAAGCTGCGGCCGGACTGGAGTCCGGCGCTACGAAACCCAAGCTGCGACCGGGCTGGAGTCCGGCGCTACGAAGCCCAAGCTGCGGCCAGACTGGAGTCCGGCGCTACGAAACCCAAGCTGCGGCCGGACTGGAGTCCGGCGCTACGCGGGGCGGAGGGTCAGCAGAGTGATTTCCGGCCTGGCTCCGAGGCGGGCGGGAATTCCGAGGGTGCCGAGTCCGCGATTGACGTATAGGTGGCACTTCCTTTCGGCAAACTTCGTGTTATCTGGCCCGCTCAAGCCAGAGGCAGGCTTGAACGGGGCACCATACAGGCCTGCGATGAATTGAGTCATGAATCGGGCCGGGCTGACATTGTGACTGACGATTTCGAGACTGATCTGGCCGCCGTGCGTGTGTCCGGAGATAGTGAGTTCAATGCCGAGTTCCGCGGCGCGATAGAAACTGTTGGGATTATGCGAGAGCAGGATGTTGGGCATGTCGCGGCGGACAAGCGATTCAACGCCGTCGAGGCCAGGTTTACGCGCGTCCGTCAGCTCCAACTGTCGCTGGTAATCGATGCCGATCAGGTTGATGTTCTGGCCGTCCCAGTTGAGTTGGGTGCTGGCGCTGCGAAGCATCTTCATTCCGTGTGCTGCGAAGAGCTGTTCTGCGGTGTCTTCCGCGCCGGCATAGATTTCGTGATTGCCGTTGCATCCCCAGATGCCGAGAGGCGCGCGGAAACGGCTGAGTTCGGCTACGCATTCGGCAAGAGGATCGCCGGCGCCGGAGACAATGTCGCCGGTGACGACGGCGAGGTGCGGCGAGAGAGCGTTAGCCATATTGACAGCGCGACGAATCTCGTCTGGAGGCATGTAGTCTCCAGCGTGAACGTCACTGAGTTGCACGATGCGGAAGCCGTTGAGAGTGGGCGGAAGATTCGGGATCGGGACGTCAACGCGGACGACCTGAAAGTTGAGGCGCTCGCGCGCGTAACCGTAGAATCCGGCAAGGAAGGGCATGGTCCCGACGAATGCGGAGGCGTAGCGGAAGAAGGAGCGGCGCGATGGGTTGGGGAGTTCGTTCTCGCGCGCCATCCCTTCCGGAACGGTGCGGCGGCCGATCTCGGGTAGGTCAACGCTCTTCTCTCCCACCCTTCGCTTCGCGAAGAGTGGGGCACACAGTCTCTTGATGATGCCCCAGATCCATTCGATAGTGTGTACCGCCTTGATGCAGAAGAAAGCGAAGATCGAGGTGAATAGCCACAAGTACGAGATGGATACGATCCATGGCGGTATGCTACGCGGAATGAATGGCGAAATTAGGCGATCGGAAAGCGTAGCGACGACGGTGACTGCGAAGAACGCTATGAAGATGCGGGAAGCGATCTTCCACTTGAAGCTTAGGCGTGACGAGAGTCGCCAGGCGTGGCGGAACCAGAACTGTTGTGGCACGACGAGAAGCGTGATCAGAATCACGCGGCGCAGAGTGAGAGCTGATGTGATCGTGTGCAAGGCAATTCCAGTTTAACGCATGAGAGCTGCTTTTCACCTCAGGGGCTAGAGCCCGTGCCCTGCCCGTAGTCGCCACTACAAGAAATCGTGAATGCGTCTACTTCGTTTTGGCGCGACGGGAGGAGATGGCCCAGTCGGCGTCGGGGTCGTCCATCGTCAACTGATGTACGCCGCCTGGGAAGCACTTCAATACTTTGTCATATTCGGCGCGGTAGGTTGCGTCGGGGTGACGCCATTCGTGGACGTAGAAAATTTTGGCGACACCGGCCTGGAGCGCTTCTTTGAGGCATCCGAAGCAGGGCTGCATGGTCGTGTACATGGTGCTGCCATCGACGGCGATGCCGAAACGCGCGGCTCCGAGGAGGGCGTTCTGTTCGGCGTGAACGCAGATGCAAAGGTCGTAGCCGGTGCCCGAGGGAAACGCCTCGCGGTTAGCGCAACGTAGACATCCGCCCTGGTCGCAGTTCGGCATGTGACGGGGCGTGCCGTTGTAGCCAGTTGAGACGATGCGGGCGTCCTGCGCGATGACCGCGCCGACGCGATTGCCGGTGCAATTGGCGCGCGCACGTACGGCCATTGCGATTCCCATGAGGTACTCATCCATGTTGGGGCGGGGTTGACCGTCGCGATTCATGAGCGGCTCCTGAGTCGTCGTTCAGAGAAGTTTAGCACCTTCAAGCGAATGAACGGACGCGCGGATGAACGGATGCTTTGAAAAGCGCTCAACGCAAAGGACGCAAAGGGCTCAAAGGAAGCCGAACAGAAATCTTTTACTTCGGTTCAGTGATGCGGCGCTTCGCGGCGTAGCGAATCAGGACAAGGATGAGCAGGACGGCGGCACCGGTGGTGTCGAGAACAACGTCGTGAAACGCGCCGGTTCGCGAAGCCAGGAAGCTTTGGTGCCATTCGTCGGCGGCAGCAACCATTGCAGTGCAGAGAATGGCTGCAAGCGCCCACCGCTGTAGACTGGGGCGCGATGTCTTGGCCTTTGCAGTACGACACAGCGAAAAGGTATTACGAATGGCTCGAAAGAAGAGAAGGCCGAGCACGCCGTATCCTAGAAAATGCCCGCACTTTCGCAAGAAGAAATTTAGAGCTTCCATCCGGGACGGATTCAGGTGGTGCCCAAAAATGCCGGTAAGAATCTTGGAAAGAAAGGCTCCTGTGTTGGAGGACGAGAAATAGTTGCTTGACTCAAGGAAGATCACCAACAGGCCTAGTACTACCGGCAGCCACGCCGAAATCAGCACCGGATAAGCGCCTCGATTCAGCGAGGCAGAGTCTGAGCAGATTGTTGGACTTTTCGCCATCCTGTAGCGACTGTAGCATAGAAGCGTGTGCTTGATGGAGGGCGAATGGCAGAGATCTCTGGGGACGAGGGGCTGCGTCAGGAATTCAACAAGTGGGCGGAAGAGGGACGTGGCGAAGAAATGGAGCGTCACCACATCAGCATTGCCGAGCAGACGATGGCGCTGATGGAGTTGAAGCCGGGAGAACGGGTCCTCGATCTTGGGTGCGGGGCAGGTTGGGCGACGCGGATATTGGCTCGTGCGGTGAGTGGTGCGCCCAGGGGCGCGGTCGTCGGGTTGGACGTTTCGGACGAAATGGTGCGGAGGGCGCGGGCGACCTCACGCGAGCTAGATAACGTCCTCTACGTGTGGGGATCGGCTACGGAGATTCCGTGGGAAGACAACTACTTTGACAAGGTGCTGTCGATCGAGTCCTTTTACTACTACACGGATCAGGATGCGGCCTTGGAAGAGTTGGTGCGCGTCATGGCGCCCGGAGGGAAGCTGTTCATCCTGATTAATCTGTACAGAGACAATCATTATTCGCTGAGGTGGGTGGATGCTCTGAATGTCCCGGTGCAAGTGAGGTCAGAGGCCGAGTACGTGGAGCTGTTTCGGAAGCACGGTTTTGACGATGTGACGGCGAGGCGGATTCCTGACCTCACTCCGACCCCGGAGGAGTACAAAGGCAAGTGGTTTGCGAATGCAGGCGAGTTGCGGGAGTTTAAGCGGATCGGGGCGCTGCTTCTGATCGGGACGAAACCGAAGAAATCGCAAAGAATGGCCGCGCCCCGCTGATGAGGAGTCGACCTGGGGCAAGGTCGAAGTTCAGCGAGACGCGGCAGATTAGCCAACGCGTCGGCCAACGCGCTGGCATTGGTCACCTGCCGAGATAGACGGATGGGGGCGAAAAAGGTTAGTGAGGGGAGTTGAATAGCATTTGGAATTTTAGCCCCGCTCAAGCCAAAAGAAAGGCTTGAACGGGGAACGACAATCTGGCTTGCGGATGTTTGCGAATTCCCGAATTCCGGGGGTAGGTCCCTCAGGGGCTGAAGCCCAATTTTATAGTGACGTGGCGGCACGGCTAAAGCCGTGCCCTACCCAAACACATTTGTAAACCAGTTCTAGTCGACGAAGCGGTATTTGATCATGTGCCAGAGTGCCGCCACGCCGTCTTTCCAGCCGATTTTCTTTCCTTCATCGTAGGTCCGACCGTGATAAGAGATAGGAACCTCGTAGATTCGGCAGCCTAGCTTGGCGGTCTTGATGGTGACTTCTGGTTCGAAGCCAAAGCGGTTCGACTTCAGTTCCATCAGATCGAAAATCTCGCGGCGAAACGCCTTGTATCCGACCTCCATGTCAGACAGGTTCAGGTCTGAAAGCATGTTGCAGAAGAGCGTTAACATGCGATTGGCCTGATAGTGCCAGAAGTACAGAACGCGGTGGATGCCGCCGTGGAAGCGATTGCCGAACACGGCATCTGCACGGCCGGTGAGAATCGGTTCGAGTAGGGTGGGGAAGTCTTTGGGATCGTACTCAAGATCAGCGTCTTGAACGATAACGATTCCGCCGCTTGCTTGCTTGATGCCGGTACGAACAGCGGCGCCTTTCCCCTGATTCCTCTCGTGCAGGAGGACGTTGAGACTCGCGCCAGGGTAAAGGGATGGAAAGTCACGCTGGAGTTCCGAGAGGATTTCTCGCGTTCCATCCTTCGAGCAATCGTCGACAATGACGATTTCCTTGCGTAGGGAATCCACTCCGGACTCAAGGTGGGCGGTTTCTGCGCGAACAACGGTATCAACAACGCGGCAGATTGTGGCTTTCTCGTTGTAGCAAGGAATGATTACGGAAAGCGTCGTGATCGGCATTGCGGTGGCGCTAAACGTAGGGAGTATCGTGGACTCCTCTTTGGCCTCACGCCCTTCCCGAGTCTCAGAATAAAGATAGATCGCGAGAACAAGCAGAATAGGCTCTATCGGAGCGCGATATCTGGGGTGAGGGAAGACAAAATAGTACACCAGCGGATAGATGACGAAGAGACTCGCAAGCAGTCCGGCGGCTTTCTTTCGTTGCTTAATGGCAAGTGCGAGCCCCCACCAGCCGAGAATCGATGATGCCAAAAAAAGCCAGTTCTTCAGGGGCATTACTCGACCGCCCCATGGAGGATCTGACCAATACCAGACGAACTTGCGGAAGCTGATTTTCGCGAATTGGGCCGGATGCGAGTGTATCCAGTCGAGAGCCTCTCGCTTGCGCGATGCTACGTAATTGAGTTCACCCATCTCGCGGTATTTCTGGAACTCGATCTTGTTGTGGCTGGGGTGAAGCCAGGACATCCAAATGCCTTCGGCGCCCGGGCCGTTGCCCATCCGGAATTCCGCGCCTAAGTTACTTCGAATGAAGACGAAGCGCCCGAACGTTTCGTAATTTCGAATCAGCCAAGGCGAGATGGTCGCGAAGAAGATGATTGCCGCAAGCGCGGATGGAACCAGCCAATCGGTATGACGCCGGGTTCGGCGGTACACGAGCCACAATCCGAAGAAGGGAAGCAATGAGAGGATGGATGGATTTGTCAGAGCGACAACTCCCCAGAGAAATCCCCAGAGCGCCCAGCGCCGGTTGCTTTCGGCTTCTTCAAGCTGAAGCGTTATCAATATCAGCGTCGTCAGCAGGAACTGCGTAATGCTTGTTTCCCATATCCACTTGACGGCCCAGTACATCGCATAGGGGAACAACGCCCAGGTCCAGGCTGACCACTTGGCCACCTTGAGGCCGAAGATTCGGCGGGCAACGTAGAACAAAGGGATGCACGTCAGCGCGGAGAAGAGTGAGTTGATTGCCAGGAGCACGAACGCTGAAGTGCGGGTGTAAATTCCGAACACCTTGAACACGCCGGCAATCAGATACGGATATGTCGGCGGTTCCCACGCGGTCGGTCCAGTGTGAAACCCTGTCATTGGGCTGGCGAAGCCTTCACCAGTCGCGATTGCCTTCGCGACACGACCCATTTCCCAGCCAAAACCAAAATTATCTTCCGTGACGCGGACCTTGTACTGATGAGTGACGCCGATTGCGATCAAGCGCAGAAGAAAGGCGATGATGAAGATCCACAGCAGTCGGCGGCGCCAGTTCAGGAGGCGCGGCCGAACAGCCGATGACTGTTCGACGATTGTATTTTCGATGTCTGTAGATGCCATGTATTTAGCGCTTTGAGAGCAATCGTATTTAGATTTGAGGGAAACTACAACTTGGTAATTCTTCGTGAAATGAGTAGTTTACATAGCTCACGTTGACCGGCGCTTAGAGGCGGGCCTAAACTAGTTAGTTCCAGTGCTTTGACTGTGATATCTGTCACTGTGTGCGCGGTGCGCAAGGTTGAGAATCAAGGTACTGACTTCCACAAGCTCAACATAGAGGGGCCCCAATGGGCGGCTGGCTGCAAAATAGATTCGAGAAGAACTTTCTTGTCACTTCGGTAGACTATGTATTCAACTGGGCGCGTAAATCGGCGCTTTGGCCGATGACCTTCGGTCTGGCGTGCTGCGCGATTGAGATGATCGCATCGACGACGGCGCGCTTCGATATCGCCCGGTTTGGCTCGGAGGTGTTTCGTCCCAGCCCGCGCCAGAGTGACTTGATGATCGTCTCTGGTACCGTGTCGCTGAAGATGGCACCCGTGGTTAAGCGTGTGTACGACCAGATGCCCGATCCGAAGTGGGTGATCTCGATGGGCGCATGCGCGTCGGTTGGTGGTCCGTTCAATACCTACTCGGTTCTTCAGGGTGTCGATCGCATCATTCCGGTGGATGTGTACGTGATTGGCTGCCCGCCGCGTCCGGAAAACCTCTTTTATGCACTGCTCAAGTTGCAGGACAAGATTGACACCATGTCGATCGCCAAGAAACCCACGGAAGTCCGGCTGGATGAAGGCATGCTTGACGATTTCAAGAAGAACGTCAAAATCGCGCAGAGCATGCAGCAGGAACAGAACGCGATAACGGGGATCGAGACTCGGGTTTAGCTCTGTATAATCGGGCTCCTGAGTTCATTCACTTCGCAGGAGCTTCAAGTGCAATTTCAGCTAACCTACACAGCCCAAGATTGGGTGGACGTTTACAGGGTTCATCTCCGCAAACGTTCGTTGCTGCTGAACCGTATCTTCTTTTCAATATCGGTGCCGCTGGGCATCGTTTTTATCTTTCTTTTTGCGCTCCTGCCCCTTGCTGCAAAGACGATCAAACCTTCCGGTGCGGTCATTCCTACGTTGATGGGGGCCTGGCTGATCTATTTTGGGACTTACTACATCTCCCGAGTTGCGAAACGCTCCTACATTAGCCGGCCCGAAAGAAAGCCTGAATTTAGCGTCACGATTGATGAGAGCGGCGTTCGGATGACGAACGCTATCAGCAGCACGGAGTACAAATGGCCTTGCTTCGTGGACTGGCTCGAGACCGAGAAGGCTGTTCTTCTGTACGTTTCTTACTGTTCGTTTGAGTTCTTTCCCAAACGGGTGTTGTCACCGGAACAATTGCAGCAACTGCGACTGCTCGCAACAGGGCATGTGAAATCCCAGAAAGAGCGCGCCGCTTCTGCATAGAGAATTCCACAAAAAGCGCAGCCATGATCGGCTGCGCATTTTTGCTTAAGCGGAAGGGTGCTATCGAGGAGTGGTGCTCATGCCGCTGGACTGGATGTTCTTCTGAATGTCGGCGGGACAAGACTCAGAGACCATGTCGACGCGCTCCACTACGAACTCTTTATTCTTAGTTGCGCCGGTATCTGATTCATTGACGGAGCCCGCAGTATTGGCGCCGACATTACCAGTTGAGCCGCTGCTGGAACCTGATGTTCCGGGAGTGTTACTCGCCGCGGCTCCGCTGGTTCCACCGGAAGTGCTGCCAGACGCGGTATGACTCGAAGACGGCTGCTCTGTCCCATGCAGCTTCACGTGATGACCCAGGTGAGCACTGACGTCCTGGCCGCTGGACGAAATGTGCTCGGGCTGTCCATTCTTTGGGAAGATGAAGTAGTCAGTCTGCGCACGTACCACGCACCCCTCGACGGTCTTCTCTTTTCCTTTTTGGTCTGAAGAAGAACCCATGTCAGACGTGCTGGTCTGGGCTGATTGAGGTGATTGCATTCCTGTTTGGTCGCTGCCAGTCGTTGAAGAAGAGCCGCTGCTCGTTTGCGCCATCATACCTATGGCGAAGAATAGAGCGACGGCCAACACGAGAATTGAGTACTTGCGCATAGTAGCTCTCCTTGTTGGTTGGGAAGTGGCGCAGTATTTGTGATGCGGCGCGGCTTGAAAGCGAAAGCAGCAGCTCTCGATTCCGTGATTTGCAAGATTTATGATGAGAGTTCAAGGAGAAAGCATGAGCAAGCGAGCACTGCTGGTGATCGACGTTCAGAACGACTACTTCTCGGGCCCGATGACGATCACTTACCCGCCGGGGAGCTTCGAGAAGATACTCCGGGCGATGGATGGAGCGAAAGAAGCAGGAGTGCCGATCGTGATGATTCAGACGGCGGTCCCGCGCCCGGATGCGAAGGTGTTCAAGAAGGGAACGCCGGGATGGGAGTTGCATCCAGAGGTCGCGCGCAGGCACTATGACGTGCTGATCCACAAGGAACTGCCAGGCAGCTTTACTGGTACCAATCTTGAGCAGTGGCTTCGCGAGCACGAGATCGATACAGTCACGATCTGCGGGTATATGACGCAAATGTGTGACGACACGACTTCGCGGCAAGCCGTGCATCTGGGATTCTCAGCGGAGTTTCTGTCGGATGCGACGGGGACGCTGGCGTTCAAGAACGCTGCCGGAGAGGTCACGGCTGAGGAGTTGCATCGTGCCGTTCTGGTGGTGCAGCAGTCAAGGTTCAGCCATGTTCTGGCGACTGGCGAGTGGCTCCAGAATCTTGGGCAGCCTGCGCGGGCAGCTAAGGGGTTCTAAACAGTTCAGCGGCATTGTTTTGCAGTGCATCAAAAGAGTTGTGTTTCCGACCGCCGGGACCTGCGGTGTCGAAACCATGGTTCTGGTGGCGGTGCTTCTCCTGATCGGAGGGGCCAAGGGTGCAGGTGGAAACGCCGGTGCCTCCCGTGTTGGAAAGGAAACAAAGAAATCGGGTGATCTGGTGATCGGGTGTCGGGTGATTGAAACCCAAAGCCGATCAGCCACGCGCAACGATTTCACACGGGTGAGCGCGGTTTGTTCCTGCCTGAGATTTGAATGCTCACTCGATGAGACTTAAAGACAAGTACGGGCGCGACATCACCGACCTGCGTTTATCGGTAACGGACAGGTGCAACTACAAGTGTGTCTATTGCAGGACGGGCACAGTGGGCGCGCAGTTCCCGGAATTATCCATGACGGATTATCTGCGAATGGCGCGGGTGTTCGCAGGATTAGGTGTTCGCAAGGTGCGGCTGACGGGGGGCGAGCCCCTGTTGCGGGCGGGATTGGTCGAGTTCGTACGGGAATTGGCGACGCTACGCAACTGTGATGGCGAACCGCTGGAGCTTGCTATTACGACCAATGGGCACCTTCTTGCCGAGATGGCGCAGCCGTTGAAAGATGCAGGCATGACTCGCGTGACCGTGAGCATGGACGGAATGAACGAAGAGAAGTTTGCGAAGGTGTCGCGCGTTCACAACGCGTTCGCGCAGGTGCTGGCCGGTGTGCGGGCTGCGAAACGGGTAGGGCTGGAGCCGGTGAAGGTCAACTGCGTCCTACTGCGGGGCTTCAACGACGATCAGATCGAGGCTTTCGGCGAGTTCGCGCGTGCCGAAGGCGTGAACGTTCGCTTTATTGAGTTCATGCCGCTGGAAGAAGATCGCGTGTGGTCGCCAGATGTCGTGGTCAGGATGGACGAGATTGTCTCAAGGCTGTCGAAGGTGCGGGGACTAGTTGAAGTCCCAAGGAAGATCGACAGCGAGACGGCGCGGCGATTTGTATTTGGCGACGGTGTCGGCGAGATTGGAATCGTTGCTCCGGTGTCCAATCCCTTCTGCAACCATTGCAGCCGAGTGCGTGTGACGTCTGATGGCAAGATTCGTACATGCTTGTTCTCGGCGTTCGAACATGATCTTGCAGGCCTAATGCATCGTGGCGCGAGCGATGAAGAGTTAGCGGAGTTCATCACTGACGTTGTAGTGACCAAAGAAGAGCGCCACCACATCGGCGAAGAAGGCTTTGTTCCCGCCTCACGCACGATGGTTCATATCGGAGGCTGACGCTTTTTGGCGCATTCATCCTTTCTATCGACTCAAAAGCAGAAGAAAAGAAATCGCTTCATCTCATCGCGACAACTGCTAAAGCGAAGTCGCTGAATCGTTTATAGTTAACCTAAGTATGAAGAGTTCGAGTAATCGTGTTGCGATATTTGATACTACCTTGCGCGATGGCGAGCAGGCAGCCGGCACGCGTTTGGGTGCAAGAGACAAGATCACGTTGGCGCGACAATTGGCGCGGCTGAAGGTCGACATCATTGAGGCAGGATTCCCGGCTTCGTCGCCCGAAGATTTCGACGCAGTGAAGCAGATCGCGCGCGAGATCGAGGGACCGACCATTGCAGGGCTGTCGCGCGCCGTTCCGGCGGACATCGAGTCATGTGGCAAGGCGCTATCGAAAGCGAAGAAGCCGCGCATCCACACCGGCATCGGTGTGTCCGATATTCACATCATGCAGAAGTTCTGCGACGACCGCTATGGCAAGACTCTGGCCCACAAGCGCGTGAAGATGGTGAAGATGGCCGTCGATGCGGTCAAGCGCGCAAAGTATTTCGTCGACGATGTTCAATTTTATGCAGAGGATTCTGGTCGCGCGGAACCGCTGTATCTCTATGAAATGCTGGAAGCGGTGATTGAGGCCGGTGCGACCGTGGTCAACATCCCCGATACGACCGGCTACTCGATGCCGGAGCTTTACGGCAAGCTGATCCGAGGCATCCGCGAGAATGTGCCGAATATCAACAAGGCCACGATCAGCGTGCATTGCCACGACGATCTGGGGCTTGCCGTCGCGAACTCGCTTGCGGGCGTGTTGAACGGGGCGCGTCAGGTCGAAGGCACGATCAATGGGGTAGGGGAGCGGGCAGGGAACGCCGCTCTGGAAGAAGTCATAATGGCCCTGTGTACGCGCGCTGATTACTTCGGGCTAGCGAATGGAATCGATACCCACGAGTTCTGCCGGACGAGCCGCATGGTGTCTGAGATGCTCGGCACGCTGGTTCCGCCGAATAAAGCGATCGTGGGATCAAATGCGTTTTCGCATAGCTCGGGTATTCACGTCGATGGCGTACTGAAGGGTCGGGAGACATACGAGATCATGCGTCCGCAAGACGTTGGCGCGGGCGAGACTCGCGTCGTGCTGACTGCGCGCACGGGACGCGCCGGACTTCGCGACCGCTTGGCGAAACTCGGGTACCAGTTGAAGCCGCAGGAACTGGACGTGGCTTACCAGCGGTTCCTGGCCGTAGCCGATAAGAAACTCGAGATCATGGACGAGGACCTGCTGGCCATCATGCGAGACGAAGCCAAGGTCGTGAACGAGACATGCCATCTCGAGTACATGCACATCTATAGTGGGACGTCGGCAATTCCGACCGCGACAGTGCGCGTGAAGATGAAGGGCGAGGTGCGCGAAGGAGCGGCGATCGGCAATGGTCCGGTTGATGCGGTTTACAAAGCGATCTCAACTGTCACGAAGACTCCGGCAAAGCTACTTCGTTACGACATCCGCGCTATTACGAGCGGCACGGAGGCCATGGGCGACGTCACGGTTACACTCGCGGATGGGGACATTCGCGTTGTCGGCCGCGGCGTTTCGACCGACGTGATTGAGGCGAGCGCGAAGGCCTATATCGACGGACTGAATCGATTAGGTTCGGACGGAGCGAAGTAATTTCGAGTTTTGAGTTGTGAGTTTTGAATTCAGAACTACGGGATTGCGTTGCGCAATCGATACACCATAATCAAGCCCCTGACGTTTGCAGTCATGCACTCGTCAGGGGCTATCGATTTGTGGCTTCAAGTGAAAAGAGCCACTGCGACTACTTCGGTTTTATTACCGCCGTGTTGCGTTCGTCCCCAGCGATGATGCGATAGAACTTCTTCAGTTCTTCGGCCTTACTTACGGGCACGCTCAGTTCCTTGATCTCAAGCGTTCGCGTGTAGACGATGGAATTCCCCTTCGCCTCTGTTTTCGAATGGTACCGGGCGAAGCTATACTCTACGTCAACGGGCGGCGGCAGTTCGTCGATCTCATACCCTATCGGCAATTCGATCTCGAAAACGTCCTCGTCCAACTCAGGCGAGTCGAATTCAATGGGATACTGCCGCGGTTTATCGGTTTCCAGAATTCCGCGCGTTTTGACTCCCAGTACGCGGGGGCGGACCAGCAGCAGTCCACCTGCGTTTTTTGCATACCTTTCCGCCGCGAAGTCGTACTTGAAGCCGAATGGCTGATCCATTTGACTCAAGTTGATGACGTTGGCTTGCGTGATTCGGAAGTTTGAAAGTGAACCGGCGAGAAGACTCTCGATGGGCTTGACGCGCTCCTGGTCAGTTTTGGCGTTACGCTGCGCCCATCTTTGCATCCATGCCTGATCGCCCCTGCGTACTTCGTCGACATGGCCGGTTAAAGCGCCAGTGGGGGTCAGTGAGAACTTGGCTGTCCTCTTGATGCCGTTCATGGCCGCAGGCTGCTGGGGAAGTTGCACCAACTCGCCTCCCTCGGGCGTTACAAGTAGTGCGTAATTTGCCTGCAGACTGCCGCTGATTTCGCCAAAGGGTGTGAGCTCATCGGTGGGATCAAAGAACAGGGTTGTTCCGAGTTTTGGATGCTGCAATGCTGCCGCGAACTTCTGGTTACTGAGTTCGGGGGGTAGTTTAATCGCCAGAATGGCGTGGTTAAAGCCAAAAGGATTGGGGGGCGTGTTTGGTCCGACGGAACCGCGAACGGTATTGATGATGACGTAATAGGAGTCGATGCCGATCCCACGCAGCATCGACTGCATGAGCGTGGCCTTGTCTTTGCAATCGCCGTATCGATTAGTGAAGATGTCCTTGGCTGGATGGGGCTGCCAGCCACCTATACCAAGTTCGATTGCGACATAACGAATATCGTGCTGAGCGAAGCTCGCGATCGCCTTCATCTTCTCCAAAGCTGAACCGGTTGCGAGTGCCGTCACCTTTTGTGCGATCTCTGGAGAGGACTCTGTCCTGTCCTTGGTGAGATTCAGGTACCACGTGCCCAACTGCTGCCACGTTGCTGTGCCGCCGCTTGTCGCATTGCCGCCTGGAGCTAGGAACGATAACACCAGATGGCCAGCAACGCCGTTCCTGGGGGGCATGTCTTCTTCGGCGCGAATCGGCTTTTGATCCCTAACAACCCATAGCAACTTATTATCGCTTTGTGTTGCTTGCACCTCGGAAGCATTCAACCAGACCGGTTTGTATTCCCATCCTGCCGGTATCTGTAGTGAGTACCGCGCCTCCAGCACAGGGACTTCTTGTTGAAATTGCCATGTATCTTGAAGCAGCATCGGGCGCTCTTCGATCTCGTACTCAAAGCCAACCACGTTGCCGGGATCGGGCGCTGGAATGCGCAGCACCTTCGCTCGTACATCGCTGACCAGTTCGCTGCCTTCGATCTTAGGTACTCCAACTTCTACGGCTTCTTTTTCTTTTACCTCGTAGTCTTTGCCCTGTGCGGGTATGGACCAAGCGTGCAGATTCGTGACCTTCTCCGTGAAGTTGAATGGGACGACGACGGTTCCGTAATCGCGCCCGCCCGGTTTCAGGATTCTGTAGGCCATGCGGACCTGAGTCTTGACTCTTTCGGAGGAAACGACGCTCACGTTTCGTTCCGAATACAGAAGCACTGCTTCGGTTCGGTCATCTTGCGGCGGGACCGCGCTGCCCGCCGCCGCATGCATCCATTGCGGCGCCTGAGCCAGCGCGGTTCCGAAACAGAAAGGCAGTGCCAGAAGAGCAAGAGTTCGTAGGATTCTTCGCATGTCGTCGTCCCCCTACTTGGCGGAAGTTGTCCCAGCGATGGGCTGCAGAACAGCCTGCTGTTCATCGCCAGTTCTGACGATCTCAAAGAAGCTGCGCACAGCCGGGTACAGTTCCGCCTTAACGAAGACCAGATCGAGCTTCATCTTGCGGTTGATATGCACTGTCGAACCGTCCTTCTCGGCTTTCAGTGAATAGTGCACCGCACTACCTTCACCTTCGTTTTGTGCTGCGGGGAGACTGCCGACCTGCCAGCCGAGTGGCAATGCGATTTTCAGATCGTCTTCCTTGGAATACGGATACTGGAAATACATCGGGTGCGTGCGCTGTGTGTGTGCGAATACCCCTTTTTCTGCCGCAGTGAAGAGGCCAACAGGAAGCATGCTGCGCCGTCCGGCAGTCGCAAGCCATCCAGGTACTTTCAATTTGTATTCCGCGACAAAGGTAGGAGAAGAGCTCTGCCAATCCGGTTGATTCGTCAATTGCACTTCACAAGAGGCGGGGATTTGCTCCTTAAGCATGTCTACCAAGAATTTCTTGCGTCCGGCCTCATCGTCGAACCGCTCTTCCATGCGCAGACGAGACGCCTCAAGTCCGGCCAAAGTCATGGTCACCGACCCTTCAAGATCGCCTGTTTCAGTCACGCGTAGATCCGCTTTGTGATCGATGCGAGAGGCTGAACTATTCGGCAGCGGGGTCGTGATCCATGCACCGCCATCTTTGTTCAGAAGTCGGCCAGGAACGTTGGTTTCCGACCAAGGCAACAAGCCGAATGGTGTGAAGGCGTAGCCAGGATCGAAGTACAAATCTTTGCCGTTCAACTTCACTAGCACGACATTTTCGTCCCTGAGCTTTGAGTCTTCCATCAGGGCAGGGTTGAAGAAGTAGTTCTTGCGGTCGGACACCCACACTCCGTACGCATCGAAGCCAGCGGCACGCGTGAGGGCCAGGAAAAGCCACGTAAGCTCCCGGCCAGTACCGTAGCCACGTTTCAAGACATCTTCTGCGCTGCCAGCTTCTTTCAGCTTTTCGCGTTTGCGTTCCTGCTCTGACTTGCTAGCTTCGAAAGAAGTGTTTCTAATCTGCTGGACGCGTGCATAAATCTTCTGCAGCTTTACTTCGGGAGAGTCAGACGGTGAGACGATCTGGCCTAGTGCATCTTCCATTGCCTTTCGCTTGTTAACGAAATACTCCAGATCCTTATGCCACTCTATTCCCTTCTCTTTCCAGAAGAGTTCTGCGTTCTTATTCTCTTTGAGCTTGGTTTCACTATAGGTGAAGTCAACCCGAGACTTAAGCTCGTCGATGGGCGGCATATAGTCTTCTGTTGGGAACGCGGGGATATTCTTAGCCACCATACTGATTCTATTGCGGTCGTTCTTGGGCGGTTCCGTTCCCGCAGGCAGGCGATTCCATGTCCATGCGAGGGCGAATCGCTCATAGGGATGCAAGGTGAACTTGGCCGACTTCGTGAATAGCTCATCGCTAAGAATCCAACGCGAGTCGTTTACGTAATACTCGGAGAAATACTCGGTGTACTCGTATTCGATAATGCTGCCGATTTGAACGTCCGGCATTGTGAACGTCTTGGCCAGATACTTAACGCCCTTGGCTTTGACGATCTGCTTCTCGAACGGTTCTCCTTCAAAGTTGATGACAGTACCGTCGGAATGTATGGTTCGAGCTTTGATGCCTGCGATACGCCTTCCCTCGCCTTTAACGAAGGGGATTTCTATGTCGGCGTACTTGCGACCCTCCTCTGTGAGGATCTTGATGCGCTTGTAGTTGCGTTCATGTCCATGATAGTCGTGCGCTTGGTCGGCGGCGTCGTCGCGATCGACCTCGCGATAAAGGATAATGGCCGGCGCACCGGGAGCGAGGGGTTCGCTCGTCATCTTTAGTTCGTCTTGTGAGACTGGACCGAACGCATCGCCTTCTTTGGCCGCCGCCCACCCAGTAGTAATTAGGAATAACAAAGTAAAAAGACAGAGATGAAGTCGAATGTTCATACCAGCTCCTATGCGTGAGTTGACACGCCGATTCTCTTACCGCCAACAAAGGCAGCTTAGGAACAATTCAAGCGACGATAACGCGCACGAACGGCCCGGTCAATAGACTAGGGCAGTCGCTCGCTTACGGAAGTCCATAGCAAGCCGGTTCGTCAGCAGCGCTCAGTCGTAACGCAATTTAGAAATGAGCAGCCATCATTGCACGAGTCAGGGGTAAGTGATAGTGGCAAATCAGTAAACTTGGTTCGGTGTGCGGTCCGGAAACGGCGATGGAGGACTGGTTCTCAGGCTGCTTCTTCCGGGGTTGGCGTGGCAATCCCGGCGGCTTTCGCCTGTGTCGCCATTCGCTCCAGTGCTTCAAGAGTGCTGGGTTGCCAGTCGAGATATCCCGACTCGATGGTGGAGTGATTGTGCTCTGCGATCTTCTCGGCACGATGAATGATCTCGGCGACCTCCGTTCGCTGCAGAACGTCGTAATCGGTTTCCTTGCCGAGGAACTTTGAGAGCACCGGGAACATATCGAACATAATGATGAGCCCGGTTACCATCCAGCCAAGCCGCCAGAGCGGGCTAAAGCGGGGAACGAATGTCTGGAGTGCTTCGTAGCGGGCCGGGAAGTCGTAGACGCTGGTGATTTCCTGTCTTTTATATTGCGCGTCCACCCGAGCGCGATCTTTGTCCAGTGCAGCCAAATCGGAGTTGATGGAATCGATCTGGGACTGTAATTCGCGCAGACGAACGTCAGCCGCTTCGTAGGCCGGCCCTTTGCCCTTAATGCCAGTCGTTTCGCCCGCAATGACAGAACCGACGACTTCGGCTTCTTTGTTGCGGATGGCGGTCTGCTGCTGTGCGCGCAAGTCGTTGACCTGGTTGTGAAGAGCCGCCTCACGGGCGTCGATGGCTGCGAGTTGCTGTTTGGCCGCGTTCAGGGCGGGCGCATTCTGTACTTGTTCCTGCTTCTTCAGCAGGAGATCGATGCGGTTCTGAAGCAGGCGCATCTCGAAGGGGATTGCTATGGTGATGCCGATTAGGAGCGAAAGCGTGATGCGGACCCAGGCTGCGCGAACGGTGTTTCCGCCAACCAGTTCGCGATCGAACATGAAGATGAGGGCACCGCAGAGGGGCGCGATCAGAGATGCTGCCAGCACACTGCCGAGAGTCGCGTAAATGAAGTAAAAGGAGGCCGCACACGACGCCAGGCCGGTCCCGAGAACGAAGAACCCACGCGCTACGTGGGTGCGCTGGGTAGAGCCAGCGCAGAGAAGCATCAATCGGGGATCAGTCTTGGAAGCCCAAAGGAAGAAACGTACGAAGGGATTTCGAAACCAACCTGGAGTCGTGTGATCGAGTTCGGCTGCGGGATTCATGCCATAAGATACGGTGCTGGCCATGTTCAGGTTCCTTATGTTCGCGAGTTGGGGGAGAATTTCGGATTGTTGCTTAGTGGCAGAATTGCGAGGCTGGTGTTGCCTGCGCTTGGGGATCGACAAAGCGGAGTAGAAGACGAATTCACGATCCAGATGTCGGGTTCCGTTCGTGTCCGGCACACTGAGGGACAACGTGCCGACTCTTTCTATGAGGAAGCGGAGAGCTGAACACCTGCGTTATATCGTTACACTTCTTTACCTAACTTTACACATTCCTAACCTAACCTTTACCCCGCCTCTCACGTCATCTGCTTAGACTGCTCTAGGAGAAAGAAACAAGCCTCATGTCCTCAAAACGGCGCGGGATTTCGGCATCCCAAGGCCCCAGAAAGCCCCCCGCGAGTTCTTCGGGTTCGAGTTTCACCACAACAAGCTTCGCTAATCTTGTCCTTTGGACAGTCATTTTTTGCGCGGCAGTGGCCGCCTACCAGCCTGCTCTGAACGGGCGTCCGCTCTGGGACGATAGCGCCCACCTCACCAGGCCGGATCTTCAGTCGTTGCATGGTCTGTGGCGGATATGGTTCGAGTTGGATGCAACTCAGCAGTATTACCCCCTGTTGCACAGTGCATTTTGGTTCGAACATCAGATTTGGGGTGACGCGGTTCTGGGATATCACCTGGTCAACGTCATTCTCCATGCATTGTCAGCCTGCCTGGTAGTACTGATCATGAAGAGGTTGAAGCTTCCGGGCGCTTGGCTTGCCGGATTCGTTTTCGCACTGCATCCCGTCCAGGTGGAATCGGTAGCCTGGATATCGGAACAAAAGGATACGTTATCGGGGATCTTTTGCTTGGCTGCGCTGCTCTTGTATCTGCATTTCGACGAGAACCGGCGAAAATCAGCTTACTTCGTGGCAACAGGCTTGTTCGTGCTGGCATTGCTGAGCAAGACGGTGACCGCGACACTACCTGCGGCGATTCTGGTCATCTTTTGGTGGCGGCGAGGAAGGCTGGAATGGAAGCGCGATGTGCAGCCCTTAGTTCCATGGTTTGGATTAGGAATATCCGCAGGTCTCTTTACGGCATGGGTGGAGAGGACGATTATCGGTGCGAATGGAACGGATTTTGTGCTGGGGCCGCTTCAGCGAATTCTCGTCGCCGGACGCGCCATCTGTTTTTATTTCAGCAAGCTGTTGTGGCCGAGTAATTTGACGTTTTTTTACCCGCGCTGGGACGTGGATCCCACGACGTGGTGGCAATGGCTATTCCCGGTGTGCGTAATATCCATCGGGGTAGGGCTGTGGCTGGCAGCGCATCGTTCCCGCGGACCTTTGGCCAGCTTACTTCTTTTTTCGGGGACGCTTTTTCCAGTACTGGGCTTTCTTAACGTCTATCCATTTCGCTACTCGTTCGTAGCCGATCATTTTCAGTACCTCGCGAGCTTGGGAATCATCGTTCCAGTTTCGGTACTTCTGGCAAAGGTCGCAAACCGGTTTTTTTCTGTTAAGACCGTTGGCATAGGTTTGTCTATCGTGCTAGTCGCAGTTCTCGGTGTACTGACCTGGCGACAAAGCCGCATGTACAGCGACGTGGAAACGCTCTATCGGACGTCCTTGGAACGTAATCCGGCCAGTTGGATGGCGCACTATAACTTGGGTGCGATGCTGGCTGAAATGCCTGGCCGGCTACCGGAAGCTATCGCTGAGTACGAAGCAGCCCTGCAGATCAAGCCGGATTGCGCCGAAGCGCACATCAATCTAGGGGTAGCGTTGTCGCACACTCCCGGCAGACTGCTCGAGGCGATTGAAGAGTACCAAGCGGCGCTGCGAATCAAACCTGACTCTCCGGAGGCCCACAACAACCTGGGACGAGCACTGGCGCGCATACCTGGGCGCGAGGAGGAAGCAATAGCGGAATACCGTGCGGCACTGCGGGCCGAACCCGATTTTGCGGAAGCGCATTACAACCTGGCGAATTTGTTTTCACGCACTCCCGGACGGCAGCAGGATGCGATTACCGAGTATCGGTCGGCCCTGCGCATCAGGCCGAATCATATGGAGGCTCACTACAATCTCGCAGTTTTGTTCGGCATGATGCCTGGTAGGGCTTCGGACTCAATCAACGAGTATCAAGCCGCGCTCCGGATAAAGCCGGACTTCGCCGAAGCGCACAATAATCTTGGGATCATGTTGTCGCGCACCCCTGGGCGGCTTCAGGAGGCAATTACCGAATACGAGGAGGCGGTGCGGATCAGACCCGAGTATGCCGAGGCTCATACGAATTTGGGAAATGCGTTAGCGCAGGTGCCCGGCCGGCTTGCGGACGCAATAGCGGAATATGAAACGGCATTGCGGATCAGGCCGGATTACGCGGATGCCCATTACAGCCTCGGAATCGCACTTTCGCAAACTCCTGGGCGTTCTTCCGAAGCGATTGCAGAGTACAACGCCGCACAGCGAATCAGCCCGGCTTATGCGGGTCTTGTGAGCGAGCGGATGAAAATGATGCGTACGTCCGAGATTGTGGCAGGAAATTGAGCGTAGTTGCTTGTTCATTTCTCATTTTCGGAACCGTCGGGTAACGAGGGCGTACGATTTTCTGTTGCAGCATCTTTTGTGCAGTAGGAAAATAGAAGCGTTGGTGACTCAACTAAGTGGCGCAAGATCAGCTACTTTAGGTTGAGTGCGGGCATCAAAATAAGTGGGAAGGGTCCAAAGGACCGTCGGCTTCAACATCCCCGTAGGTTGGGCGACAGCCCCACAACACGCAAAGCGGCGTGTTGCGGGGGCCCCGGTAAAGGGCAATCGCAGTGAATCTACTGGAGCCGAAGATGCTTTCAACATCCCCGTTCCGTAAAGGAACTGAAAGCGGGTTACAGTGGCTACAGCTACAAGTACAAGTTGCAGTTTGGAGAATTATCTTGTTCTGCCGGACCGCTCAATGGACGAGCGGATAGCCGGGGCGAAAAGGGCGCTGGGGAACGAAGTAATCGTTCTGGGACATCATTATCAGAGAGATGAAGTAATTCGTTTCGCCGACGCAACAGGCGATTCTTATCGATTGTCGAAGATCGCTTCAGAAGCACAGGGACAGTACATCGTTTTCTGCGGCGTGCATTTCATGGCCGAGAGCGCGGACGTGTTGAGCCGCGCCGAGCAGGTTGTAGTTCTGCCGGACTTGAACGCCGGCTGCTCGATGGCGGACATGGCTGAGATCACGCAGGTGGAAGACGCCTGGGAGCAGTTTGCCGAACTGGGCATCGCCGACGAGCTTGGCGGCTCGCGCATGACTCCGCTGACGTACATGAATTCGACGGCGGTGATCAAGGGATTTTGCGGTGAGCGCGGCGGAACTGTCTGTACCTCTGCAAATGCCGACAAGGCTTTCAGGTGGGGATTTGCGAAA